>NZ_JAAVXH010000087.1:0-413160 GCF_012273755.1 Dickeya sp. CFBP 2040
GCGACCGGCCCGAGCCTGCTGTCGCGAGGTGGCGTATACTACGCTTTCCTCATGAAGAGTCAACGATTATTTTCGCTTTCTCTTCCTGACACCGCGCTGCGTTGCCGCTGTTGCCGTGTCAGTGGATGCGCATTATAGGGATCCGAACGGGTTACACAACCACTTTTTCGATCTTTTTTTCCGTTCGCACGTTTTTCCACCCTTACGGCTATTTTCCATGCTGTTTTATCGTCTTAGGCAGGTCTACCAGGCTATCAATTACCCAATCAGCCAGTTTTTCACCTTCTTCAGTTACCGGCTTACCCGTTTTTACCAGGACTTTGGTTCCCACTCCTGCCGCCTGTGCCGCCTGCATATCTTCCATTTTGTCGCCTACTATATAGGAAGCAGCCATATCAATATGCAGATGACGCTGCGCGGAGAGGAACATGCCAGGCTGAGGCTTACGACAGTCACATTGTTGGCGGTACTCCCCTTCACCGGCATCAGGGTGATGCGGACAATAATAGATACCATCCAAATCAACACCACGATCGGCCAGTGACCAGTCCATCCATTCGGTAAGCTGCATGAACTGGTCTTCAGTAAACTTGCCTCTGGCAATCCCCGACTGGTTAGTTACCAGCACCAAGGCAAAGCCCATTTTTTTAAGTTCATACAGGGCATCAATCACCCCATCAATAAACTGAAACTGATCGATTTCATGGACATAGCCATGATCGACATTAATAGTACCGTCGCGGTCGAGAAAAATTGCTGGAACGCTATTCGCCACTTACCTTTGCTCCTGATGGCATAAATTGTGCTTAGTATTGCATGTTTTCATCATAAGGGAGAATGCCATCCTTGCGGGATCTTGATTGACTTAGACGTCTAGACGCCTTAACATCCCCTTCACATTGGGTCGGAACATCACGGCTCCTAATCCGGCCATCGTCATTCTTGATAAAACTTATGATTGAACTGATTAATGTTACAAAGGTTTTTCAGCAAAAGGAACGCGTCGTCACCGCGCTTGATGATGTGACATTACGTGTTCCTGCTGGCCAGATTTATGGCGTAATTGGCGCATCGGGCGCAGGTAAAAGCACCTTGATTCGTTGCGTGAATCTTCTGGAAAGACCGACTCAGGGGAAAGTACTTATCGACGGGAAAGATCTGATGAGCCTGTCGGGAAGCCAATTGACGCGTACCCGCCGCCAAATCGGGATGATTTTCCAACATTTCAATTTGTTATCTTCACGTACCGTATTCGGCAACGTGGCGCTGCCGTTAGAACTGGATAACACGCCAGCATCTGAAATCAAGCAGCGAGTGGATCAGTTGCTGGATTTGGTCGGACTGGCCGAAAAGTATGATGCCTACCCAGCCAATCTGTCTGGAGGGCAAAAACAACGCGTTGCTATTGCTCGTGCGCTGGCAAGCAATCCCAAAGTATTGCTGTGCGATGAGGCCACCAGCGCGCTGGACCCAGCCACCACGCGTTCTATTCTTGAATTACTGAAAGATATTAATCGTCGACTGGGCCTGACCATTCTACTGATTACGCATGAGATGGATGTGGTCAAGCGTATTTGTGACCAGGTGGCAGTTATCAGTGACGGAAAGCTGATTGAGCAAGATACGGTAAGCGAGGTGTTCTCACACCCGAAAACGCCGCTGGCGCAGAAGTTCATCCAGTCCACTCTACATCTGGATATTCCAGATGACTATCAGCAACGGCTATCAACGACGCCTCGTCAGGATAGCGTGCCGCTGCTGCGAATGGAATTTACCGGTCAGTCGGTTGACGCACCGTTACTGTCCGAAGTGGCCCGGAAATTCAACGTCAACAACAACATTATCAGTGCGCAGATGGATTATGCCGGCGGCGTTAAATTCGGCATCATGCTGGCCGAAATGCACGGGCAGGAAACCGACACTCAGGCAGCTATCGCATTTTTGCAGCAACATCATGTCAATATTGAGGTATTGGGTTATGTCTGAAGCCATGATCTGGTTGCTTGCCCGCGGCGTATGGGAAACCGTAGTTATGACTTTCGTTTCCGGCTTTTTCGGCTTTGTGCTGGGTTTGCCTATCGGCGTGCTTTTGTACATCACCCGGCCAGGGCAGATTATCGCCAACCCCAAGCTCTACCGCAGTATTTCCGCTCTGGTAAATATTTTCCGTTCGATCCCCTTCATTATTTTATTAGTGTGGATGATTCCGTTCACACGGATAATTGTAGGAACCGCGATTGGCTTACAGGCTGCGATTGTACCGTTGACGGTAGGTGCAGCGCCGTTTATCTCCCGTATGGTAGAAAACGCCCTGCTGGAAATTCCAACCGGATTGATTGAGGCGGCACGTGCGATGGGCGCTACCCCGATGCAGATTATCCGTAAGATTCTGCTCCCCGAAGCACTGCCCGGTCTGCTCAATGCCGCGACGATTACCTTGATTACGTTGGTAGGTTATTCAGCCATGGGCGGTGCGGTCGGTGCCGGTGGTCTGGGGCAGCTCGGCTATCAGTATGGTTATGTCGGCTATAACGCTACCGTGATGAATACCGTCCTGGTCCTGCTGGTGGTGCTGGTTTATCTCATTCAATTCGTTGGTGACAGGGCTGTTCACGCGGTTACCCACAAATAACGGGAATTATCATCGCGTCTGTTATTCTTCTATTCTTTGATGCAGGTTAAAACATTAAACAGAGGTAAAAAATGGCAATTAAATTGAAATCTCTCGCTGCGGTTGGTGCGTTGATTGGTGCGCTGGCACTGGCGGGATGCGGTCAGGAGCAAAAGAACCCTAACCACATTAAAGTCGGCGTCATCGTTGGCGCCGAACAGCAGGTGGCAGAAGTCGCGCAGAAAGTAGCCAAGGAAAAATACGGTCTGGATGTTGAACTGGTTACCTTTAATGACTACGTGCTGCCGAACGAAGCGCTGAGCAAAGGCGATATTGATCTGAACGCCTTCCAACACAAACCATATCTTGACCAACAGATCAAAGATCGCGGCTACAAGCTGGTGTCTGTCGGCAACACTTTTGTGTATCCGATCGCAGGTTACTCAAAAAAAATAAAATCACTGAATGATCTGCAAAATGGCGCTCAAATCGCCCTGCCAAACGACCCAACTAACCTTGGCCGTTCACTACTGCTGCTGCAGAAAGTGGGATTGATCAAACTGAAAGACAATGTTGGCCTGTTACCGACCGCGCTGGATGTGATTGAAAACCCGAAAAACCTGAAACTGGTCGAACTGGAAGCCCCGCAATTGCCACGTTCTCTGGATGACGACCAGATTGCTCTGGCCATCATCAATACCACCTACGCGAGCCAGATCAACCTGACCCCAACCAAAGACGGCTTGTTCGTGGAAGCAAAAGACTCGCCGTATGTTAACCTGCTGGTTGCACGTGAAGACAACAAAGACGCCGAAAACGTGAAAAAATTCGTCAAAGCTTACCAGTCTGATGAAGTAAACCAGGCGGCGCAGAAAATATTTAACGGTGGTGCAGTGAAAGGCTGGTAAGTTAATACTTACTTTCTTGCACAAACGTGATGAAAGACGGGCATCGGCCCGTCTTGTTATTTTCTGTATTGCTTGCTTCAATAACCGCTCTTTATCCAAGCTAGAGGAAAATTTATGCGTGCTGTACCTGTTCTACTGTTGGCGCTGTCGCTAACAGGATGTTCCTTGCTGCACAAGCCCGCGGCACCAGCACCCCAACCGCAAACCGCGGCAGCAATGGAAGCGCCACCGAAACCAAAACCGGTCACGCATCCGGCTCCTGCGGTTCTGTATAAAAGCGCTGAAGAACTGGTAGGCAAACCGTTCCGTGATATGGGCGAAGTATCCGGCTCATCCTGTCAATCAAGCGCGCAGGATACACCTCCCAGCATTCCATCGGCTCGTAGAAAGATGCAAACTCGCGCCACTACAATGAAAGCCAATGCCGTACTATTGCATGATTGCCAGATCATCAGCAACGCAGCAGGATGTTACCGTCAGGCTGTTTGTCAGGGCACCGCACTGAAAGTTTCCGCGCAATGAGCCAATTTTGCTTTAATCAGATCGGCGTAATTCGTTCGCCTTACAAAGAAAAATTTGCCGTCCCTCGGCAACCCGGTCTGATTAAGGATGGCGGCGGGGAGTTACATCTCCTCTCGCCCTATGACCAACCCGAAACCGTGCGCGGACTCGAAAACTTCAGCCACCTGTGGTTGCTGTTCATTTTCCACCAGACAGCCTCGGCAGGCTGGCGACCAACAGTCAGGCCACCTCGTTTGGGCGGTAATACCCGCATCGGAGTGTTTGCTACCCGTTCAACGTTTCGCCCTAACCCGATAGGTATGTCGCTGGTTGAACTCAAAGCGGTACGCACAACGCGAGATGGCGTGATACTGGAATTGGGGAGTCTGGACCTGGTGGATGGCACGCCCGTCATCGATATCAAGCCCTATTTGCCGTTTGCGGAAAGCCAGCCACAGGCGCACGCCGGTTTTGCACAGTTAGCCCCAGAAGCCGACATGCCCGTTCATTTTTCCGTGGTAGCAGAGCAACAACTGGCTGAGCAGCAATACAATCACCCTCATTTGCGACGTTTTATTACCCAAGTGTTAGCGCAAGACCCCCGCCCGGCTTACCGCAAAGGGGAAGATGACTCCAAGATTTATGCCGCACGGTTGCTGGAATTTAATGTCAAATGGCATGTAACTGATGGGCAAACAGAAGTCATCAGCCTTGATGCCGGTTAAAAAACGCGGCAGCGCCTTTTGGGGAGCCGTCCACACTGGTAAACTAAACCACTTTTTCTGCCTGAACCACGTTGTGGTTAATGCTATTTATTTGTTCTGACGGAACTCAAAACATCATGCGTACAAGTCAATACATGCTCTCCACGCTGAAGGAGACGCCCGCCGATGCCGAAGTCATCAGTCATCAGCTGATGCTGCGTGCCGGGATGATTCGTAAACTGGCCTCCGGACTCTATACCTGGCTGCCAACCGGATTACGAGTGCTAAAAAAAGTCGAAAATATCGTGCGTGAGGAAATGAACAACGCCGGTGCCATCGAAATTTCGATGCCGGTGGTTCAACCCGCCGACCTGTGGCAGGAAAGTGGCCGTTGGGAACAATATGGTCCGGAATTACTGCGCTTTGTTGACCGTGGTGACCGTCCGTTTGTGCTCGGCCCGACGCATGAAGAAGTTATCACGGACTTGATTCGTAACGAAATCAGCTCCTACAAACAGTTACCGCTGAATTTCTACCAGATCCAGACTAAATTCCGCGACGAAGTTCGCCCACGTTTTGGCGTGATGCGTGCCCGCGAGTTCCTGATGAAGGATGCTTATTCGTTCCATACCACTCAGGAATCGCTGCAGGTCACTTACGATGCCATGTACGCGGCCTACAGCAAGATTTTCAGCCGGATGGACCTCGATTTTCGTCCGGTACAGGCTGATACCGGTTCTATCGGCGGCAATGCCTCACACGAATTCCAGGTGCTGGCCAGCAGTGGTGAAGATGACATCGTGTTCTCCACTGAGTCGGATTACGCCGCCAATATTGAGCTGGCTGAAGCTGTCGCACCGGAGAATACCCGTGCGACACCAACTCAAGCCATGACGCTGGTGGATACCCCTAACGCCAAAACCATCGCCGAGCTGGTCGAACAGTTCAACGTGCCCATGGAAAAAACCGTTAAGACCCTGCTGGTGAAAGCGAGCGAAGAGAGTGGCCATAAACTGATTGCGTTGCTGGTACGTGGCGATCACGAACTAAACGAAGTCAAAGCGGAAAAACTGACGCAGGTTGCCAGCCCGTTGACCTTTGCTACCGAAGATGAAATCCGTGCCGCTGTGAAAGCAGGCCCAGGTTCACTGGGACCGGTAAATCTGCCACTACCGGTTGTCGTTGACCGAACAGTGGCGGTCATGAGCGATTTCAGCGCCGGTGCCAACATTGATGGTAAGCATTACTTCGGCATCAACTGGGAACGCGACGCTGCACTGCCGCAGGTTGCGGATATCCGCAACGTAGTAGAAGGTGATCGCAGCCCTGACGGCAAAGGTACGCTGCTTATCAAGCGCGGTATTGAAGTAGGTCACATCTTCCAACTGGGCAACAAATACTCCGAAGCGTTAAAAGCAACGGTGCAGGGCGAAGATGGCCGCAACCAAATCCTGACGATGGGTTGCTATGGCATTGGTGTCACACGCGTCATTGCCGCCGCCATTGAACAGAACCATGATGACCGCGGTATTATCTGGCCTGACGCTATTGCACCGTTCCAGGTCGCCATTCTGCCGATGAACATGCATAAGTCCTTCCGTGTACAGGAAGTAGCCGAGAACATCTATCAGCAATTACGTGCTAATGGCATTGATGTACTGCTGGATGATCGTAAAGAGCGTCCCGGCGTCATGTTTGCTGACATGGAGCTGATTGGTATTCCGCACACTATCGTGATCGGCGATCGCAATCTCGACAACGACGAAATTGAATACAAGCACCGCCGTAAAGGCGAAAAAGAGATGATCAAGACCGGCGACATCGTCGAGTTCCTGCTGTCTCAGTGTACCCGATAACAAACGAAGCGATTGCAGATATAAAAAATGGTGGGGCAACCCACCATTTTTTTGTGCCATATTAACTATTGTAGGTGTTATTCGCGGAACAGTTCTTCGATGTCCAACCCTTGTACCTGCAGGATTTCGCGCAGGCGACGCAACCCTTCCACCTGAATCTGACGAACCCGTTCACGGGTTAATCCAATTTCACGACCAACATCTTCCAGCGTTGCCGCTTCATATCCTAGTAGCCCAAAGCGGCGGGCCAGCACTTCGCGCTGTTTGGCATTCAGTTCAAACAACCACTTAACAATATTCTGCTTCATATCGTTATTCTGCGTGGTGTCTTCCGGACCATTGTCTTTCTCGTCGGCGAGAATATCCAGCAGCGCCTTTTCCGAATCTCCGCCCAGTGGCGTATCTACCGAGGTGATACGTTCATTAAGGCGCAGCATACGGTTAACGTCATCCACCGGCTTATCCAACCGTTCAGCAATCTCCTCCGCACTAGGCTCATGGTCAAGCTTATGAGACAGCTCACGTGCAGTACGCAGATATACGTTGAGTTCTTTGACGATATGGATAGGTAAGCGGATGGTGCGGGTTTGGTTCATGATGGCCCGTTCAATGGTCTGACGGATCCACCAGGTGGCGTAAGTTGAAAAACGGAACCCACGTTCAGGGTCAAATTTCTCAACGGCGCGAATCAGACCGAGGTTCCCCTCTTCAATCAGGTCCAGCAGCGCCAGTCCTCGATTGTTGTAGCGACGGGCGATCTTCACCACCAGCCGCAGGTTACTCTCGATCATACGGCGGCGAGAAGAAACATCGCCGCGTAGCGCCCGGCGGGCAAAATAGACTTCCTCTTCAGCGGTCAGCAGAGGCGAGTAGCCGATTTCTCCCAAATAGAGCTGAGTGGCATCCAGCACGCGCTGTGCAGTTCCTTGCGAGAGCAATTCCTCATCGAGTAGATCGCTATCGACGGTTTCTTCCTCTGCCAGCGCTTTGTCGTCAAAAACGTCGACTCCATTCTCATCAAATTCAGCATCTTCATGCAACTCGTTAACTTTCAGCGTATTTTGGCTCATAAGTGGCTCCTACCCGTGATCCCTTGGCAGAATACCGAAATACTCTGCCCGATTTATCGCTGCGGAAGAAAACGCAGCGGGTTTACGGATTTCCCCTTGTAACGAATTTCAAAATGCAAGCGTACTGAACTGGTTCCGGTGCTACCCATGGTAGCGATTTGTTGACCCGCCTTTACCTCTTGTTGTTCCCGGACCAGCATGGTTTCGTTATGGGCATAGGCGCTCAGGTAATCATCATTATGTTTGATGATGATCAGATTACCGTAACCGCGTAACGCATTACCCGCATACACTACGCGCCCGGATGCGGTAGCGACAACGGATTGCCCACGTGAGCCGGCGATATCAATCCCTTTATTTCCCCCCTCTGAGGCTGAGAAACTATCTATGACTTTCCCATCTGTAGGCCAACGCCAACTAGCAATTGCCGTGTTGGTCTGCGTCGGTTCGGTGGCTGGAAGCGTAGCTGCCGCCCCTGCCGCAGGCAGCATCTTACCGCCCGCATTCTGTTTACCCGAATCGTCAGAATACGCATTAGTTGGTTGAGAATCAACCTGCGTAGTTTGCATTTGTGCTGAAGACGATGGCGACACAACGCCAGCTGCGGCCGCATTCGCTGGCAACATATGACCGCTACTGCTGGCCGTATTATTACCTGATAGCATACGACCGCCGCCAGAAGCTTTGGCGGCATTTTCAGGCAGCATGTGACCACTGCTGCTGGACGGACTGCTTGTCACCGGCGTTACCGGCACAGATGATGTCGTCGACGTCGGCGTACCGGCAATCGCCATGCCCTGCGTACTGCTTCCGGCATTCATATTACTGCCGAGATTCAACGTCTGGCCGACATTCAGGCTGTAAGGCTCCTGAATATTGTTGCGCTGCGCCAATTCGCGGTAGTCATTACCCGTAATCCAGGCGATATAGAACAACGTGTCTCCACGCTTTACGGTGTAGTTATTGCCGGTATAGCTCCCTTTGGGAATGCTGTTATAACTGCGGTTATAGACAATTTTGCCTTCGCGGTTGGTGATCTGCGCCTCACTGACTGGGTGGCTAATACCCGCCGAAGGAACGATTTGTGTTGTGTTGTTCACGTTATTGTTCACGCTGCCCACGCTGGAAATGCGCGGCGGCGGAGAATAGGCGGTCGTACTGCCCGAACGGCTTACCCCGCCGTTATCTCCTACGCTGCTGATCGGGGCTGCCTGATTATTGTCGTTTGCACAACCAGCCAATCCCAGAGTAATAACCGAACACACAGCGATCTGACGCCAGTTCACGATTTGGCTTCCCATGCGCCAAATTCCCCCTATAACCAAAAATAACGAAATCTGTCCGGTCCCGACGTTAATTGCCGTTCAGGCCCCCTGATGAAAACTGGCGATCATGCGGGACAAGGAAAGAAAAAGCGACCACCGCTCATGTTCTTCGTTGACGCAAACAGGCGATACCGCACCGAATCTGTCTGGCAGTCATGCCGTACCACAGGGTTAATACACGGACAACGACGGGACACAGCCTATCAATATCAATCCGTTATCACCATAAGACAGTTGTATTGAAATTTTAAAGACGGATGTTTTACCAGCGAATACATTACCGCGAGTGCAACGGTATCAAGCCAGTTCACCTTTGACCAGCGGAACAAACCGAACCGTTTCCACCGTCTGGACGATAAATTCGCCATTGCGGTGCAAAACCACCTGTAATGTTTGCTGCTGCTCACCGACCGGCAACACCATAATGCCGCCCTCATCCAGTTGCGCCATCAGTGCGCCAGGAATCTCCGGTGGTGCCGCCGTGACAATAATGGCATCGAACGGCCCTTTGGATGCCCAGCCTTGCCAGCCGTCGCCATGCCGGGTGGAGATATTGTGCAGATCCAGTTGTTTGAGGCGTCTTTTTGCCTGCCATTGTAGGCCCTTAATGCGCTCAACCGAGAACACATGCCGCACCAGATGCGCCAGAATTGCTGTCTGATAACCGGACCCGGTGCCAATTTCCAGTACACGGGACACCGGCGTCAAGCGTAACAACTCGGTCATTCTGGCTACGGTATAGGGTTGAGAAATGGTTTGTCCGGAGCCTATCGGCAGGGCGACGTTATCATAGGCTTTGTGCTCGAACGCCTCGTCAACAAAGCGTTCGCGGGGAACCGAAGCCATAGCCTGCAACAGGCGTTCGTCCTGAATTCCCTGCTGACGCAGCTGTACCAGCAGCGTTTGCACGCGTTTATTCACCATCCCTTGCCAGCTCCAGCGTTAGCACACTTCATCAACTCGCTCCGTCCTCCGATAGCAAAGAAAACCGACCGTCTATGTCAGAATAACTCAAGCGTCTGAAACCGAACACTTAGCGACTGTCAGGCCGACCACGCATCTTCCTGCGGCACAGCAAGCAACAGTTCGCGCACCACGCTGGTGGCAAAACACCCTGCTGGCAGCCAAAAGTGTAATTCAAGCGTGGCATCATCCAGCCATGACCAGCGCATCTCTTGCGGATACAGCATGATAGCGCGGCGGGCACTTTCCACCCGTTCGCGGCTCAACAATGACAACAGCAGCGTCTGCTCCTGCAAGCATTGTTGCTCGAACGCCAGCGCCTGATCTTGCACGCCTGGCTGCCCCTGCCCCGGCAACGCGGCGGTAATCTGCAACTCACCCGCCGTCACACGCGATTGCACCTCGGCCAGCTCTTGCGGCTGAGCCACAAACCAGCTACCGCGGCCCGTCAGTTGCAACGCATCACCTGCCAACACCTGCGTTGCGCCATAAGCCGCCAGACGCGCGCTGGTCATGAGATTAAATAACTCACTGCGAACCGCGGAAAGGTAGAAGCTGCGCTTGCTACGATCCTTGACCCGAATGTCGTCATTCGCCCAGCGCCGGGCTTGTTCCAGATTATTGCCGTCGCGGCCAAAACGCTGGCTGCCAAAATAATTCGGCACGCCTCCAGCCGCTATCAGCGCCAGACGGGTTTCGACCTCGGCACGGTCACTAATTTCACGCAGTACCAGCCTAAAATGGTTGCCTCGCAGCGCGCCAATACGCAGTTTACGTCGATGGCGCTGCGCTTCAAGAATTTCACACCCTTCAAGCGCCAATGCTGACCATACCGGTTCCGCTTTGCCTGGCAAATGGAGACAAAACCACTGTTCGGTTACCGCATGACGATCTTTCAACCCGGCGTAACTGACTGAACGCGCCGGAATCCCGGCAAATTTCGCCAGTGCCTCGGCCACAAACGTCGTATTGCAGTTTCGTTTGCGAAGGTGCACCAGCACATGTTCACCATCGCCATCCGCGGTAAATCCCAGATCTTCAGCGACAAAAAAATCATCCGGCGACGCCTTTAACACGCCCGTAGCAACAGGCTCACCATGTAACCAAAACAGTGATTCACGCGCCATTACCATGCCACCACGCCAGCAACATCACTCTTCACCAGCAGCACCACCGCTTCACAGGCAATCCCTTCGCCACGACCCGTAAAGCCTAACTGTTCCGTCGTGGTCGCTTTCACGTTAACGTCATCCATGTGCGCTTGCAGGTCTTCGGCAATATTGACGCGCATCTGCGGGATATGCGGCGCCATTTTCGGTGCCTGAGCGATGATAGTGACATCAAGGTTGCCCAGTTGGTAACCTTTATCGGTAATGCGCCGCCAGGCCTCACGCAACAGCTCGCGGCTGTCGATACCGCGGTAAGCCGGGTCGGTATCGGGAAACAGTTTTCCGATATCGCCCATCGCCGCCGCCCCCAGCAGCGCGTCGGTAACCGCATGAAGCACAACATCACCATCGGAATGCGCCAGCAAGCCTCGCTCATAGGGAATACGGACTCCACCGATCACCAGCGGACCTTCGCCGCCAAACTTATGCACGTCAAAACCGTGACCGATACGCATCACTCAGGCTCCTTTATTTTGGTGTTGATAATGATCCGGCTGACGCGTCAGGTAAAACTCCGCCAGCGCCAGATCTTCCGGACGTGTGACTTTAATATTGTCTGCCCGCCCAGGGACAATCTGCGGTCGATAACCGCAATATTCTAACGCCGACGCTTCGTCGGTAATGGTTGCTCCCTCACGCAATGCTCGCTCCAGACACCCCCGCAACAGCGCCAGCGGGAACAGTTGCGGTGTCAGGGCGTGCCATAACGCTTCGCGCTCTACCGTATGGTCAATCACACCATCACGGCTTCGTTTCATAGTATCACGCACTGGCGCAGCCAAAATGCCGCCAACCTCACTCAGGCTGGTCAAGGTCAGCAAACGCGCCAGATCATCCTGATGTAAACAGGGTCGTGCCGCGTCATGCACCAATACCCAATCAGCCTGCTGCACATGCTTCAGACCAGCCAGCACCGAGTCAGCCCGTTGACTACCGCCTACCACCACCTGAATATGAGGATCGGCGGCCAGAGGCAACGTGGGGAAATAGGGATCATCGGCGCTGATAGCGATCACCACCCGCCGAATACGCGGGTGGCACAGCAACGCTGCGACCGTGTGTTCAAGAATGGTTTTACTGCCGATGGAAAGATACTGTTTGGGGCGGTCGCTTTGCATCCGGCTGCCGTTACCCGCCGCCGGCAAGACAGCAACCACCTCAGCCAAAGACTGATTCAGAATAGACATACCTAACGAGACATCGATGATGGAGTGGAAGAAGCTGAGGACGACGATGTCGATGACGCGCTTGCGCCAATACGGCGATCCGCCTGATCGGCCACCAAACGATAAAAGCTTTCACCGGGTTTGGTCATGCCCAATTCGTTGCGCGCCCGTTCCTCAATAGCTTCCTGACCGCCGTTGAGATCGTCTATTTCCGCAAATAGCTGTTCGTTACGGGATTTCAGTTTGACGTTGTTGGCCTGTTGTACTGCCACGTCATCCTTCACCCGCACATAATCATGAACACCGTTTTTCCCCAGCCAGAGCGAATATTGCAACCAACCGAGAATAATCAACAATAACAGCGAAAGTTTTCCCATCCAGCCCCCTGAAAAGCCGCCTAATCATCCCATAACTTTGGTCAGGACTCCACCTTCACCAACAGCATTACTTTGGCAAAGAAAAGTCAGGCACAGGCCAGGCTGTGTTGGAAAACACGAATAACGTATAAAAAATAGATTCAATTAAAAATAATCTGAAATCAGTGTCGCAAGAATCAACACATAGCGAGGTACGGCTACCATCCGGTAATGAGCAAGAATACCAGCCAAAACACGCCTGGAATGGTGACAGCGCAGCATACCATCATCCACACCACATGGTGTGGCAACAGCACGCGAAACAGCATACCGATCAATACCGAAAGGGGCATTAGCGCCAGAAAAAAAGGCCAGGTGTAGAGCATTAGCAACAGTGTGGAGTTCAGACCATAAAACACAAATGGCAGGGAAAATGCCAGCCAGTAAAAACAAAAGCCAGCCAGCGCACCCACTAGCGGACTGAAAGATCCAGGGGATGAATCTTCCTCTTCGTCATAACCAGTTTGTGTTCTGCTATTAGCTAATGGCGTCACACTCTGCATCATCGTTCCTGCTTTACCCCCGCACTGGGTAAACATTGGGCCTGAAAATGCCCCTTCACTACAAACCAGCAGCGGGAAAAAGACGTTTGTACCGCGCCGATGAAGGGGCTAGCTGAGGCTTAGATGATAGCTCGACCATGCAGCATATCTAATAATTCGGCAACTAAATTTGTTACCAATTGTTGACCATCCAGATGTAATTCCGGCAGTTCCGGTGCCTCATAAACTGCATCAATACCAGTGAAGTTGCGCAACTCACCGGCACGGGCTTTTCTGTACAATCCCTTGGGGTCACGGGCTTCACAAATAGCCAGCGGCGTATCAACGAAAACTTCAAGAAACTGCCCTTGCCCAAGCCGTTCCCGCACCATCTGCCGTTCAGCACGGTGTGGAGAGATAAAGGCGGTTAATACAACCAACCCGGCATCGACCATCAAACGGGCGACTTCTCCCACCCGGCGGATGTTCTCCCGCCGGTCATCATCACTGAACCTCAAGTCCCGGCACAGACCATGCCTGACGTTATCGCCATCAAGCAAATAGGTGCTGACGCCGCGGGCAAACAACGCCTGCTCCAGCGCCCCGGCCAGCGTAGACTTACCTGAACCGGACAGCCCGGTAAACCACACCACCACGCCACGGTGCCCATGCTGGCGTTCTCGATCTTCGCGGGCTATGGCATGGTCATGCCACACCACATTTTCATCGACCGATAGGGAGTGCGCTTGCGTCACGTTACTTTCCTCCCAGCAGGTCGCGCGCACCCCAATGCGGGAAGTGACGACGAATCAACGCATTCAGCTCCAGTTCAAACTCACTATAATTAGCGGTTTCCTGCACAAGCTGTTCGACGGGTTCACGCACCAGTCCGGCACCAACCGTCACGTTACTCAGACGATCAATAAAAATCATGCCGCCGGTAACCGCGTTCTGCTGATATTTGTCCAATACCAGTGGTTCATCAAAGGTAAGCTCCACCAGACCAATGCCGTTAAGCGGCAGCGATTCAGCGACCCGCTGAGTCAGGGTATTAATTTCCACCTGATAGTCGATGTTCTCCACGCGCGCACGCGTTTTCTTACCCGCAATCTTAATATCGTAGCTCTGTCCCGGCACCATCGGCTGCTCCGCCATCCAGACCACATCGACCTTCGCGTTGCGAACCGGCTGGAGCGTTTCCTCACTACAAACCACCAGATCACCCCGGCTGATATCGACGTCGCTGGACAAGACCAACGTTACGGCTTCGCCAGCCTGCGCCTGTTGCAGGTCGCAATCAAAGGTGACGATGCGACTGACGCTGGACTCAACGCCAGAAGGCAGCACCTTCACACGCTGCCCGACCCGTACTACGCCAGATGCCACCGTACCGGCATAACCGCGAAAATCAAGATTCGGGCGGTTGACATACTGCACCGGGAAACGCATGGGCTGGCTCAAACCGCGCGAAGAAACATTGACTGTTTCCAGTACCTCCAGCAGCGTCGGGCCGTGATACCAACTCATGGTATGGCTTGGCGTGGCAACATTGTCGCCATCCAGTGCGGAAATCGGCACAAAAGTGATATCCAGCTCTGTCGGCAACTGACTGGCAAAGTCCAGATAATCTTGTTTGAACTGGTCAAAAACCGCCTGTTGGTATCCCACCAGATCCATCTTATTGACCGCCACCACCAGATGACGAATACCCAACAGCGTGGCGATAAAGCTATGGCGGCGGGTCTGATCCAGCACGCCTTTACGGGCGTCGATCAACAGAATCGCCAGTTCGCAGGTAGACGCGCCGGTCGCCATATTACGGGTGTACTGCTCATGCCCCGGCGTATCCGCGATAATGAATTTACGTTTTTCAGTAGAAAAATAACGGTAGGCAACATCAATGGTAATACCCTGCTCGCGCTCTGCTTGCAGGCCATCCACCAACAGCGCCAGATCCAGCTTTTCACCCTGGGTGCCAAGCCGCTTGCTGTCGTTATGCAGTGTGGAAAGCTGATCTTCGTAGATCTGACGCGTATCGTGCAGCAGCCGACCAATCAGAGTGCTCTTGCCATCGTCAACGCTGCCGCAGGTCAGAAAGCGCAGCAGACTTTTGTTCTGCTGTGCGTGAAGATAAGCCTCAACGCCGCCCTGATCGGCAATCTGTTTTGCAATACTATGATTCATGTGACGATTCCTCAGAAATACCCTTGACGCTTTTTCAGTTCCATCGAACCGGCCTGATCGCGGTCAATCACCCGTCCCTGACGCTCGCTGGTGGTTGAAACCAGCATCTCTTCAATGATTTCCGGCAACGTCTGCGCCAGTGACTCCACCGCGCCGGTCAGCGGCCAACAACCGAGCGTACGAAAACGCACCATACGCCGTGAGATAGCCTCGCCCGGCTGTAAAACAATGCGGTCGTCGTCCACCATCAGCAACATGCCGTCGCGCTCCAGCACCGGGCGCTCCGCTGCCAGATACAGCGGCACAATGTCGATATTTTCCAGATAGATGTACTGCCAGATATCCAGTTCGGTCCAGTTGGATAGCGGGAACACACGGATGCTCTCACCCTTGTTAATCTGGCCGTTATAGTTATTCCACAGTTCCGGGCGCTGATTTTTTGGGTCCCAGCGATGAAAGCGATCACGGAAAGAATAGATACGCTCTTTAGCGCGGGATTTTTCCTCGTCACGGCGGGCACCGCCAAACGCGGCGTCAAACCCGTACTTATCCAGCGCTTGTTTCAACCCTTCGGTTTTCATGATGTCGGTATGCTTAGCACTGCCGTGCACAAACGGGTTCATCCCCATCGCAACCCCTTCCGGGTTGCGATGCACCAACAATTCGCAGCCATAGGCTTTGGCGGTCCGATCACGGAATTGGTACATTTCGCGGAATTTCCAGCCAGTATCCACATGCAGCAGCGGGAACGGCAGCGTACCAGGAAAAAACGCTTTACGAGCCAAATGCAGCATCACGGAGGAGTCTTTACCGATGGAGTACAGCATCACCGGATTGCTGAATTCCGCCGCCACCTCACGAATAATATGAATACTTTCTGCTTCAAGCTGCTTTAAATGCGTGAGTCTTTTCTCGTCCATAACCTTAACCTTAAGCCAGATTTACCACGGCAGAGCGCGCGTCAGTCGGCGTCATCCGCACTTGTTCACCAAACCAGGCAATGTGTTGATGCAAATTCACCACTTCGCCAATCACCAGCAGCGCTGGCGACGGAGCCTGCTGCGCCAGTTGTTCCAGTTCCGACAGGGTACCGGTCAGCACCTGTTGATCCTGTCGCGTACCACGGCCAATGACCGCCACCGGCGTATGCGGCGCCCGGCCATGTGCAATCAGTTGCCGGCTGATTTCCGCCGACTTCACCGTCCCCATGTAAATTGCCAATGTCTGTCGGCCACGTGCCAGCGTTGACCAGTCCAGTTCATCGCCATCAGGCCGGCAGTGTCCGGTGATAAATATCACGCTCTGGGCATAATCCCGGTGCGTCAGCGGAATGCCGGCATACGCCGTTGCGCCAGCCGCCGCCGTAATTCCCGGCACCACCTGAAACGGAATGCCTGCCTGCGCCACCTGTTGCAACTCCTCACCGCCGCGACCAAAAATAAACGGATCACCGCCTTTTAGCCGCACCACCCGTTTACCTTCCTGCGCCAGCGTCACCAGCAGCGCATTAATGTCCTCTTGCGGCAGTAGATGTGCACTGGCGCGTTTACCGACGCAAATCCGCTCCGCATCACGCCGCACCAGATCCAGCACGTCATCGCTGACCAGATGATCGTAAAGCACCACATCTGCCTGCTGAATGACCTGCAAACCGCGCAATGTCAGCAGACCGGCATCGCCCGGTCCGGCTCCCACCAACGCCACTTCACCCTGTCGGGCATCAGGCTGCGTCAGTTGCAGCGTCAGTTCCTGTTCAGCCTCAGCGAGTTGCCCGGCAGCAACCAGACTGGAAAAACGACCAGTAAAAATGCGTTCCCAAAAGCGACGGCGCTCCGTTACCGACACCAGCCGCTGCTTAATGCGGCCACGCCATTTTCCGGCCAGCTCCGCCATCTGCCCCAGGCGGGTAGGCAGCAACGCCTCCAGTTTTTCCCGCAGCAAACGCGCCAGCACCGGCGCCTGACCGCCGGACGAAATCGCCACCATCAGCGGCGAGCGGTCAATCAGCGACGGGAAAATAAATGAGCACTTAGGCTGATCATCCACCACATTGACCAGTAACTGCCGTTGATTGGCTTGCTCGAATACAGTGGCGTTCAGCACCCCATCATCCGTCGCCGCAATCACCAGAAACACGTTATCCAGCAGCGCAGGCGAAAAATCCTGCGCAACCCATGCCAGTTGCCCGGCTTGATACAGCGCATGAAGCGGCTCGCACAATGACCGTGCCGCCACCCGGACATCAGCCCCGGCACGCAGCAGCAGATCAATTTTGCGGGTCGCCACCTCACCGCCACCGACGACCAGCACAGGACGCTGCCGGAGATCGGCGAATATAGGGAGATAGTTCACAGATGCCTTTACTAAGCTAAAAATTTTATAAAGCGACTATAAAACGTGAGAAGAAAGGTTATGAAATGCCGAATTAGCATGATTAGTTCCGTAATGGAATAACAAATGGGGTGTGAAAGAATAAAAATACTTAATAACGCCTTTTATGACTCTTTTTACCCTTCACGTTCGCTCTGCCTTATTTCTGGCAGAGCGAAGTCAGCACGCAGGCGATGAACACGCTGCACGGGTAGCCAGCCAACTACCAGCAGCAACGTTCAACGATAACCAGGTGACTGACACGCCGCTGTTTGCAACCTCTATATGTCGTTATGCATTGACTGGCAACTCACCCCTCATGCAGCCCACATTCACGTTTCAGGCCGAAAAAGCGGGTGTCTTCCTCGCTCATGCCCGGTTCCCATTTACGGGTGGTGTGGATATCGCCGACTGACAGGTAGCCTTGTTCCCACAGAGGGTGGTAGCTCAACCCGTTGGCTTTCAGGTACTGGTACACCGTGCGGTTATCCCAATCTATGATCGGCAAAAATTTGAATACGCCACGCCGGATAGCCAGCACCGGCAAGCCTTCACGACTCCCTGACTGTTCACGACGCAGGCCAGCAAACCAGGTGCCGGCCTGTAATTCCTGTAACGCCCGGTTCATCGGTTCGACTTTATTGATCTGGTTGTACTGTTCCAGTCCTTCCAACCCCTGTTCCCACAATTTGCCGTAGCGCGCCTCCTGCCAGGCAGGCGACTGCGCGGCACGGTAAACATGCAGGTTAAGGTTCAACTGTTCGGTTAATTGATCAATGAACTGATAAGTTTCCGGAAACAGATAACCGGTATCGGTAAGGATAACCGGGATATCCGACCGTTGCCGGGTCACCAGATGCAGACACACCGCCGCCTGAATGCCGAAACTGGAAGACAGTGCGAACTCACCCGGCAGGTTTTCCAGTGCCCAGCTAACACGCTCCTTGGCAGACAGGCTTTCCAGCTGTTGGTTAACTTCCGCCAGCGCGGCGGTCTGTTCCGTTTGGGGCAAGGCGCGTAACGCCTCCAGATTCAACCTCGGCATCACTCTCTCCTGTCAGTCGTAAAAATCAACAGCGGGGTCCAGCACCGGTTTAATGATGCCGACACGGATGGCAAAATCGCCAAACCCTTCGCCGTTCTCGCGTTCACTGGCCCAACGCGCGACCAGTTGGTCGATCTCCGCCAGAATCTCTTTTTCGGTGATATTCTCCCGATACATGCGTGGAATACGTGTACCTTCACGATTACCGCCGATATGCAGGTTATAACGACCGATGGCTTTACCCACCAGACCGATTTCCGCCAGCATGGCGCGACCGCAACCGTTGGGGCAGCCCGTCACACGCAACACGATATGGTCATCACCCACGCCGTGTTTCTGCATAATGCCTTCCACCTGTGTGACAAACTCCGGCAGGAAGCGCTCCGCCTCCGCCATCGCCAGCGGACAGGTCGGCAGCGAAACACAAGCCATCGAGTTCTGCCGTTGCTCGGTGAGGCTATCGCCGATCAAACCGTACTGACGCGCCAGCGCCTCGATTTTGGCTTTGTCACGAGCGGCAACGCCTGCCACGATCAGGTTCTGGTTAGCGGTCAGCCGGAAATCGCCTTTGTGGATTTTGGCGATTTCCGCCATGCCGGTTTTCAACGGACGCCCCGGATAATCCAGAATGCGTCCATTTTCAATGAACAGGGTCAGATGCCATTGATTATCGATCCCCTTCACCCAACCGATGCGATCACCGCGACTGGTGAACACGTACGGACGAACCGCGTCAAACGTGATGCCGGCACGACGCTCCACTTCCTGTTTGAAGGTATCGACGCCTACCCGCTCCAACGTGTATTTAGTCTTGGCGTTCTTACGGTTGGTACGGTTGCCCCAATCGCGCTGGGTGGTGACTACCGCCTCAGCTACGGCCAGCGTGTGAGTCAATGGAACATAGCCCAATTCACTGGCCGTACGCGGATAGGTTGCCTTGTCGCCATGCGCGATGGAGAGGCCACCGCCCACCAGCACATTAAAACCAACCAGTTGACCGTTATCGGAAATGGCAACAAAGTTTAAATCGTTAGCGTGCAGATCCACATCATTCTGCGGCGGAATCACCACCGTGGTCTTGAACTTACGCGGCAGATAGGTCGGCCCCAGAATCGGTTCTTCGTCGGTTGTGGCGACCTTTTCCTGATCCAGCCACACTTCGGCGTAAGCGCGGGTACGTGGCAACAGATGTTCGGAAATTTTCTTCGCCCACTCATAGGCCTGCTGATGCAGCACCGACTCCACCGGGTTGGAAGTACAGAGCACGTTGCGGTTAACGTCATTGGCGGTTGCCAGCGAATCCAGTCCCACTTCATGCAGCAACTGATGAGCCGATTTCAGATCACTTTTCAGAATGCCATGAAACTGAAACGTCTGGCGGTTAGTGATACGGATACTGCCGTACAGCGTTTTGTCACCCGCAAATCTGTCGATAGCCAGCCACTGCTGCGGCGTCATGACGCCCCCCGGCAGGCGGCAGCGCAGCATCATGGCGTGACGCGGCTCCAGTTTTTGTTCGGCGCGTTCGGCACGAATATCACGGTCATCCTGCTGGTACATGCCGTGAAAACGAATCAGCAGAAAGTTGTCGCCGTTAAAGCCGCCGGTCAGACCGTCGCTCAAATCTTCTGTAATCGTACCGCGCAGGTAATGGCTTTCCCGCTTCATGCGTTCGGCATCCGCCAGTTTACCCTCGACCACCAGCGGACCAGAATATCTTTCGCTCATTAGTACACATCTCTCTGATAACGCCGCTCAAGACGCAGCTCGCTTAAAAACTCATCCGCCTGTTCGGCATCCATACCGCCATGTTCAACCGCAACAGCCAGCAATGCTTTTTCTACATCTTTCGCCATGCGATTGGCGTCACCACAAACATAAATATGGGCGCCATCCTGAATCCAGCGCCACACTTGCGCGCCTTTTTCTCGGATCTTGTCTTGTACATAAACTTTATGTTCCTGATCGCGCGACCAGGCCAGATCAATCTGAGTCAGCAGCCCATCCTTGACGTAACGCTGCCATTCCACCTGATAAAGGAAATCTTCAGTAAAGTGCGGGTTACCGAAGAACAGCCAGTTTTTACCACCAGCACCGTCAGCCTCACGCTGCTGCATAAACGCCCGGAATGGCGCGATGCCGGTACCAGGGCCAATCATAATCACCGGCGTATCAGGGTTGGCAGGCAGGCGGAAATTGTCATTGTGCTCAATGAACACGCGAACCTCACCGTCTTCTTCCAGATGATCGGCCAGATAACCTGACGCGCCGCCGCTACGTGCACGGCCTTCATACTCATAACGCACCACGCCGACGGTGACATGCACTTCGCTGCCCACATCATCCTGCGAAGAGGCAATGGAGTAGAGACGCGGCGTCAGCGGACGCAACAATCCGATGAGCTGTTCCGGTGTCAGTTCCACCGGCGCTTCACGCACCATATCCACCAGTGGAGTACGTTGGGCGTACTGTTGCAAGGCAGTTTTATCCGCCACCAGCCCAAGCAGCGTCTCGTTACGAGACAACGCCGCATAGCTGGCGACAATCGGCGCCGTATTCTGCGTCAGTTCAAAATGGCGTTGCAGCGCCTCGGCCAACGGCAACGTTTCACCGCCTACGGCAACCGGCTCATCGCCTTTCAGCCACAACAACCCCAGCAATTCCTGTACCAGTTCTGGTGAGTTCTCATACCACACGCCCAGCGCGTCCCCTGGCTGATAATGCAGACCGGAATCCCCCAAATCGATTTCGATATGGCGGACATCTTTCTGCGAGTTGCGGCCAGTAATTTTCTGGTTGGTTAACAACGAGGCGGTATAGGGTGCATCTTTGTGATACGGGCTGGCAGTACTCACGTTAACCTGACCGCTGGCAGCAGCCTGCACCGCCGTTTGACTGGCGAAACGCCCCTTCAGCGCCTCGACCACCTGACGTCGCCACTGTTCCGCCAGAGGCTGGAACTCCACATCGGCATCAACGCGCTCCAGCAAGCGCTCAGCGCCTAATTCAGCCAGACGACCATCAAAATCTTTACCTGCCTTGCTGAAGAACTCGTAAGAGGTATCGCCCAGACCAAATACTGCAAACGCCACTCCGGCCAGCGACGGCGCTTTTTTCGAGAACAGGAACTTGTGCAGTGCTACCGCCTCTTCCGGCGGCTCACCCTCGCCTTGCGTCGAGGTGACGATCAACAGCAGTTTTTCCTGTGCGACCTGCTTGAACTTGTAGTCACCGGCATTCACCAGCGTCACCGGCAGGTTAGCCGCCAGCAGGTCGTCACGTACCTGCTCCGCCACACGGCGTGCGTTACCTGTCTGAGAAGCGGAAATCAACGTAATGGCAGCGGGTGGCGCAGCTTGCGGCGCCGGTGCGGCCAGCGCACCGGGCTGTTGCTGAATCACACCCCAGAAATAGCCGGACAACCAGGCCAGTTGCGTCGGTGAAAGATCACCCGTTGCTGCCTGAAGACGTGAAAGTTGCTCCGCACTCAACGGGAGCAGCGGAGTCGGAGAAGCCGGGGTTGTCATTGTCGTGTCGGTATCCTTGTTCTGGCCACGGGCGCGAATGCCGGGTTGCCGCAATAGCCAATTTCATAAAATAGAAAGTTATACCCTAAATAATTCGAGTTGCGGGAAGATGGCCAGTGAATGAATCCCGATGAGCTTACTCAGGTAAGTGATTCGGGTGAACGAGCGCAGCCAGCGCACCTGCAACTTGAAGTATGGCGGGTATAGATGGGATATAAGGTAACCATCCCTATCTTAACAATTAAAGACATGATGGACATATTTAATAACCAAAACGACTAAATGGTTTTTTTGATAATACTTATTGTTTTAAGTGTTATCGAATGCAATGTAGAACATTGATTAGGTGATCATTTCTCTACTCAGCTTGATTCCGGTTAATCAGTGCTGCCCACACCAACGTTTGCTTCGAGACAGATAGCAAAAGCGGTTTGGGTTGTCAGGAAACGTGCGTCACACCCCACTTTCCGGTAGTATGCGACGGTTTTTTGTATGATATGAGAGCATCACCATGCCCACCACACTGTTTAAAGACTTCCAGTTTGAAGCCGCACACCGGCTTCCCCACGTGCCGGATGGCCATAAATGCGGCCGTCTGCATGGTCATTCGTTCATGGTTCGTCTGGAAATTACCGGTGAGGTTGATCCCTATACCGGCTGGGTGATGGACTTCGCTGAGCTGAAAGCTGCGTTCAAACCCACCTGGGAACAGCTGGATCATCACTACCTTAACGACATTCCAGGGCTGGAAAACCCCACCAGCGAAGTGCTGGCGCGTTGGATCTGGCAGCAACTCAAACCGACACTGCCGCTGTTGAGCGCGGTAACCGTCAAAGAAACCTGCACTGCTGGCTGCGTCTACCGCGGTGAGGGCGACTTAGCAGCAGCCAGCACCGCTATCAGATGAACGCGCCGTCAGGCAATATTGAGGTATTTGTGGGTCTGCATCGATAAGCGCCAGTTGCGAGCGATGCAGGTTTCAATACACAGCCGAGTGGCGTCGTCCTTCTGGCTTATCGGTTGTAAGGCCACAACCCGCTCTTTGTCGTCATCCAACCGTGCCAGCAAGGCATCCAGCGCCTCGATATCCCGCTCACGCGCCACCGGATGCTTGATTTCATCCGCACGCTGCAACGCCTGATCCAACACCACCAAACCGCCGCGCATATTCACTTTGGGGGAAACCGTCACCCAGCAGCGGGATGAACAACGCACCTCATGGGTGCCGCTGGTTTCAATTTGGGTGCTGAATCCCTGCTGTTCGAGCGCCTGCGTCAGCGCAGTGAGATCATGGATACAAGGCTCGCCGCCGGTAATCACCACGTGTCTGGCGCTGTACCCTTGTAAACTCATCTGCTGCAATAATTCCTCAATGCTGGCACTGCACCAGGCATCGCTTTCCCCGTTTTTCACCAAAACTTCTGTCAGCGATATCTGCCGCTCCGATAGCATGTCCCAGGTATGTTTGGTATCGCACCAACTGCACCCCACCGGGCAGCCCTGTAAACGGAGAAACACCGCCGGGACGCCGGTAAAAAAACCCTCGCCCTGCAAGGTCTGGAATATTTCGTTAATCGGGTAACGCATTATGATTGATTATTCCTTCTAGCCAAACCGCCATTATCGCCGATAGTGGATGTCATGCCAAACCGACGGGTGCGATAGCAAAAAAGAACACTCGCTGAATATTTGTGCCCGCGCCGCTCACGGTTAATAATCAACAAGCCATACAACCATAACTCAATTCAAATAAGGAAATGTGAGATGACGTTCTTAAAACCCGTTGCTGTTTTCTGTTTGTCATTATCTCTGGCCCCGGCGTTTGCCCATGCTGAAGCTGTCGCACAGGTCAAAACTCAGCCCGGCTATTATCGCCTCATGGTCGGGCAGTATGAAGTGACCGCACTGTCCGACGGCACCAATACGATGCCGATGGACAAGCTGCTCACCCGTACCCCACGGGAGAAAATTATCAGCCTGCTGGATGCCAGCTACCTGAAGCCACAGGTGGAAACGTCGATTAATGCGTTTCTGATCAACACCGGCAACAACCTGATTCTGGTCGATAGCGGCACTGGCGCACTGGGCGGTAAAACCACCGGCAAGACGCTGACCAACCTGAAAGCGGCTGGATACAAACCGGAGCAGGTCGATTCCGTACTGATCACGCATCTGCACGCCGATCATTTCGGTGGGCTGGTCAGCAACGGCCAGTTGATTTATCCCAACGCCACGATTTACGTGAATCAGAAAGACACCGACTTCTGGCTGAGTCCAGACAATCTGAAAAAAGCGCCGCAAGACAAAAAAGCCGGGTTTGAACGGGTGCAGGAAGTCTTCCGCCATATCCGCGAGGCGGGCAAACTGAAGACCTTTACCGATCACCAGTCGCTACCAGCCAGTATTACCGCGGTGCCTACGCCAGGCCACACTCCTGGACATACCGCTTTTCTGGTAAACAGCAATGGTCAGAAAATCCTGTTGTGGGGTGACATCGTGCACGCCGAAGCGGTGCAAATGCCGCTGCCGGACACCGCTATCGCGTTTGACTCCGACAGTGATCAGGCTGTTCGCACCCGCGATGCGTTGCTGAAAGAAACAGTGAAACAAGGGTACTGGGTAGCGGGTGCACACCTGCCGTTCCCCGGTATCGGTCACGTCGCGCTACAACACGACGCCAGCGGCAAAACCAACGGCTATCGCTGGTTACCGGTCAATTACAGCCTGTCCGGGTTGTGAGAATGGGTCAGGAAGCTACAGGCGATTCGTACATCAAGTGATTCAGCCACGTCCGAATCCCACACGGTAGAGTACCGCTCTACGCCCCACCCAACAGGCAAAAAAAAAATCCGGAAGCGAGAACGCTTCCGGATAGCAGAGGTGATTTCCGGCGAGTCAACTCACCGGGTGGCAGGCGATTAAGCCTGACCTTTCACTTCTTTCAGACCATTGAACGGTGCAGCGTCACCCAGCGCTTCTTCGATACGAATCAGCTGGTTGTACTTGGCAACGCGGTCAGAACGGCTCATAGAACCGGTTTTGATCTGGCCAGCCGCAGTACCTACCGCCAGGTCAGCGATGGTGGCATCTTCGGTTTCACCGGAACGGTGAGAAATAACGGCAGTGTAGCCCGCGTCTTTCGCCATCTTGATAGCAGCCAGCGTTTCAGTCAGAGAACCGATCTGGTTGAACTTGATCAGGATAGAGTTGGCGATGCCTTTCTCGATACCTTCTTTCAGGATCTTGGTGTTGGTTACGAACAGGTCGTCACCCACCAGCTGGATTTTGTTGCCCAGCACGTTGGTCTGGTAAGCAAAACCATCCCAGTCAGATTCGTCCAGACCGTCTTCGATAGACACGATCGGGAACTCTTTGGTCAGACCTTCCAGGTAGTGAGTGAACTCTTGAGAAGTGAAGGTTTTGCCTTCGCCTTTCAGCTCGTAGTTACCGGTTTCTTTGTTGAAGAATTCGGAAGCCGCACAGTCCATCGCCAGAGTAACGTCTTTACCCAGTACATAACCGGCGTTTTTCACCGCTTCAGCGATAACCGCCAGCGCGTCGGCGTTGGAACCCAGGTTCGGCGCGTAGCCGCCTTCGTCGCCTACAGCGGTGTTCATGCCTTTGGCTTTCAGTACTTTTGCCAGGTGATGGAACACTTCAGAACCCATACGGATGGCTTCTTTAACGGTTTTAGCGCCAACCGGCTGAATCATGAATTCCTGAATATCGACGTTGTTGTCGGCGTGCTCACCACCGTTAATGATGTTCATCATCGGCAGCGGCATGGAGTATTTGCCTGGGGTGCCGTTCAGCTCAGCGATGTGGGCATACAGCGGCAGACCTTTTGACGCCGCAGCCGCTTTAGCGTTAGCCAGAGAAACCGCCAGAATGGCGTTGGCGCCGAAGTTGGATTTATTCTCAGTACCGTCGAGATCGATCATGATCTTGTCGATAGCAGCCTGATCCCTAGCGTCTTTGCCCAGAATAGCCTGTGCAATCGGACCGTTTACCGCAGCAACGGCTTTGGTGACGCCTTTGCCCAGGAAACGGGACTTGTCGCCGTCACGCAGTTCCAGCGCTTCGCGGGAACCGGTGGATGCGCCTGACGGTGCAGCAGCCAAACCAACGAAACCGCCTTCCAGATGAACTTCTGCTTCAACGGTCGGGTTTCCGCGTGAGTCGATGATTTCACGGCCAATGACTTTAACGATTTTGGACATCAGATTTTCCTCTAGTCACAAGTTTAACTAAAACCTCAGACAGCAACGCGCGATCACAGGACCGCGCGTTGCTGCAAAACTCCGGCACCGGTAAGACCTTACTTCACCTGACGTTTCTGGTACGCCCCAGCGGCTTTCACGAAGCCGGCGAACAGCGGGTGCCCGTCGCGTGGCGTGGAGGTGAATTCCGGATGGAACTGACAGGCCACAAACCACGGATGATCAGGGAATTCGATAATCTCTACCAGCTTGCGATCAGCGGAAACACCAGCAACACGTAATCCCGCCGCTTCAATCTGTTTCAATAACATATTGTTGACTTCATAACGGTGACGATGACGTTCAATGATCGTCGGTTCACCGTACATCTGACGCACCAGGCTGCCTTCAGTCAGATGGCACTGCTGCCCGCCTACGCGCATGGTACCGCCAAGATCGCTCTCTTCGCTGCGCACCTCGACGTTACCGTCGGCATCACGCCATTCGGTAATCAGCGCGACCACCGGGTACTTACAGTCTGGCACAAACTCGGTAGAGTTGGCGCCTTCCATACCGGCGACATGACGAGCGAACTCCATCAGCGCTACCTGCATCCCCAGACAGATGCCGAGGTACGGGATGTTGTTCTCGCGGGCATAGCGCACCGCCATGATTTTCCCTTCCACCCCGCGGTAGCCAAACCCACCCGGCACCAGAATCGCGTCCAACCCTTTCAGCACATCGACGCCGCGTGTTTCTACATCCTGCGAATCAATGAGCTTGATATTAACCGTCAAACGGTTTTTCAGACCACCGTGCTTCAGCGCTTCAATCACTGATTTGTAAGCATCCGGCAATTCTACATACTTGCCGACCATGCCGATGGTCACTTCGCCGCCTGGATTGGCCTCTTCATAAATAACCTGTTCCCATTCTGACAGGTTTGCTTCCGGGCAATTCAAGCTGAATCGTTTACAAATATAATCATCAAGCCCCTGAGATTTCAATAGCGCTGGAATTTTATAAATGGAATCAATGTCCTTAAGCGAGATAACGGCTTTTTCCGGCACGTTGCAGAATAGCGCAATTTTTGCGCGTTCGTTAGCCGGCACCGTGCGGTCGGAACGGCAGATCAACACATCAGGCTGGATACCGATAGACAGCAGTTCTTTCACCGAGTGCTGGGTCGGCTTGGTTTTCACTTCGCCTGCCGCCGCCATGTAAGGCACCAGCGTCAGATGCATGAACAGGGTGTGTTCGCGGCCCACTTCCACCGCCATCTGCCGAATCGCTTCAAGGAACGGCAGCGACTCAATGTCGCCAACCGTACCGCCGATTTCCACCAGCACCACGTCATGGCCTTCACCGCCTTCGATAATACGTTCTTTAATAGCATTGGTGATGTGTGGAATAACCTGAATAGTCGCACCCAGATAGTCGCCCCGGCGCTCCTTGCGCAGAACGTCAGAGTAAATGCGTCCGGTGGTAAAGTTATTGCGGCGCGTCATCTTTGTACGAATAAAGCGCTCATAGTGACCCAAGTCGAGATCGGTTTCGGCGCCATCTTCGGTAACGAATACTTCACCGTGCTGTGTCGGGCTCATCGTGCCCGGATCCACATTGATATACGGGTCCAGTTTCATGATGGTCACGTTGAGGCCACGGGCTTCGAGAATAGCCGCGAGGGAGGCTGCGGCAATGCCTTTACCCAGAGAGGATACGACCCCGCCGGTCACAAAAATATAATTAGTTGTCATGCTGAACCTGAAAGTTTAGGTTTAAGGACGATGGAAAGACCAGGACGGGAAAGTAGTATACCCGAACCTGGGAGACGCCACAAATGATCGTTTTCACCTTTGTGACGTTGACAGGCTCCGGCTCATCAGGTGTCTCCCGCCTGAGCGGGAGGCGATATTCTATTTTTAAATTATAAAGATAGTGATAAAAACCGCATAAAATCACGATTTCATTCAGAAAATATGTTTAGTGCTTTTTTTCTGATGCTTTTACCTGTTGCCAGGCGGCTTCCATCTCTTCAAGCGTAGCTTCGTTCAGGGTTTTGCCTTGCGCAGCAATCCGTTGCTCCACGTGCTGGAAACGGCGGGTAAACTTGCGGTTTGCCTGCTGCAACGCCGTTTCCGCTTTATGCCCCAGATGACGCGACAGATTGACCGCAGCAAACAGCATATCGCCGATCTCCTCGCCCAGTTTTTCCGGGTCGATCACCGCCTGCTGTGCTTCGGCCATCACCTCGTCGATCTCTTCATACAGCTTATCCACCACCGGACCAAGCGTGGTCCAATCGAAACCGACCGCGGCACAGCGCTGCTGGATTTTATGCGCCTGCATCAGCGCAGGCAGCGCCTGCGGAATATCATCCAGTTGCGAATGGCGGTCTTTTTCTGCCCGCTCCTGCGCCTTGGTCTGCTCCCAGTTAGCCAGCACCGCCGCACTATCAGACAAGGTAGCACCGCCAAAAATATGCGGATGACGGCGCTCCAGCTTATCGCTGATGGCATCACACACATCAGAGAAATCAAACAGCCCTTGCTCTTGCGCCATACGGGCATAAAACACCACCTGAAACAACAGGTCGCCCAGTTCACTACGCAGGTCTTCAAAATCCTTACGGCTGATGGCGTCGAGTACCTCGTAGGTTTCTTCCAGCGTGTAAGGGGCGATGGTGTCAAACGTCTGTTCGCGATCCCACGGGCAACCGGTTTGCGGGTCACGCAATTGCTGCATGATGTGGAGTAACCGTTCGATGGCGGATGAATTCATAATAATCCTGCTAATGACATGACAAAGGCGGGGCCAGCCCGCCTTACGGTGGTAACAACAATGGTGATAACAACAATGGTGGTCACAACAATGGTGGTCACAACATCAATCAATTGCCCTGCAAGCGCCGGGCGTCAATCACATCCGGCAGTTGATTGAGCTTAGCCAGCACCCGGCCCAACACCTGAAGGTTGTAGATTTCGATGTCCATGTCGATGGTAGCGAGTTGCTGTTTCACGTCGCTGCGGCTGGATACTCCCAACACATTGACCTTTTCGTTGGCCAGAATGGTGGTGATATCACGCAGCAGGCCGCTGCGGTCATTGGCGGTAACGCGCACTACCAGCGAGTAGCCGCTGGAGTAGCTTTCACCCCATACCGCTTCGACAATCCGCTCCGGCGCGTGACTGCGCAGGTCATCAAGCTGTTCGCAATCGGCACGGTGAATAGAAATGCCGCGCCCACGGGTGATGAAACCGATGATGTCATCCCCCGGAATCGGCTGACAGCAACGCGCGATGTGATGCATCAGGTTGCCAACCCCTTCTACTACCACCCGGCCATTGTCTTTGGCGCTGACGCGCTGAGCCGGCTGCTGAGACTTTTGCGTCAACTGGCGCAGTGCTTCACGATCCTGCTCTTCCGCACTCGGCTGATTCACCTTCGACTGCAGGAAGTTCACTAACTGATTGAGACGGATATCGCCGCCGCCAATGCCCGCCAGCAATTCATCCATCGAGTTGATGTTGTAACGCGGCAACAGCAGTTTTTCCGCCATCTTCAGGCTCACGCCGAGATGCGCCAGTTCATCATCCAGAATCTGTTTGCCCGCCAGAATATTCTTGTCCCTGTCCTGCTTGCGGAACCAGTTGTGGATTTTTGACCGCCCACGGCTGGTAGTGATATAGCCCAGATTAGGGTTCAGCCAGTCACGGCTGGGGTTCGGCTGCTTCTGGGTGATGACCTCGATCTGGTCGCCCATCTGCAACTGATAGGTAAAGGGCACGATACGTCCGCCCACTTTGGCGCCGATGCAACGGTGGCCAATATCGCTGTGGATGTGATAAGCAAAATCCAGCGGCGTGGAGCCAGTCGGCAAATCCACCACATCGCCCTTAGGCGTAAACACGTAGACGCGGTCGTCGAATACCTGACTGCGTACTTCGTCGAGCATTTCGTCCGAGTCGGCCATTTCTTCCTGCCAGGCCAGCAATTTGCGCAGCCAGGCGATACGCTCTTCGTAACCGGAACGCCCGCTGGTGGCGGCACCTTCCTTGTATTTCCAGTGTGCGGCAACGCCAAGTTCTGCATCTTCATGCATCTGCCGGGTACGAATCTGAATTTCCAGCGTTTTGCCGCCCGGTCCCAACACCACGGTGTGAATCGACTGATAACCATTGGGTTTGGGGTTGGCGACATAGTCGTCAAATTCATCCGGCAGGTGGCGATAGTGGGTATGCACAATCCCAAGCGCGGCGTAGCAATCCTGCAACCGATCCACCACGATGCGTACCGCCCGTACGTCGAACAATTCATCGAACGACAGCGATTTTTTCTGCATCTTGCGCCAGATGCTGTAAATATGCTTGGGACGGCCATAGACATCGGCTTTAAGCCCCTCGGCTGCCATCGAGGCGCGCAGGTTTTTAACGAAGTCGTCAATGTACTGCTCACGGTCGATACGCCGTTCATGCAGCAGTTTAGCGATACGCTTGTACTCATCCGGGTGCAAATAACGGAAGCAAAAATCTTCCAGCTCCCACTTCAGCTGGCCGATGCCCAGCCGGTTAGCCAGCGGCGCATAGATATTGGTACACTCTTTAGCCGCCAGTACGCGCTCCTCTTCCGGCGCGTCTTTCACTTCGCGCAGGTGGGCGATACGCTCAGCGAGCTTTATCACCACGCAGCGAAAGTCTTCCACCATCGCCAGCAGCATACGGCGGATATTGTCCACCTGTTCAGACGCCATCGAGTCGTGCTGAGTGGCTTTAAGCTGGCGAATCGCATCCATATCGCGCACGCCATGCACCAGATTGACGATATTTTTGCCGAAGGTTTCCCGCAGCGTATCCTCATCAACCACATTAGCGTTCGCCAGCGGGAACAGCATCGCCGCGCGCATACTGTCGTTATCCATACTCAGGGTAGAGAGGATTTCCACCATCTCAATACCGCGCCACAACAGCAGCATCGCATCCGGGTGGCCTTGCGTTTTTTCTTCGCAGTAGCGCCAGGTATCGACGAGGCGTTCGCACGATGTTTTACTGGCGATACCCAGTGAGGCAATCCACGCGTCCGGCACGAACTTGCCTTCGGTATTCAAATGCGCACTTCTTACCGCAACCATAATTTCTCCCTACTTTACCGAGCCATCGGAACCAAGCAAAAACAGTGCCATTGACTCAAGATGTCCGGTATGTGGAAACATATCCAACATGGTCAGCCGTTCCAGACGATACCCGGCGGCCATCAACACCTTGCTATCCCTCGCCAGGGTGGTGGGGTTACAGGATATATACACCACCCGCCGGGGAGCCAGTTTCACAATCTGCGGCATCACACCCGGTGCGCCGGCACGCGCCGGATCAAGTAATACTTTATCAAATCCCATTGATGCCCACGGTTGCCGGGTGACGTCCTCTTCGAGGTTATGATGATAAAATGTGACCTGGGTCAACCCGTTACGCCGGGCATTCTCCTGCCCTTTATCCACCAGCGCCGCCACGCCTTCAACGCCGACCACATTGCCAGCACGCTGCGCCAGCGGCAGGGTAAAGTTGCCCATGCCGCAGAACAGATCGAGAACCCTGTCCTGCGGCTGCACGTCCAGCCACGTTAACGCCTGCTCTACCATCCGCTGGTTGATCTCGTCATTAACCTGGATAAAATCCCGTGGGCTGAACGCCAGCGATAACCCGGCAACACGATACGACGGCAGGTCGCCGTGCAGGCATTCCAGCGCATCAGCGTCTGATGCTGCAAACAGCGCCACGCCGTGCAATGCGGCAAACGCTGTCAGCGCCTGTCGGTCGGCGTCACGCAACGGTTCCAGATGGCGCAAAATGACCACTGGTCCTTGCTCGGCTAGCACCAGTTCGACGTGTCCGAGCCGCCGTACGGCCTGCAATTGTCCAAGGCAATCGCGCAAAGGCGCTATCAGCTCCTCAAGTTCCGGTCGCAGAATCGGACAGGCGCTGATGTCCACCAAATCGTGCGATCCTGCCTGCCGATAGCCCAGCTGTAATCGGCGCGTTTTTGCCTGATAGTATAATGCAAGGCGCGCGCGACGGCGGTAGCCATAAGCCGAGCCATCGATAATCGCGGGTTCCGGCACGGTTTCGCCGGTTTCCCGCGTCATCAGGTGTTTCAGCGCGGCGGCTTTGCTGCGATGCTGTAATGGCTGGCTGGCGTGTTGCTGTTGGCAACCGCCGCACACGGAAAAATGGGGGCAGCGCGGCACCACGCGCTCTTCACTGGTCGTCAGCAAGCGTCGCAGTCTGGCATGGGCAAACTGGCGTTTCTCTTGCGTCAACTGCACGTCGGCCTGCTCACCTGGCAACACGCCGGGAATGAATACCGTTTTCCCTTGATGACGGGCGACGCCTTGTCCGAATAGGTCCAGATCATTCACCGTCACGGTAAGGGTTTGCCGGGTCGTCACGCGCCGGTTTGGAGAGTAGAATTGCGCCATAAGTGTGCTGTCATTGATTTAATGGAATAGTCGGCTTTAATTGTCCCACATTGGAACCCCATGACCAAATACAGTCTGCGCGCACGTATGATGATACTGATTCTGGCCCCAACGATGCTGATCGGGCTGCTGCTCAGTAGTTTTTTCGTCATCCACCGCTATAACCAGTTGCAGGAACAGTTGGCCGATGCCGGTGCCAGCATCATTAAACCGCTGGCTATCAACAGCGCCTACGCCTTGACCCAGCGCCAGCCGGATTCGCTACGCCAATTGGTCAACATACTGCATCGTCATCATTCCGGTATTGTGCGTACCATCAGCGTATTTGATGCTCGCAACCAACTGATTATCACCAGCAATCCCAACAACCCCGATGGTCACTTGTTGCAGATAGCACCGGGCAATCCACTGCCCACTACGCTACGGCTACAAGACGAGGGAGAGCGGCTGGTGTTGCAGATGCCAATCGAAAACGAAGGCACGCTCACCACCAATACCCTGGTCAGCCGACAGGCGCCGATGGGTTATGTGGCGGTTGAACTGGATTTGACCACTATTCGGTTGCAGCAATACCGGGAAATGTTCATGGCGGCGATACTGTTGCTGTGTTGTATGGGAGTAGCGATGCTGCTGGCTTATCGCCTGATGCGCGATGTGACTATCCCCATCCGCAACATGGTGGAAACGGTGGACCGCATCCGTCGCGGCCAACTGGACAGCCGGGTGGAAGGCCATATGCTGGGCGAGCTGGATATGCTGAAAAACGGCATCAACTCGATGGCGATGTCGCTCACCGCTTATCACGAGGAGATGCAGCAAAACATCGATCAGGCGACGTATGACCTGCGCGAAACGTTGGAACAGATGGAGATCCAGAACGTCGAGTTGGATCTGGCTAAAAAGCGGGCGCAGGAAGCCGCACGCATCAAATCCGAGTTTCTGGCCAATATGTCCCACGAACTGCGCACGCCGCTTAACGGCGTCATTGGTTTCACCCGCCAGACGCTGAAAACCCAACTGACGACCACTCAGAAAGATTATCTGCAAACCATTGAGCGTTCCGCCAATAATCTGCTCAACATCATCAATGACGTGCTGGACTTTTCCAAACTGGAGGCAGGGAAACTGGTGCTGGAGAATATCCCGTTCTCTTTGCACAACACGCTGGATGAAGTGATTATGCTGCTGGCGCATACCGCCCACGAAAAAGGGCTGGAACTGACGCTGAACATTCAAAACGACGTGCCGGAACAGTTCGTCGGCGATCCGCTACGTTTGCAGCAAATCATTACTAACCTGCTGGGTAACGCGATTAAATTTACCGAGCAGGGCAACATTGATATCCGCATCGAAAAACGCAAACAAGAAAACCTGCAGGTGCTGCTGGAAATCCAGATTAAAGATACCGGCATTGGTATCGCCGAAGCGCAACAGACCCAACTGTTTCAAGCGTTCCGTCAGGCAGATACCAGTATTTCACGCCAACACGGCGGCACCGGTCTGGGGCTGGTGATTACCCAGCGGCTGGTGCGGGAAATGGGCGGGGATATCAGTTTCCACAGTAAGCTGAATCAGGGCACGACGTTCTGGTGCACCCTTACCCTGCAGTTGAATCCGCATGTACTGGAACCTGACTATCCTTTTGAAGGCTTGCGGGGTAAACAACTGGCCTACGTGGAAGCCAACCCGGCGGCGGCACAGGCAACGCTGGATATTCTGGTGCATACGCCGCTCACCGTCAGCTACAGCCCGACGCCGGAGCAGTTACCGGAACGCACCTTCGATATCCTGCTAATCGGCGTACCGCTTCACTACCGCAATACCTTGCTGGATTTCACACCGTTGATTCGTGACTTCTGCCGTCTGGCATCCTGTGTGATTCTGGCGCTACCCAGCATGGCAGAGATGGAAGCGGAACAGTTAAAGGCGCTCGGCATCCATGCCAGCCTGAGCAAACCCATCACTGCACCGCGGCTGTTGTCGATGCTGCAAGATAACAATTTGTTCAGTCAGGACGATGACGAACTTACGCCGTCACCCGTCGTATCGCTTGATCGTTTACCACTTAGCGTGATGGCGGTAGACGATAATCCGGCCAATCTGAAATTAATTGGCACCCTGCTGGAAGAACAGGTCGAGAACATCATCTTGTGTGAGAGTGGCGCTGATGCCATCGCTCGTGCGCAGGAAACCCCGTTGGATATCATCCTGATGGATATTCAAATGCCCGGCATGGACGGCCTGCAAGCCAGCGAGCATATTCGCCGGTTGCCGCAACATGCGCACACCCCCATCGTGGCGGTGACCGCGCATACCATGAATGGCGAACGGGAAATCCTGCTGCAATCAGGTATGGATGATTACTTGGCCAAACCGATTGACGAACAGATGCTGCGTCAGACGCTGCTCAACCATACCGGTAAATCACAATGTGAATTGCCCGAATTACCGCCTGCCATCATCGCGCACTCACCGTTATCACTGGATTGGGACCTGGCGCTACGGCAAGCTGCCAGCAAACCGGATCTGGCGCGCGACCTGCTGGTGATGTTGCTGGATTTTCTGCCGGATGTGCGCCAGCAGGTCAATGCGGTGCTGGCTGGTAATACGCCGGACAATCTGATCGACATCATTCACAAACTGCATGGCAGTTGCAGCTACAGCGGCGTACCGCGCCTCAAACAGATTTGTCATTATCTCGAACAATCGCTGCGTAAAGGTTTGCCAGTTGAAGAGCTGGAACCGGAATGGCTGGAATTGCTGGATGAAATAGCGAATGTGGAAAAGGCGGCGCGCAAACAGCTGGAAACGTCACTCTGAAGTTTCAAAACATAAACCTAAAATTTCAAAACATAAACCTGAAATTTCAGCCTGAAACGCCGTGTGGCGATGAAAAAACCAGCAATATCATCAGGCAGGCGGATGCACGCAAAGGCAGCGCCTGCCGGTTGGTGGGTCAGCCGTCATGCCGACGGACAGTCGTCATGCTGACAGAAAATAGCTTGATCAGGCCATCGCCTGCGCCAGTTTGATGGTGGCGGCAATATTGCGCGCCGTCATTCTTACGTTGTCGGCAGCGTTATCCAGTGCCTCCTCCAGCGAGCAGATGTTATAGAGCACGCTGAATACGGCATCAAGCCCATGGTGGTGTACCACGCCCACATCAGCCGTCAGGCTGCCGGCAATGCCGATCACCGGTTTGTGGTAACGTTTGGCGACAGACGCCACGCCAATCGGCACTTTGCCGTGGATGGTCTGGCTGTCGATACGGCCTTCGCCAGTGATCACCAGCGATGCGTCCCGGACCAGTTCATCCAGTCCCAACGCCTCGGTGACAATCTCAATACCGCGGCGTAATTCCGCGCCGCAGAACGCCAGCAACGCCGCACCCATGCCGCCAGCCGCGCCTGCGCCCGGCACCTGCTCGACATCGATGTCTAAATCGTGGCGGATGATCCCCGCATAATGCTGCAATGCCTGATCCAGCTGTTCCACCATCGCTTCACTCGCGCCTTTTTGCGGACCGAATACCGCGGACGCCCCCAGTCTGCCGGTCAGCGGATTGGTGACATCGCACGCCACCTCAAACCGACACTGCCGAACGCGTGGGTCCAGTGAGCAGGTATCAATGTGCGCCAGCCGCGCCAGCTCCGCGCCGCCAAACCCTATCGGCTGCCTGGCGTCATCCAGCAACTGTACGCCCAGCGCCTGCACCATCCCCGCACCGCCATCATTGGTGGCGCTGCCGCCGATGCCGATAATGCAATGGCGAACGCCATGGTCCAGCGCGCTGCGAATCAACTCGCCGGTGCCATAGCTGGTGGTCAACAGCGGATTACGCAGGTGCGGCGGCACACGCTCCAACCCGCTGGCGGCCGCCATTTCGATGAACGCCGTTTTTTCATCCCCTGACAGCCCGAAAAAGGCGTCGATATCATCGCCTAGCGGACCGGTGACGTTCACTCTGATGATTTTACCGCGGGTTGCCGCCACCATGGCCTCCACGGTTCCCTCTCCCCCATCAGCGACCGGCAGTTTTACGTAGCTGGCCTCAGGGAATACTTCCCGGAAACCAGCCTCAATCTGCGTCGCCACTTCCTGGGCAGATAAGCTCTCTTTGTAAGAATCCGGTGCGATAACTATTTTCATAAACGACTCGCGTCATCAACTACCCGCGCTGCAGAACCGGCGCTAGTCAAAAATGTTCCGTCAACCGGGCGGCGATGCGCCTGACGCCGACGCCGCCCTATCGACTACCGAGTGACTTCCACTTTCGCCAGCTTCTCATAATAACGAGCCAGCGCACTGTGATCGGCACCACCCAGATCATCGGCTTTCAGCGCCTGCATCATTTCCATCACCGCAGCGGTCAGCGGCAGTTGTGCCCCGATGCCGTGAGAGGTATCCAGTGCGTTAGCCAAATCTTTAATGTGGAGATCGATACGGAAACCGGGTTTGAAGTTGCGGTCCATTACCATCGGCGCTTTGGCATCCAGCACGGTGCTGCCTGCCAGACCACCACGAATCGCCTGATATACCAGATCCGGATTCACGCCGGCTTTGGTTGCCAGCACCAGTGCTTCGGACATAGCAGCGATATTCAGCGCCACAATGACCTGATTTGCCAGCTTGGTAACGTTGCCTGCGCCGATATCACCAGTGTGCACCACCGAGCCGGCCATCGCCTTCATCACCTCATAGCAACGGTCAAACACCGCTTTATCGCCGCCCACCATCACCGACAAGGTACCGTCGATGGCTTTCGGCTCGCCGCCGCTGACCGGCGCGTCCAGCATATCGACGCCTTTTTCCGCCAGTGCGGCAGCAATTTCACGGCTGGCCAGCGGCGCGATGGAACTCATGTCGATAACGACCGTACCTTTGCGTGCGCCTTCGATCACACCGTTTTCGCCCAGCACCACTTCTTTCACGTGAGGTGAGTTCGGCAGCATGGTAATGACGATATCGCTCTGTTCTGCAACCGCTTTCGGTGTGGCCGCCGAGGTGGCGCCCGTGGCAATCACTTCAGCGACTGCTTCGCTATTTCTGTCCAGCACCACCAATGAATAACCCGCTTTAATCAGGTTTTTACTCATCGGTTTTCCCATGATGCCCAGTCCAATAAAACCAATTTTCATTGCAATAACCTCGTTGTCCATTCAGTGACATGGTCAGATATGTTGATGGCCGATGTGGCCCTGATTCATCCGAATTACTTTTTAAATTTGTCGCACAATGCCTGCGTAGCGCCGCGGAACACCCCCAGATCGCTACCGACCGCGACAAAACGCGCGCCCCATTCCAGATAACGACGGGCATCCGCTTCCACCGGCGCCAGAATGCCACTCGGTTTGCCGTGGGCAGCCGCACGTTCAAAAATGTGACGAATCACTTTCTGCACTTCCGGATGGTTAGGCTGGCCCAGGTACCCCAACGCCGCCGACAGGTCACCCGGACCGACGAAAATGCCATCAACGCCATCAACCGCGGCAATCGCATCCAGATTGTCCACCCCTTCCTGGGTTTCTATCTGCACCAGCACAGTGATGTTGTCGTTAATGGTGGCAAAATAGTTCGGCTCGGTGCCGTAGGCATTGCTGCGATGACCGACCGACACGCCGCGAATACCCGCTGGCGGATAACGCGTTGACGCCACGGCGCGAACCGCCTCTTCTTCGGTTTCCACAAAAGGGATCAGGAAGTTGTAAAAACCGATATCCAGCAAACGCTTGATAATCACCGGCTCATTACAAGGCGGACGCACCACCGGCGCGCTGTGGCTGCCTTTGAGCGCCATCAGTTGTGGAATAAAGGTGTTGATGTCGTTCGGCGCGTGCTCGCCGTCCAGTACCAGCCAGTCGAACCCTGCCAGCCCCAATACCTCGGTAGAAATCGGATTAGCCAGCGCACACCAGCAACCGATCAGGGTGTTTCCCTGGCGTAAATTCTGGCGAAATGGGTTAGGCAACAGTGGCGTCTTCATGTTTTGTCCTTACTCTTTATCGCACCGCCCCGGATGAAGCGGCACTCTTCATTAACGACCTACGATAATTAACCAACAACGATGGATTAACGAACCAGACAAGGGCGCTTGTTATCAAACGTCCAGTTAGGGATCAGGTACTGCATCCCAACGGCGTCGTTACGTGCGCCCAGCCCCATGTTTTTATACAGCTCATGGGCCTTCATCACCTGTTCCATATCCAGCTCGACGCCCAGTCCCGGTTTCTTCGGTACTTCGACCATACCGCCGACAATCTGCAACGGCGCTTTGGTCAGACGCTGGTTGCCCTCCTGCCAAATCCAGTGCGTATCAATGGCAGTAATACGGCCCGGCGCTGCCGCAGCCACGTGGGTGAACATCGCCAGTGAAATATCAAAGTGGTTATTGGAGTGAGAACCCCAGGTCAGGCCCCATTCATGGCACATCTGTGCTACGCGCACCGAACCCTGCATGGTCCAGAAGTGCGGGTCCGCCAGCGGGATATCCACCGATTGCAGGGAAATGGTGTGCCCCATCTGACGCCAGTCGGTGGCGATCATGTTGGTGGCAGTGGGCAGCCCGGTGGCGCGGCGGAACTCGGCCATCACTTCACGGCCAGAAAAACCCTGCTCAGCGCCGCATGGGTCCTCAGCGTAAGCCAGCACGCCGCGCAGTTGTTTGCCCAGACGAATCGCCTCTTCCAGCGACCAGGCACCGTTCGGGTCGAGCGTAATGCGCGCTTGTGGGAAGCGTTTAGCCAGCGCGGTAACCGCTTCAGCCTCTTCGCTGCCCGCCAGCACGCCGCCTTTGAGTTTGAAATCGTTGAAGCCGTATTTCTCGTACGCGGCTTCTGCCAGACGCACCACCGTTTCCGGCGTCAGCGCTTCTTCGTGGCGCAGGCGATACCAGTCGCATTGCTCATCCGGCTGGCTCTGGTACGGCAGGTCAGTTTTGTTGCGATCACCGATGTAGAACAGATAACCGAGCATTTCTACCGCATCACGCTGCTGACCATCGCCTAACAACGCGGCCACCGGTACGTTCAGGAACTGCCCCAGCAAATCCAGCATCGCGGCTTCAATGCCGGTCACCACATGAATGGTGGTGCGCAGGTCGAAGGTTTGCAGACCACGACCAGAGGCATCGCGGTCGGCAAACTGGTTGCGTACCGCCGTCATCACATTTTTATATTCACCCAGCGTTTTGCCGACCACCAGCGCAGCGGCATCTTCCAGCGTCTGACGAATTTTCTCACCGCCAGGAATTTCCCCCACACCGGTATGACCCGCGTTATCCTTGAGTATCACGATATTACGGGTGAAGTACGGCGCGTGCGCCCCGCTGAGGTTCAGCAACATGCTGTCGTGCCCGGCAACAGGAATCACCTGCATACTGGTAATAACCGGGGTGGAACTTTGCGACGTCATGGTAGTTTCCTTCTGTTAAAACGTTGAATTCTTAGGTAATTCACGTCCGAATACCGGGCGTTTGCGATCAAATGTCCAGCCGGGGATCAGGTACTGCATCGCTGCGGCGTCATTGCGTGCGCCGCTCGGCAGTTTTTTATGCAGTTCATGGGCTTTCATTACCTGTTCCATATCCAGCTCAATGCCCAGTCCCGGCCGTTCCGGCACCTTGATGTTGCCGTTAACGATTTGCAGCGGCTCTTTAGTCAGGTGCTGTCCTTCCTGCCAGATCCAGTGCGTGTCGATAGCGGTCGGCTTGCCGGGTGCCGCCGCGCCCACATGGGTGAACATCGCCAGCGAAATGTCGAAGTGGTTATTAGAGTGACAACCCCAGGTCAGGCCCCATTCGTCACACAGTTGCGCCACCCGCACCGCGCCGTGCATGGTCCAGAAATGCGGGTCCGCCAGCGGTATATCCACCGCCTGCAACATCACCGCGTGGTTCATCTCGCGCCAGTTGGTGGCAATCATGTTGGTGGCGACCGGCAGCCCGGTGGCACGGCGGAACTCCGCCATCACTTCACGGCCAGAGAAGCCCTGCTCCGCGCCACAGGGGTCTTCGGCGTAAGTCAGCACACCGTTCAGGCCTTTGCATAAGCGGATCGCTTCATCGAGCAACCAAGCGCCATTCGGGTCTACCGTGATGCGGGCATCCGGGAAGCGCTTTTTCAACGCCTTCACGGTGTCGATTTCCAGTTCGCCCGGCAGCACGCCGCCTTTCAGCTTGAAGTCTTTAAAACCGTAGCGATCAGCCGCCGCTTCCGCCAGTCGCACCACGGCATCGCTGTTCATTGCCTGCTGGTGACGCAGGTGATACCACGGGTGTTTACCCTGTTCGCCTTCCAGATAAGGCAAATCGGTTTTAGTACGATCGCCGATATAGAACAGGTAGCCCAGTACCGTGACTTCATCACGCTGTTTACCCGGCCCCAGCAATTCGGCGACAGGCACATTCAGGTGCTGCCCCAGCAAGTCCAGCAGGGCGGCTTCCAATGCGGCGACAGCGTTGACCCGCAATTCGAATGTCCAGGCGCCTTTGCCGAACGAGTCGAAATCCGAAGACTGGTTGCCTTTGTGAACCTGATGTACCAGATGGTTCATACGCGCCACCTGCGCCCCTACCACCTGAGGGATCGCCGCCGTCAGCGTGTTGTAAATCACCTCGCCGCCCGGCGCCTCTCCCACGCCGGTGTGGCCGGCGTTATCTGTCAACATCACGATATTGCGGGTGAAATAGGCCCCGTGAGCACCGCCAATATTGAGCAACATGCTGTCATAACCCGCGACGGGGATGACTTTCATGTCGGTAATGACGGGGGTATCTTGCGTACTGTTCATGTGCTCGTCCTTACTCTTCATCACTGGGGTTTATAAGGTTTCAGTTCGATACGTTTGATGTCCTGCACGATGAACAGGAAGCTCAGAATAGCGACGAACGCATGAACGCCCACATATACCAGCCCGCCATTAAAGGAGCCGGTCACACCGACGATATAGCCGATGGCAATCGGCGTAACGATGCCGGAGATATTGCCGAACATATTGAACAGACCGCCGCTCAAGCCGCTGATTTCTTTCGGCGCGGTATCCGCCATCACCGCCCAGCCCAGCGCACCAATACCTTTACCGAAGAACGCCGCCGCCATCACCGCAATCACCACCCATTCCGTGGTGACGTAGTTACAAATCACCATCGACATGGACAGCAGCATTCCCAGCACAATCGGCGTTTTACGGGCAAGGGTGAGTGACTGGGTACGGCGCATCAGGTAATCGGAAATCACCCCGCCCAGCACGCCGCCGACAAATCCGCAAATGGCTGGGATCGACGCAACAAAACCGGCTTTCAGAATCGACATGCCGCGCGCCTGCACCAGATACACCGGGAACCAGGTAATAAAGAAGTAAGTCAGCGCATTGATGCAGTATTGACCGAGATAGACGCCCATCATCATGCGGGAAGTCAGCAATTGTTTAATCTGGTGCCATTTCTCGCCGCGAGCGACCGATTTTTTCGTCGCTAATGCATCCATATTGACCAGTGCGCCGCCCGCTTCGATGTACTCCAGTTCAGCCTTATTCACGCCGGGATGATCTTTCGGGTCATGAATGACCTTCTGCCACAGGAAAGCGATGATGATGCCAAGCCCCCCCATAAACCAGAACACATGTGCCCAACCCACTTCATGCGTCAGCCAACCCATAATGGGCGCAAAGATAACGGTGGCGAAGTACTGTGCGGAGTTGAAAATGGCGACCGCGGTGCCACGCTCCTGCGCCGGGAACCAGGCCGCCACAATACGGCTGTTACCGGGGAAAGATGGGGATTCGCACAATCCCACCATGAAACGCAGCATAAACAACGAAATCACGATGGCTGAGCCGTGGAAAATATCTACAAACCCTTGCAGCAGGGTAAACAACGACCAGGAGAAGATGCTCCAGAAGTAGACGCGCTTGGAACCAAAGCGGTCTAGCAGCCAGCCGCCGGGAATTTGACCTATCACATAAGCCCAGGAAAATGCAGAGAAGATATAGCCCATGCCCACTGCATCAAGACCAATATCTTTGGACATGGCGGAACCGGCGATGGAAATCGTAGAGCGGTCGCCATAATTGAATGACGTGACGATAAACAGTATCACGACAATCCAGTAACGGGCGTTGGTTTTCTTTTGTAATACGCCGGCTGCTGTGCTGACGGTATTCATGATGAACTCCTACTTTTAGATAGCGGTTAGCTCATTCATTCCAAATAACCACACTTGCGTAGGGTTGAGTTACCAGAATGAAATCAAGAGTCGGTAATGGTTTGAAACTTGAGCAAAGAAAAAGCAGAACAGCAAAAATAAACCACGAGACCTCTTCGACTTCTGGGAGTGATTATAAAGGGCGCGTCTGCACGCCTCACTGGACAAGCGCCCAACAATCACCACTATCAACAACACGAGTTGCAGCAATCGCCCAATCATTTGGGAGTCATTTCACGAAAACACCGGCTTTTGCCACTTCAGTCACAAAGCGCGACGGTCAGAATAAGGAGGGAATAAGTCAACGGACGGAATAATGTGACAGGTCTCACTGCCTATTGTTTCTTCGCCAGAGAAATTAAGCACAGCGCGTCAGGATGTCAGTCAATTGCATAATGCATGGCGGCAGAAAGCCCACCTATACTGATGCCGAGCAAAGTCATTATTAGCAGCGACAGTGAAAATAAACCGCACGTTATAGCTTTAACCAATTTATAGCTTTAACCAATTTATAGCTTTAACCAATTTATAGCTTTAACCAGCGTTATAACTCATGAAGGTTAGCACCATGTCAGATAATACAACAACGGGTGTGGCCGATGAACGGCCGCTTTATATCAAGGTTCATGAGTCTGACAATGTTGCCATTGTCGTCAACAATAATGGTCTGAAAGCCGGTACCCGATTCAGTTGCGGTCTGGAACTGAAAGAACACGTACCGCAAGGCCACAAGGTCGCATTACGCGATATCGCCCTCGGAGCGCCTATCGTCCGTTATGGCGAAATCATCGGCTACGCCCTCAGGGACATCGTCCGCGGCAGTTGGATCGATGAATCGCTGGTGGAATTGCCCACGGCGCCGGCGCTGGAAACGCTGCCGCTGGCAACCAGGGTTCCGCCAACACTACCGCCGCTGGAAGGGTATACCTTCGAAGGCTACCGTAATCCGGACGGTAGCGTCGGCACCAAAAACCTGCTCGGCATTACTACCAGCGTCCACTGCGTTGCCGGTGTGGTGGATTATGTCGTCAACCTGATAGAGCGTGACCTACTGCCCCGTTATCCTAACGTAGACGGCGTAGTCGCGCTGAACCATCTGTATGGCTGCGGTGTGGCGATCAATGCCCCAGCCGCCGTTGTGCCTATCCGCACCATCCACAATCTGGCGCTCAATCCGAATTTCGGCGGCGAAGTGCTGGTGGTCGGGCTGGGCTGCGAAAAACTCCAGCCAGAACGCCTGCTGCAAGGCACGCCGGATGTACAGGCCATTTCGCTGGACGATACCAGTATTGTGCGATTGCAAGATGAACACCATATCGGTTTCAAATCGATGGTGGACGATATTCTGGCTATGGCAGATAAGCATCTGCAACAGCTCAACCGCCGCACGCGCGAAACGGTGCCGGCATCTGAACTGGTAGTCGGTATGCAATGTGGCGGCAGCGACGCGTTTTCCGGTGTGACCGCCAACCCGGCGGTAGGATTCGCGTCTGATCTGCTGGTGCGTTGCGGCGCTACGGTGATGTTTTCCGAAGTCACCGAAGTACGCGACGCCATTCATCTACTCACGCCACGTACCATCAATGAAGAGGTAGGGAAACGTCTGCTGGAAGAGATGGCCTGGTATGACGACTATCTGGACAGCGGCAAGACTGACCGCAGCGCTAACCCATCGCCCGGCAACAAAAAAGGTGGGCTGGCGAATGTGGTGGAAAAAGCCTTGGGGTCTATTGCTAAATCCGGCACCAGCGCCATCGTCGAAGTGCTGTCGCCAGGTCAACGTCCGACCAAACGCGGGCTGATTTACGCAGCCACGCCAGCCAGCGACTTTGTGTGCGGTACGCAGCAACTGGCTTCCGGCATCACTGTTCAGGTGTTCACCACCGGGCGCGGCACCCCTTACGGGCTGAAAGCGGTGCCGGTCATCAAGATGGCGACCCGTACGGCGCTGGCGGAACGCTGGCATGACCTGATGGATATCAACGCCGGCACCATCGCTACCGGCGAAGCAACCATTGAAGATGTGGGCTGGCAGTTATTCCATTTTATTCTGGATATCGCCAGCGGCAGGAAAAAAACCTGGTCTGATCAATGGGGTTTACACAACGCACTGTCGGTGTTTAACCCGGCACCGGTTACCTGATACACGCATTATTCGTTAGCCACGCATTCGCCACTGGATGAAACATCCAGTGGCGAATGTTTTTACACTATTTTTCACCCGCCACTTTCCACCTATTACTGTTTAAAGCAATGACATTAATTCGACATATACCCGTCATACTTCAAGTTACAGGTGCATTGGCTGCGCTCAGTCACCCGAATCACTTACCTGAGTAAGCTCATCGGGATTCCTTCCCTTGCCGCCTTCCTGAAACTCGAATTATTTAGGGTATATAACTCACGTGAATTTATTTTCGATAGAAAAATAACTTTCCGTCTCTTTTATTACATCATCATTTAATTTTATTTAATAAGTCGCCTTATTTCCTTCTATTTTTCAGAACGACATTCTTGTCAGCTATGTTAACAAAACGTTCTTATTGTAATGACATCATTAAGGAAAAACCGAACAATAATTAACAAATAAAGAGTAGTTAAAAAAAATGCTGTTCAAAAAATGATTTGATTGACAACACAAAGACCCAAAGCATAAATTCCCCACCTGAAAAAAAAAGAATAAGTTTGCTCAGGGATGCTTTGCAATTTGAAGCGCCCTTTTTTCGTATCTTTTAACCTTGAGTTAAAAAATAAAAACGATGATTTAACACACCTCCAGACTCTACCCCATCAGGTGTAATGTCGCAGCCAGCATGGACATTGACAGCACGTCCCCCCCGAACGTACAGCGTACGTGAGGATGTTGAGCACTGTCCTGCACTAAAATGGCAAGCAAAATAACCTTGTGGGATAAGTTCTGAATTTGTGTGATTAATCAGGCCGTGCTCACACCCTGGCCCTTCTCTACATCACTGACATAACTGACACACAGCATCGGGGTTTTCAATGCGGGTTAATACACCTATTACACAACAAGAATACCTGTTGGATGACGGCACTACATTAATGTCAACCACGGATGTTAAAAGCAACATCACTTATGCCAACTCCGCGTTTATTCGCGTCAGTGGATTTGATGAGCACGAACTGATGGGAACCCCCCACAATATTGTGCGTCATCCGGATATGCCCACCGAAGCCTTCGCCGACATGTGGTACACGCTGCAACAAGGCGACAGTTGGACCGGACTGGTCAAAAACCGTCGCAAAAACGGCGATCATTACTGGGTACGCGCCAACGTCACGCCGGTCTATCACCATAATCAACTCACCGGCTATATTTCGGTACGCAATACCCCCAAGGCAGAAGAAATTCGCGCTGTTGAACCGCTGTATGAAGCAGTACAGAATAAACAAGCTCGTCATCTAGGGTTTTACAAAGGGCTGGTAGTCCGAACCGGGCTGTTCTCGGTTTTGTCGCTGTTCCAGCGGTTATCGGTACGCTGGCGCTTACGACTGGCCGTATTGCTCGGCGGTTTAATGCCGCTGGCTCTCATCCTGCTGGGCATTGGCACAACAACATCGCTCATCTCGATTCTGCTGTTGATGGTAGTACTCGACCAGTTTCTGCAACAACAAATCGCCAATCCGCTGCGTTTGATCCTGGGTCAGGCACAACAGGTCGTATCTGGTCGCCGGGCAGACAGTATCCATCTCAACCGGGTGGATGAAGTTGGGCTGCTGTTACGGGTGGTCAACCAATTCGGCCTCAACCTGCATTCACTGGTGGATGATGTCAGCACACAGGTGGCTGGCATCAACAGCATCAGCCAACAACTGGCCGATGGCAACCATGATCTGAGCACACGCACCGAGGAAACCTCCGCTAATCTGCAGCAGACAGCAGCGGCTATCGAACAGATTACCGTAGCAGTACAACAAAGCGCAGACACCGCCACACAAGCCACCCAGATGGCGCAACATGCCAGCCAGTCCGCTGGCGAAGGCGGCGATATCATGGCCGAGGCCGTGGATATGATGGACTCCATTTCAAACGCCAGCCGAAAAATCGTCGATATCATCGGCGTTATCGACAGCATCGCCTTTCAGACCAACATTCTGGCACTCAATGCGGCGGTAGAAGCAGCGCGTGCCGGCGTAGAAGGGCGTGGTTTTGCCGTTGTGGCGGCGGAAGTTCGCAATCTGGCGCAGCATTCCGCGTCTGCTGCCCGCGAAATCAAAACCTTGATCGACGCCAACATGACCAGCGTTGAAACGGGTAGCGCACTGGTAGACAAAGCAGGCAAACATATTCAGGACATCGTCAACGATGTGCAGCAAGTGGCAAGCATGATCAGCGAGATCAGCAACGCCACTCGTGAGCAAACTGCAGCGTTGTCACTGATCAACGGTTCTATCGCCCAAATTGAGCAGATGACCGCCGGTAATACCGAGATGGTTGATCAATCAGCGGAATTCGCCACCAACCTCAGCAGACAGGCGGTGCGGCTAACCGACGCCATTAATGTTTATGGGAAATAATATCAGGCATAAAGATACAATTCCTTACCCCATCACTCAGGACAATAGAGTAGCCAGAACGCACTTTTTGGTTAATAATCACTCATAATATCGTGCCGGGTGCCGATAATAGAGATAGCAGGGATAGTCCCCTGCCCAGACTACTAATCAGGAGGATGTATGCTGAGTCCAATTACCAGCTCTGCGTTTGCAGTGATGCCGGTGCCAGCATCCACCAGCGTCGAAACCAACACGGAACAGAAGGTTTCTGAGCGTAATCTGCAAAACCTGAAAGCCGATGAGGCATCGGGTGAAAGCACCAAGAAGCAGCAGGAAACCACGATTAATGGACAGCAGCAATCGATGCAGGCTCAGATTGTTGTGATGCAGGGGCAGATTGCACAACTGCAAAACCAGCAGGTGCCGCCACCGCAAGAAAGCAAACCGATGATCAGACCGGTTGAAGGCGTTAACCGTCCGTCAGCTGAACATGCTATCGACATCTACATCTGATAGGTTAAGTTCGAAAACTCAGCCCACTGGCAACCCGGTGGGCTGTTTTTTTGGTAAGTAACAAAACAACAGCATAGCAATCCCTTATCTTTGCTGAGTACCCAACAGGGAAAGGCTAAAACACGTTGGCAGTTTGGTTGATATCTATCATCTGAGAAACCATTACCATCCGGACATATTTGTATCCACTTCGTCAGGAAATCGAAAAACCTATAAGGCTATCGCGGTGCGATGCCGATAACAGTGTAGCCATTATGGCTATTTTCAGGAGGAGTTTATGGCAGGTTCTATCGGCTCAGCAACATCGGCCGTTTCTGCATCATCAGGCAGCAGTAATAGCGCCAATGTTGATCAGCAGATTTCCCAGTTAAACAAGGAAATTCAATCGCTGACCAAACAAGCGACCAAGCTGACTCAGCAGATGACAGAAACAAAAACGGATGAAGAGCGCCAGTTGCTGGAGCAACAGCAAAAGATGATTCAGGCGCAAATCCAACAAATTCAGGCACAAATCCAACAGTTGCAACAGCAGAAAACACAACAGGCTCAGCAGTCAGGTACCTCTGCAATTCAGTCGTCTACGCCCAAAGAAGGCGTCAACATGCCGACGGATGAAAACAGCGTTAATATTTACATCTAATTTTTTCGCTGTCTGAATATTGTCTGGTATGAATAAAAGCATCATGTATCCTGATGATTCATGATGCTTTTTTATTTGCTAAAAACGGTGCCAGCACCGGCGAATTACCAGCACCATCAATACCTGTCAGGTTACTGATATCAAGGTGTTGGGCGGCGCAGCGGCTTCACCAGCCCTTGTAACCCTTCCATCTTGATAGTCAGCGTAATCTGCATCAGTTCACCTAACCGCCCTGCCGGAAATTCGCCCTTGCGGGCGAACCACAAGAGGTACTCTTCCGGTAAGTCGATCAGCATACGGCCTTTATATTTGCCAAATGGCATCGGCGTATTGGCTATCGCCAGCAGATCCTCTTTTTGCATTACCTTTACCCCAGCAGACGCATCATCTCCGCTTCATCAATGACCTCAATACCCAGTTCCTGTGCTTTGGTCAGCTTGGAACCCGCCGCTTCGCCAGCGATGACCAGATTGGTTTTCTTCGACACACTGCCACTCACCTTCGCCCCTAGCGCCGTGAGGCGATCTTTGGCTTCATCACGAGACAGCACACTCAGCGAGCCAGTCAATACCACTGTTTTACCGGCAAACGGACTGTTTGACGCCTCAACATCCACTATTACCGGGTCTGGCCAGTGAATACCGACATCATCGCCAATCAATTCCTGAATCACCTGCTGATTGTGCGCCTCATCAAGAAAGTTGCGCACATGCGTCGCAACTACAATGCCGACATCCTGCACTTGTTGCAACGCTTCCAGATCGGCGGCTTGCAACGCGTCCAGCGTACCGAAATGCGCCGCCAGATTCGCCGCCGTCGCCTCACCCACATCCCGGATACCTAACGCATACAAGAAACGAGCAAACGTGGTGGACTTGGCTTTGCTCAGCGCATTCACCAGATTCTGCGCCGACTTCGACCCCATGCGATCCAGTCGTGTAAGAATACCGATATCCAGACGAAACAAATCCGCGGGTGTCTTGACGTACTCTTTCTCTACCAACTGGTCGATGATCTTATCGCCCATGCCTTCGACATCCAGCGCACGACGAGAAACAAAGTGCTTCAGCGCTTCTTTACGCTGCGCGCCGCAGAACAGGCCGCCAGTACAGCGAGCAACGGCCTCGCCTTCGACCCTCTCCACATCAGACCCGCACACCGGGCATTGAGGCGGAAACACCACCGGGCGGGCATCCGCCGGGCGCTCAGACAGCACGACGCTCACTATCTGCGGAATCACGTCCCCTGCGCGACGAACGGCAACCCGATCGCCAATCTGAACCCCCAGACGTTCGATTTCATCCGCATTGTGCAGCGTGGCGTTACTCACCACCACGCCAGCGACGGTCACCGGCTCCAGCCGCGCCACCGGCGTAATCGCACCGGTACGGCCAACCTGAAACTCAACGTCTCGCAACCAGGTCAATTGCTCCTGAGCCGGAAACTTGAATGCCACCGCCCAGCGCGGCGCACGCGCCACAAAGCCCAGCCGCTCCTGCAACGCCAGCTCGTTGACTTTGATCACCACACCATCGATATCGAACCCCAGCGTTTCGCGCTCGTGCTCCACCTGACGGTAGAAGTCCAGCACCGCATCACTGCCGGTGCACAGACGAATGCGTTCACTGACCGGCAGCCCCCATTCACGGAACTGCATCAGCCGCTGCCAGTGGGTATCCGGCAGGGTTCCGCCTTCCACCACCCCAACGCCATAGCACAGGAAGGTCAAGGGGCGAGTGGCGGTGATACGTGGGTCCAACTGACGCAACGAACCGGCAGCAGCATTACGCGGGTTAGCGAATACCTTGCCGCCGGTACGACGCGCGTCCGCATTCAGGGCTTCGAACCCCTTGTGTTTCATGAACACTTCACCGCGTACTTCCAGCCGCGCTGGAATATTATCGCCGTGCAGGCGTAACGGAATCGCGCCGATGGTACGAATATTGGCGGTAATATTCTCGCCGGTCGTGCCGTCGCCGCGTGTCGCGGCGCGTACCAGCACACCATTTTCATACAGCAGGCTGACCGCCAGCCCATCAAGCTTTAACTCGCAGCAAAACGTCAGTTCGCCATCGTTTTTCAACCGATCATTGATGCGCTTGCAGAATGCCAGAAAACTGGCCTCGTCAAAGACGTTATCCAGCGACAGCATCGGCACGTCATGCGCTACCGTATCAAACGCATCCAGCGGTGCAGCGCCGACTCGCTGGGTCGGCGAATCGGGCGTCACCAGTTCAGGATGCGCCTGCTCCAACATTTTCAGCGCATTCATCAGGTTGTCGTATTCTGCGTCGGGAATTTCCGGCGCATCATCGACGTGGTATTTGTATTCGTGATAGCGCAGTTGGGCGCGCAGCGCCTCAATCTGCACCGAAACAGTAGCGATATCGTCAGCAGGCTTAGACTCATTTTCCAGCATAAGCGTGCCCGTTAATCTCTGGCTTTGATGGTGTTGATGATATTGGTGGTCGAACAACCGTCTTCAAAGTTTAGCACCCGCACCTCGCCGCCATTGGCCCAGACCTCTTTACTGCCGGCAATGTCTTCTGGCTTGTAGTCACCGCCCTTCACCAGAATATCCGGCAACACCTCGCTAATCAGGCGCTGTGGTGTGTCTTCTTCAAACGCCACCACCCAGTCCACCGCTTCCAGCGCACCCAGCACAATCATCCGCTGTGTCAACGGGTTAACCGGACGACTCGGCCCTTTCAGGCGTTTGGTGGAGTCATCACTGTTTACCGCTACAATCAGGCGATCACCCAGACGGCGCGCATTAGCCAGATAGGAAACGTGCCCGGCGTGTAAAATATCAAAACACCCATTGGTCATGACGACCTTTTCGCCACGCTGACGCGCCAGCGCCACCGCACCTTTCAGTTGTGCTTCAGTCATCACGCCAAAACCGGTATCAGCACGACCACGAATAGCGTTTTCCAGCTCAATCGGCGTTACCGTGGAGGTACCGAGTTTTCCGACCACAACACCAGCCGCCGCGTTAGCGAGGAAGCAGGCTTCCTCCATCGGCTTGCCCGCCGCCAGCGCCGCCGCCAGCACGCCAATCACGGTATCGCCCGCACCGGTAACGTCATACACTTCCTGCGCCTGCGTCGGCAGGTGCAACGGCGCTTTGCCCGGTTGTAGTAGCGTCATCCCCTGCTCAGAGCGAGTCACCAGCAGCGCAGAGAGACTCAGCTCTGCCAGCAGTTTCATACCGCGTTCCACCAGATCATTTTCATCTTTACAGCGCCCGGCCACCGCTTCGAACTCCGACAGGTTTGGCGTCAGCAGCGTCGCACCGCGATAGCGGTTAAAATCGGTGCCTTTCGGGTCAATCAACACCGGCACACCAGCCGCTCTGGCCGTCTGGATCATGGTCTGTACATGCACCAGTGCGCCTTTAGCGTAATCAGACAGCACCAACGCGCCGATCTTCGGCAATGCCTGCTGGATGCGGTCGATCATCGGCTGCGGATCTACGCTGTCGAACCCTTCTTCAAAGTCGAGGCGGATCAGTTGCTGGTTGCGCGACAACACACGCAGCTTGGTAATGGTGGGATGAGTGGGAACGGAAACGAAGTCGCACTTGACGTTCACTTCGTTGAGTTTGGCGCTCAGGGCGCGGGCGGCATCATCAATACCGGTCAACCCCACCAAACGCGACCCTGCGCCCAGCGCGGCGATATTCATTGCCACGTTGGCCGCACCGCCGGGACGTTCTTCGATGGTATCCACCTTAACCACCGGCACTGGCGCTTCCGGCGAAATACGGCTGGTTGGGCCGTACCAGTAGCGGTCCAGCATTACGTCACCCACAACCAGAACACCGGCGTGGCGAAAATCAGGTAGCGTTACTTTCATTCCCTGGCTCCAAAAACAGGTTCATTTTTAACGCGCGCTATACTATCACACTCAACTACCACACTCACCGGGTAGCCAGCAGCGCCGATTGCGCAGCACGCCTCATTCCAGCCACTTCTTCCAACTCTGTTGTATCTGCTGCCGCTCATTGCTGAAACACGCCTGGCCGACCCGGCCAGGCAACTCCTGCAACGCCAAATGGTGGATTTCATCGCGCAAGGTAATGTAGGCCAGCCGTAGCGCCTCTGCCTCGTCGTCATCCATCACGCCATGACGAGCCAGCAATTCCAGAATACGCACGTTATCGGACCAGCGTGTCAACCGCGGCTCCTGCGCCGAGTAACGCAACACCAGATACTGCGCGATGAATTCGATATCGGTAATGCCGCCAGCATCGGCCTTGATGTCAAAACCCGCGTCTTTGCTGGCGTGATGCTGGCGCATCTTTTCCCGCATTTCCCGGACTTCAGTACGCAGCGCGTCACCGTCTCGCTCACGGCATAAAATTCGCTGTCGAATCTCTTCAAACTGCTGCTGAATGGCGGGTTCGCCATACACGACCCGCGCACGAACCAGCGCCTGATGTTCCCAGGTCCAGGCTTCGTTGCGCTGATAATCATCGAACGCCGCCACGGTGCTTACCAACATGCCCGCCGCTCCCGATGGACGTAAACGGGCATCGACCTCGTACAAAATGCCGGACGAGGTACGGGTGCTGAACAGATGCATCACACGCTGCGCCAGCCGCAAATAAAACTGACGACCATCGATGCTGCGTTCGCCATCAGTCACCACGTTATCCGGACAATCAATCAGAAACACCAAATCAAGGTCGGAACTGTAGCCCAACTCCCAGCCGCCCAGCTTGCCGTACCCCACCACGGCGAACCCACGCCCGGATTGAGCGTGCAGATGAGCCGGCTGGCCGTAACGTGCGACCATCTGGTTCCACGCCTGCTGCACTACGGCAGCGATGATAGCTTCCGCCAGATAAGTTAAGTGATCGCTCACTTTCATCACGGGCAGCGCGCCGACAATATCTGCCGCAGCAATACGCAGATGCTGTGCCTGCTTGAACTGGCGCAATGCCTCCAGTTGCTGCTCTTCATCGTCTTCCGGCACCCGCATCAGGTATTGACGCAATTCATCGGTATAGGCATCCAGCGCGATGGGTTGATACAGACTAGCGGGGTCCAGTAACTCATCCAGCAGCAACGGGTAACGCGCCAGTTGACTGGCAATCATTGGCGATACGGCGCACAGCCGGATCAGTTGCGTCAGCGCCGGGCGCGACTCCAGCAACAGTTCCAGATAGGTGGTGCGGGTCACAATACCCAGCAACAGCGGCGTCAACCGCGCGACGATAACATCGGCATTAGCATGGTTGCAGGCTTGCGCCAGCAATGCCGGCATCAATTGGTCAAGCACATCGCGGCCACGCGGCCCGATAGTGCGACGGGATAAATCGGCACGAAAATCGGCCACCCGCGTCAGCAAACGCTCACATACTTCTGAAGTCAGTTCCGGTGACAACGCCGACAGATCGGCACTCTCCAGACCATCCTGCCACAGACTGCCGTAATGGCTGTGCTCCGGGGTTTCGCTGCCATCAGGCGCATCATCGCCAATCAACTCATGGAACACCGCACGCACCGCCTGCATCTGCTGATGTAAGCGTTCACTTAGTTGCGACCAGTCGTCACAGCACATCCCCCACGCCAGCCGCGCCTGATTAAGCGCGTCTTCCGGCAGGGTTTGCGTTTGTTCATCGGCAATGGATTGCAGCAGGTTCTCCAGCCGACGTAAAAACAGATACGCCTCGCGCAACTGGGCTGCCTGCGCCGGGGTCAATAGCCCCAGCTCGCCCACCTGCTCCAGCGTCGGCAACAGAGAGCGCCCCTGCAACGCAGGCTCACGACCACCGCGAATCAGTTGAAATACCTGAGTGATGAACTCCACTTCGCGGATACCGCCCGCCCCCAGCTTGATATTATTGCGCAGGTCGCGCCGCCGCACTTCGCGGGCGATCATACTCTTCATGTTGCGCAGCGACTGAATAACGCTGAAATCGATGTAACGGCGAAACACGAATGGCCGTAACATGCGGATCAGCTCCTGGCTGTAATGGTCGTCATCGCCGCCCATCAACCGGGCTTTGACCATCGCATACCGTTCCCAGTCACGCCCTTGTTCCTGATAATAGTCTTCCAGCGCAGCAAAGCTCATCACCAACGGACCACTGTCGCCAAATGGCCGCAGGCGCATGTCCACCCGATAAACAAAACCGTCCATCGTCGGCTGGTCCAACGCCTTGATCAGCCGCTGGCCGAGACGGGTGAAGAACTGGGCGTTATCCAGTTCGCGGCGGCCACCGCGGGTATGACCATTTTCCGGGTAGGCGAAAATCAAATCGATGTCCGAGGAAAAATTGAGTTCCCCGCCGCCCAGTTTTCCCATCCCCAAAATCAACAACGGCTGTGGTTCGCCCGCTTCATTACACGGCGTGCCCCACTCGCGGCAACAGGCGTCATACAGCCACTGACGGGCAGCGACGATCAGCGCCTCCGCCAGTACGCTCAATTGCTGCAATGTCTCGTCAGTAGTACTGAGCTGCAACCATTGCCCCCAGGCGATGCGTGTCAGAATGCGGCGGCGGAACAGCCGCAACGCCTTCATTAACGCGGCCTCATCGCTAACCTCGTTCAACGCCTGAGACAACCCATCGGCGTACTGTCGCCATTCTTCAGGCTGCGGGGGGGACTGGGTTATCTCCTGCCGCCATTGCGGACAACGCGCCAATGACTCGCTGACAAATTCACTGCAAGCCAGCACTGCCGCAGCACTATCAGCCATCGGCGTTGGATCAGCCCCCAATAAGCGATCTATCTCGTGGCGTGCCTGCTCAGTAAGCGGTTCAGAGAGCGGAAATAATGATGCGGAATGACAGGTCATGGCGTTATCCTTGCACAGCTGCCCCGTCAGGCAGCCCAATACGAGTTGAACCGGGGAGCGACGGTTCCAGTACCGATGCCCCCGAATAGCGATAATCCGGACTATTGGCCGCTGTGCAGCCAGAACGGCGGCTGAGCGAGCGCCTGTTTACGGCAAAGCTCCAGAGCATTTGGTATGCCCTGGCCAGCGGACAACGCCTCAATCAGTTGCATCAGTTCGCGCCATGGCTGCAGATAACGAATGGCTTCCGCTTGCGGATAGCTTCCCCCCAGCAGCAAAAAGGTATACACCCCACGCTGCAAGCGCGGCAATTGCTGGGTGTAATGCAAAGCATCCAGCGCATGACTGAATACGGCTTTTAATTCAGCCAACGCACGGCTCATCATGATGTCGGCAAAACGCTTCCAGGAGCTTTGTAAGCGCATCAGTTCGCGGTTGTCCATGTAGCCGCGCCAGCCATGCCTTACCAGCCACGAGGTCAGAATCAGTTTGCCCTTCAGGTAATCGGCGCTATAGCAGAGCGTATCTGCCGCTTGCGTACGCTCGATACCCGCTTCAAGATGGGTCAGCGCCGCACGAAACTCTGTGGTCACCTTGCGTGGCACCACGCCGCCTACCAGCACCAGCAATTCCCGCATCATGGCGCCAGCCTCCAGCAACGCCGGGCGCGCGGCGGCATCACCACGCACCCATAGCTCTTCATGGTACTGCCAATGGCTGAGCGCATGTTCCAGCCCGGCAGCAATCCCCTGATCGAGCGTCATTTTCGGCTCCACCGACAAAAACGTCAGCTCGCAGCGAGGCCGAACCGGATTACCTTTCGCCAGATGATAGCCGCGGGCCGCTTTACTCAGGCTCCCTTGCCGCAATCCACCAAGATCAGACAGTTCATTAGCAAACGCCAGCAGATCCTCAGTACGGCCATTTTTCAGCTCCAACTCCAGTTCACACAACGGTTCAACCCATTCGCCCGCGCTGATTTGGCCCTGATCAAAAGCAATTTCAATCAGGCTTTGATGGTGAGACACCACCCAGGCTTCACGCTGAAAATCAGTGCTGAACAGCGGCTGCAACGCCTGAGCCAGCGCCTCAATGTCGCACCCTTCGGGCCAAATCTCCGCCGGCAACAGATGAAGATTCAAATGCGGCCCAGGCAGTTCCACGTTGTATTCCGGGTGTTGATGTAACCCACCCACGACTTTCCCCGCGGTTTTCACCGTCATCTCATAGCGGCCATTTTCGCCCCGGATGCGTAGCCCAATGCCATGCTGGCGCAGGTATCCATCAGCCGTTTCGTAATAACTATTCGCCAGTTGATGGGTATGCAGATGGTTGCTGTGCCCCACATCGCTCTGCCAGTTTTTCAGCCCTTGTCTGATCGCCGCCACCGCGTCAGGGTGAACAATAAATTTTAATTCAATTTCTTCGCTCATCGTCTTGCACTACCAGATATTGCAGAAATGTCGCCAGTAAATAACATTTTATCGCAGGTTGCCACTGTTACGGCATGGCGGCGCGTTTACCCTGCGAAGGCGCTCGCAAAGCCTGTGCAATCGGTGTTCTTTCGCAGCGGAATACGCCTTGCCTTTTTCACCTCGAATTCACCATGAAGCGTTAAGCAACACATTGATTGCTCAATCAAGATTGAGTAATCAAGAGTAAGACTGTTCTCATTCAGGTTTAGTAACGTCATCGTCAGACTGGGCGCGCTAACTGCATAATCTCTGCGAACTTAATATATTGAATATGATGAATAAATTAACTTTACTCTTCACTGCCATCCTGGGGTTGTCCACTACCCTGGGTCTCCATGCGCAAGAAAAACGCTATATATCCGACGAGCTTGTCACCTACACCCGCAGTGGGCCGGGCAATCAATACCGTATCGTCGGCACCCTGAACGCGGGCGAAGCCGTCGAGCTTATCAGCACCGATGACAGCGCGGGTTACGCCCAGATTCGTGACGACAAAGGCCGCACCAGTTGGATTGCGCTTGATCAACTTCGTCAGACCCCCAGCCTGAAAACCCGTGTCCCGGAACTGGAGAATCAAGTCAAAAACCTGACGGACAAGCTCAACAACGTTGATCAGGACTGGAAACAGCGCACCGCCGACCTGCGCCAAAAAGTCGCTACCCATGACAGCACTGTCGAGGCGTTACAAAAAGAAAATCAGGTGCTGAAAACCCAACTGGACGTCGCGCAAAAAAAACTTGAAGTAGCCAACCTGCAACTGGACGACAAACAGCGTACGCTGATCATGCAGTGGTTCATGTACGGCGGCGGCGTGGCGGGTGCGGGTCTGGTGTTGGGTTTGCTGCTGCCGCACCTGTTGCCCCGACGCAAAAAGAATGAACGCTGGATGGGGTAATCCCTGAATGCCACATCACTGGTTGCCCCAATGCCCGATTGTCTTCGAGGTCGTGTCTGAGATTGTGTTCGAGAGGATGTTCATCAACAATAACCAAAATTAGAGTTAACCATAACCAGATTACGGTTAACTCTAACTTGGCTACGACTGGTGATTATACCAGTTATTGACACAGTTTAGCATCGGGAGCCGGGTTTGAAGATTTATCTTGTAGGGGGCGCAGTGCGTGACGGTCTGTTGGGCAGGCTCGTCACTGAACGTGACTGGGTCGTGGTCGGCGCTACGCCGGAAATGCTGTTGCAACAAGGCTACCAACAGGTTGGACGGGATTTCCCGGTCTTCCTGCACCCGGAAACCAAAGAAGAGTATGCGCTCGCACGCACTGAACGTAAATCCGGCAATGGGTATACCGGGTTTATCTGTCAGGCCACACCGGACATTACGCTGGAAGAAGATTTACAACGGCGCGATCTGACTATCAACGCTATCGCCCAGGATGAAGACGGGCAGTTGTTCGACCCATACGGCGGTCAGCATGATTTGCAAAACCGGCTCCTGCGCCATGTCTCCGAGGCTTTCAGCGAAGACCCGCTCCGGGTATTGCGAGTCGCGCGTTTCGCCGCCCGCTACGCCCACCTCGGTTTTCAAATTGCCGAAGCAACCCTGAACCTGATGCAGGCCATGACCCGTAACGGCGAACTGGATTTCCTGACGCCGGAACGGGTGTGGAAAGAAACGGAAAAAGCGCTCGGCACCGAGAACCCTCAGGTCTATTTTCAGGTACTGCGCGACTGTGGCGCGCTGGCAGTCCTGTTTCCTGAAGTGGATCGCCTTTATGGCGTACCGGCCCCTGCTACATGGCATCCGGAAATCGACACCGGCATTCATGTGATGATGAGTCTGGCGATGGCCGCCCGTCTCAGCCCAGCGATAGATGTCCGCTTCGCAACGCTGTGTCATGATCTCGGCAAAGGCTTGACGCCACCGGAAGTCTGGCCGCGCCACCACGGCCACGGTCTGGCCGGCGTGGCGCTGGTGGAAGCTTTGTGCCAGCGGTTACGAATACCTAATGCCTTGCGCGATCTGGCCTGTCTGGTGGCCGAATACCATGACCTGATTCACACTGTACAAGTGCTACAGCCCAAAACCCTGCTCAAACTGTTTGATGCTATTGACGTCTGGCGTAAACCCTATCGGCTGGAGCAGTTGATCCTCACCAGCGAAGCAGACGCACGTGGACGCGCCGGACTGGAACAACAACCCTATCCGCAGGGCGACTATCTGCGCGAAGCCTTCGCTGTCGCCAGCCAGATAACCAGCGCAGACGTGGTGGCAGCCGGGTTCAAACATGCCGCGATCAGAGAAGAGTTGCAGCGCCGTCGCCACACCGCACTGGAGGAATGGAAAGCCCGGCGCGCCGACGCTACCGGGCTATAATCATCATGCGATTATCGTCGGGATACCTTGAGTGATCGCGACGATAATTACATCAGCACCAGCCACACCAAGGCTGCAACGATGAAGCGATAAATAGCAAACGGCACAAAAGAGACGCGTTTAATCAATTGCAGGAAGGTCTTAATCGCGATCATCGCCACGACAAACGCGGTCACAAAACCAGTAGCAAACATCGGCAGGTCAGATAGCGACAGAAAATGCCAGCTTTTGTACAAATCCAACGCGCTCGCGCCAAGCATGATCGGCACAGCAAGAATAAAGGAGAACTCGGAAGCGGCATAACGATCAACCCCAACCAACATCCCGCCAGAAATGGTCGCGCCGGAACGTGAGAAACCCGGCCACAACGCCAGACACTGAAAACAGCCAATCAGGAATGCCTGAACATAGCTGATGTCATCCAACCCTTCCGCTTTAGGTTTTTTGGGCTTGAGCCATTCCGCCAGCAGCAGCAGCACGCCACCGGCCACCAGCGCATAAGTGACCGTCACCGGATTAAACAGCGATTTGATGGCATCATGCAACACCAACCCCAACACTACGGCGGGGATCATCGCCAGCACAATGTGCGCCAACGTCAGATGCCCCTTTCCGCGCCCTTCATGCTGCGGAGCCTGACCAAAATGAATGCCAATCAACCCAAACATCCGTCGCCAGAACACCACCACCACAGCCAGAATCGACCCCAACTGAATAATGACCTCAAAGGTCTTGGCGGTGTCTCCATCAAATCCCAACCAGTGACCGACGATAATCATATGCCCGGTGGATGACACCGGTAAAAATTCGGTGAGCCCTTCCACCACCCCAAGAATGAACGCCACCAGCAACGAATGCAGATCCGCCATCGACCGTAAACCCCCCACCTGCAACATAAAAAAGCGGCCTTGCTATCAGCAAGCCGCAACGTGTAAAGCGCATCAAATAATGCCCTCTTAAGGACATAATTTAAAATAGAGATATTATCTTTTAATTACTTTAAGAAGGGTCTGTGTTTAATCATCGCAGCCCAACTCACGCCAACGGACGAACACCGCGCTCAATCACCACACCCACGCTACGGGCCTGCGCCACTGCGCCAGGCTTGCTGACCTTCAGCCGCAACCAGGGGATGCCGAAACGTTGCATCAGACTGGTTGCCACCTCTTCCGCCACCCGCTCCACCAGCGCAAAACGACCACCTTCGACCAGTTCAATCACCGCGTCACTAACGTCGGCATAGCTCAGGCAATCCGTTACGTTATCGCTGGCGGCTGCCGGACGATTGTCCCAGGCCATTTCGATATCGAACATCAATTTCTGCTGGATGGTTTGTTCCCAGTCATAAACACCGATAGTGGTGATTACGCTAAGCTCTTCAATAAAAACGATGTCCATCACGTCATCCCCTGTTTTTACCGCCGCCGGATACCACTTCCGGCAGAAAGTGCGTATTATCCACAGATACTGAACTTAAAACGACCTTTATTGAACGGAAGCCGTTTATGAGTGTTATCGCGCCCGGAATGATTCTCGTCGCGTATCTGTGTGGCTCGATCTCCAGTGCGATTCTGATTTGCCGCATCGCTGGTTTGCCCGATCCGCGCGAACAAGGCTCCGGCAACCCCGGTGCCACCAATGTGTTGCGCATTGGCGGTAAAACAGCTGCCGCCGCCGTATTGGTTTTCGATGTCCTCAAGGGGATGCTGCCGGTGTGGGGCGCTTACGCGTTGGGTAGTTCACCGCTCTATCTCGGCCTGACCGCTATCGCCGCCTGTCTGGGACATATCTACCCGATATTCTTTGGCTTCCGTGGCGGCAAAGGGGTCGCCACAGCGTTTGGCGCGATTGCACCTATCGGTTGGGACTTAACCGGGTTGATGACCGGCACCTGGCTGCTGACCGTGTTGCTAAGCGGCTATTCCTCGCTGGGCGCGATTATCAGCGCGCTGATTGCGCCGTTCTATGTCTGGTGGTTCAAACCCCAGTTCACCTTTCCGGTAGCCATGCTCTCCTGTCTGGTGCTGATGCGCCATCACGATAATATTCAGCGGCTGTGGCGCGGCCAGGAAAGCAAAATCTGGAAAAAACTGCGCCGTAAACGTCATCCAACTAATGATACGCCAGACCAGCACGACGCCTCCTGAAGATACCTGGAGATCAAGGTAAACGTAGCGGCTCCGACGGGTCGTTGCCCCTGCCAAACAACAGAATTCAAGCGTCAGGTTTATCCGAATCCCGCCGATGGTTGTTTAACCAGATTAATGCGTTGCTTATTATTCATTGGGAGGGCGGCAATCCAGCGTGCGATGCAACCCAGCCTAAAAAACCACGACTTTCGCCATCAGTTGGCTATAATGAGCGCCACTCCATTCTGGTTTGAATAAGAAGGAAACCGACATGAGTTTGAATACCGTACCGGCGGGTAAAGACCTCCCGGAAGATATTTATGTAGTGATCGAAATCCCTGCCAACGCTGATCCGATCAAGTACGAAGTGGATAAAGAAACCGGCGCGCTGTTCGTAGACCGCTTCATGTCTACCGCCATGTTCTACCCGTGCAACTATGGCTACATCAACCACACACTGTCACTGGACGGTGACCCGGTTGATGTGCTGGTGCCGACGCCGTATCCGTTGCAACCTGGCTCGGTGATCCGCTGCCGTCCGGTTGGCGTACTGAAAATGACCGACGAATCCGGTGAAGATGCCAAAGTGGTTGCGGTACCGCACACCAAACTGAGCAAAGAGTACGATCACATCAAAGACGTGAACGACCTGCCGGAACTGCTGCGCGCACAGATCGGTCATTTCTTCGAGCACTACAAAGATCTGGAAAAAGGCAAGTGGGTGAAAGTGGACGGCTGGGCTGATGCCGCCGCCGCGAAAGCCGAAATCCTGTCTTCTTTCGAACGCGCCAAAAATAAATAAGACGCGCTGAAAAAGACGTCTTTAGCGCCTTCACCGTCATAGTGAACGCCGCCTCAACAACACCGCCGCTGGCGGTGTTGTTGTTTAATGGATTTTCGCTTGTCCGGTGCTTTAAATAACGCGGTATAAAAATAAAAAAACAGTGACTATTTTTCAGGAAAAATAATCCCGGTTGCTGACAACAGTAACCGGGATTATTTATACCCGTCATATTTCACGTTGCTGGTGCGTTGTTCAAATATAAGATTATGGTTCTTCCTGACGCTGTACCCAATCGCCGCTGACGATGCGATGCAGACCAGCGACCGGGCGCTGATACAGGTAGATCCAGGCGCTGCCGTAAGGCGTGGCGATCAGCTCACGCGAATAGGCCCCCCCTCTGAGCTTCAATTCATCCAGTTCAGTCAGAATAGAAGAACTGATGCGGTACACTTCGCAGTAAATATCTCCCTCACCTGCAACCGCTGCCGGATAGTGCCCCAGATCGTATAATTGATACCCTTCGAGCCGGTGATCGCCTAGCCACTGAGCGTTAGTCATCCAATGACTGTTTCCCTGCTTGCGCCGTAAACTGCCGTAGACAATAATTCGCATTGCTAAAACTCAAACTGATAGAGCACATCCAGCGCCTGATTTACACCAGACACCGCCTCCAGATATAGCTTCGGCATTAAGCGGTAACGTAAGGTTAACGTTGCCAATGAATCGAACAGGCCGACACCATATTTAACCTGCAGGCCTGGCAGGACGTAACCACTGACAACAACCTGCGATTTGTCGCCAACTCCCTGTGTATCCAGAGCTAAATTGCTTACGCCAAAGGCCTCGCCAATTTTACCCACAACTTGACCACTTTGTGCAACCCCTAAACCAATCAGAGCCGATGTCATCATCGAACTATCCGTTCCTCTGCTATTTAGCCCCTGGCCACGCAACAGATAAGATAACGCTTCCTGCTGAGATAAGGCCGGTTCGGAGAACACCTCAAGCTTAGGCGTGGTGGCGCTACCGGTTATCCGCACACCGGCGATGACGCCATCTGCGGTATTGTCCGGATTCCGAATCGCTTCAATATCCAGTAGCGGCAACGTCGGCGGACCGGAGAACAGCAGTTGCCCCTTACGCACTTGCAGATCCTGTCCGTACGCCTTAAAACGTCCTTCCGGCATCGAAATCTGGCCGTTCAACCCAAGCCCTTGTTTATCCTGCGTGACGTTCAGATCACCGCGCAAACGGGCGTTCAGACCATAGGCATTGAGCCAGACATCATCGCCCACCCGCACGATCAGGTTGCTGACGATGGGAATCGTGCTGGCAGTAGTCGATACCGGCTGACGCCGTGCATCCAGAATGACCTCATCCGGTGACACATCCACTGCGCTGGCTGGCATTTCATGCACCACGATCCGCGCCCAGGGAACGGTCACGGTGCCGTTAAGCGTCAGTAACTGCGGCGTCGCCTCAAACACGATATCCGGCGACACATCCAGCCGCGCCATCGGCGGCACCGTCACCCGCATACGATCACCGTTGACGGCAACCCGTGCACGCCAGGCCTCAGGCACCGACCAGTCGGCGTTCCCCGCCAGATTGAGCTGCCCCTTCGTGGTACGAAACACCCCCTGCAAGGTAGATGACATACCGTTGAACGATAGCGCCAGCCGCCCACTGGTCAGGTCCACCGGTAGCCCGTTACCATCCACATCAAGGTTATCCAGCGTCAGTTGCCCGAACACCTGCGGGCGTTGCAGATCGCCCCCCAGCCGTAGATCGGCATTCGCAGTCCCGGCAGCTTTCTCGTTCTGGCGCAGAATTGGCCGCAGCAGGTCGAGCGACAAGGCGCTTAGCGTCACCGTACCACTCAGGTTACGGCGTCGTTGCGGGTCGGTAATTTGCACATCGCCGCGAAAACGGCCATTCCCCTGAATCCCTATCAGCCATGTCAACCACGCCTGACCTTGCTGCAACCCGGCGTCCAGCGTCAGGGTATCAAAAGCCACCGGCAGCGTACCGCCCTGTACCTGTTGACGGATGGTCACGCCATTGCCGGTCAGCGTGACACGGGCTTGTGGCAAACCGCTGTTTGCCTGCCAGTTGACCTGTGCGTTGCCGGTAATCGAACCACTGACCGCCGTCTGCTGGCCGATAAAAGGTTTCAGCATCGCCAGATTGAGCCGGTTTAGATTGACGCTCGCTTTGCCGCTACTTCCCGCCTCAATCGGTTGCGGTACGCACAGCTCAGCATCGGGGTTACGCCAGCAATGTGCGCCTATCGTCGCTTTCTGTGCCGCGACCTGGTAAACCAGCGACATTGCTGGCGCCAGCCGCCACTCACCGACCGGGGTATCAAACCGGGTATCGCTAAGCTCTCCCTGCCAGCGCTGCTGCCCGCGGTCAAAATGGCCGCTCAACAACAGCTGGCCGCCCACTGGCTCGCCGCTCATGGTCACACGTAACTGGTGCTGATTTTCATCGCCGGTCGCACGCATAGTGAGCGATGCCAGATGCAGTTTCCCCTGTGTTAATTGCTGCACCTGCAATGTCAGCGTGCCGTGCACCTGCGTATCTACCTGCACATCGCTATTGAGTGTCAGTTTGCCAAGGTTCAGTTCCTGCCAGCGCAACGCCGTGGCGTTCATTTCCGCCTGCAGTTGCGGTGTCTCTCGTTTACCCTCCAGCCGCAGTTTCCCCATCACCTGCCCGCCCAGACCGGGCAAAATCCCATTCAGGGATGGCGCATTGATATCACCGTTCAGCCGCCACTGATCTTTCAATTCACCCTGTAACGTCAGTTGGTTACGCCCTAACACCAGCGTAACGCCCGGAATGGACCACTGGCCGATGGCGTTACCGCTCAACGCCCCTTTCGCCACCAATTTGCTCTGCCGTATTTGTCCGTCCAGCGCCAGTTGGGGTACATCCAGTTGCCATGACGCTCCCGCCAGCGTGCCGCGCGTGGTCAACGTCCCCTCCAGCCGCACCGGCCATTGCGGCCACTGCTGTGCGGTATTGATGCCTTTCAGGGTCAGGTTACTGTTCCAACTGATCGCATCGCGCCAGTCCAGTTGGCCGGTGATATCCGCCGTGCCTTGCAAAGCAGACAGCTGCAATCGCGCCAGCGAGAATTGCTGCTCATTGCCGCGGCCTTCCAGCATCAACGTACCGGGCGGTAACGCGCTGCCGCGAATATCGCCCTGTAACAACAGCGAATAATCTATAGCTTTACCGCCGATATTCAGTCGCACATCGTTGAACTGATACTGGGCATCGCCGGTCAGCGGCCAATGCAACTGCGGGCTGCGCAAGCTTATGTTAAGCGGCAAGCCCGGCTCGGCCAGCGCGGTCTGAATATCTATCTGTGCCCGCTGTGGGCCGGACAGATTCACCGCCAACCGTAACTGCTGGCGCAAGCCGCCTTCCGCTGTCAGTCGCACGCGTTCGCCCTTGAGCAAATCACTGTTCACGATGCCGTTAACGTTAAGCGTCACCGGCCAGTCGCCCGACAGGACCGCGTTGCCATGGGCATACAGCGCACCCAGCGGTGATTGCACCGTGAGTTGTTGCAGCGTTAACGTCTGCTGCCGGGTGGTAGCTTGCAACTGAAAACGGGAAACGGTTACCGGCTGAGTGCCCTGAACCATCACCCAAGACTCGCCGCGTAAATCGGCAATGGTGAGATCCAGCGGCAAGGTAAACTCAGGCATCGCTGGCAACAGCGGTGCAGCAAACAGGGCGCGCAACATTTCGCCCAACGGTTGAGGCTTGTCAGTCTCAGCAGGCGGAGCAGGTAGCGTTTTCGTTGCGGCGGGCAACGCCACGGTAAGACCCGACACCAACGTCGGCAACAGCGTCAGTGACCGTCCTTGCCAGTTCAGGCCGGCTTGCAGCAATGACAACGACACCCCGGCACCATCGACCATGATGCGGCTATCGTTCAGATTGATATGACGCAACGCCACCGCCACGGGCGCGCGGATCTCAGTCACCGGCGCGGCTTGTGTTGCCGCTTCAGGTTGGGCTGGCGGCAGTTCATGAGTCGAGATCGCAACCGACAGCCCCTGCAACGACAGATCGTCAATACATAGCTGACTGTGCCACAGGCAATCCGGCGCCAGCGCCAGATGCAGACGGTCCGCCTGCACGGTGACGCCGGGCATCTGATAGCGTATTGTTTTCAGCGTTAAATTCCGCCAGCCGCCGTCAACCGCCCCTAATTCCAGCCCCGGCACCCAACGCACTGCGGCACTGAGCAACAGATGTAGCCCCGGTGTCGTCGTCACCAGCAACACCGCCGCCAACAACAGCGCCAGCGCACCAGTCATCAGACCCATTCCGGCTTTTTTCATCCTGCTCATAACTCCGGCCCCAGCCCGATATAAAACTGCACGTCGTGTTTGTCGTTATCGCCAATTGGCCGGGCGATATCCAGCTTGATCGGTCCTACCGGCGACGCCCAACGTACGCCGACGCCAGCGCCGGTCTTCAGGTTGGTACGCACCAGATCGTTGACGGCTTCGCCGCTATCGACAAACACCGCCCCCCACCACTTTCCGGTGACGTTGTACTGGTATTCCAGCGAACCGGTCGCCAGTTTTGACGCGCCGGTGAGTTTGCCGTCGCTGTCGCGTGGAGAAATGGATTTGTACTTATAGCCGCGGATGCTGCGATCGCCCCCGGCAAAGAAGCGCAACGACGGGGGGACACGGGAGAAGCTGCCGGTTTCGATCCAGCCCAGATTGGCGCGCGCCACGAAGCGGTGTTTTTCCGCCAGCGTTCGAATCCAGACGTTCTGCGCCTGAAACACCGAAAAATCAATATCCGAACCCCACAGGGTATTGGAAACATCCACCGAATAACGCTGGGTGTCGCCCCAGTCAGGCATCAACCCGCCTCGTTGCCGGGTACGGTTGAAACTAAGACCGGGATAAATCAGCATGGTGGTATGGGTAACATTAGCCTGGGTAAAGTGATCCATCGTCCAGTGCAGGTTAATGGCACGCTGCCAGCCGCTGGACAACTCCCAGTAACGCGCCAGATTAAACGACGCCGAATCAGACTGGGTATCATTGAGATCTTCGCGTTTGAAGCCCCCCTGCACCAAATAGTATTGCTCCAGCGGACTTTTCAGCAGCGGAATTTTGTAGCTGAGATCCAATTGCTGCTCCGGTGCAGACAGGCTCAAGCTACTTTCCATGCTATGACCGTACGTATTGACCCAGGGTCTTTTCCAGGTGGCTTTTAGCCGTGGCCCAACATCAGTAGCGTAACCGACCCCGGTTTCTATACTGTTGCGGGTGCGCGGTGTCAGTAGCGCCTCCAACGGCAGGACTTTACTGCTACGACCTTGAGCGAAATCAGGCGACACGACTGCCGAGTTGAACCAGCCGGTGGCGGACAAACGCCGGTTAAACTCCCCCAATTGCTCTGCCGTGTATACGTCGCCCTCCTGAAACGGCACCAAATGCTGCAAATAAGCCGACTGGATTTGGGACCCACGAAAGTTAACCTTGCCGAAGCGGTAACGTGTGCCGCTGTCGTAATCAATGTTCCACCATGCCTGATGCGTAGATGGCATCACGTCCAGCTGGCTTTTGTTGAAGTGACTGTCGAAATAGCCTTTGCGCATCGACAACGTATTGAGTTCGCTTTTGAAATCATCGTAAGCGCCATGATTCAGGCGGCTGCCCACCACGGGCCGGCGCTGTTGCACCAGCTTTTGATAATCAGCATCTTGCTCAGCCCCACCGCGAATGGCGATGCTGGAACCGGCAATGTTCACCGGCTCCCCTGGCGTGACGGTCACCTTTAGTACCGGCCTGCCACGCCCCTGCGCGGGAATAAACGCAAAACGGATCTCCGGATCGTAGTAACCCAGCGCCCGCAGACCTTTGCGAATGGCGTCATCAACCCGTGAGCGAAACCGGCCATCGGCGTTGACTTCATCCGGAGTGATAGTCGAAAGACGGGCACGGACATTCTTCTGCAACTCGCCTTCCAGCCCAAGCAGTTGCAGACGCACGTTCGAGGCGGCCAGCGCCGACGACGCCAGCAGCAGGCCCCCCGCGCCTACCCCCCGGCAGAGCACAGTGCCAGCGCAGAAAAATGTGTTTTTTATCCTGATAAAAAGAGTCACTTAACGTCCCGATAGTGTCAGCATAATCGACGTATTTTCTGATAAACCACAGACAGGTATACCTGCAACGGTGCTATTCACTATGAATGTTAACGAGTTAACGATAGAGGTTAACGCGTTAACTATAGATAGTGGTTGCCATACCGACAATGCTATCACTCCCCACAACCAGCCCTCGCGCATAATGGCATCGCCCCGGTCAGTTGATGGATTTCCCCGCTACAAGCACGTGTGATTGCCCAATCGCATCCTGTATCAACACCGTTGTCATATTGCTGTGCTATTCCGCCATAAAGACAGAGCGCATTAACTCGGTTATGCTCTGAAAATGACGAATTACCGGGTGATAATCAGGAGCCAAACGTGATAGCGAATTTTGACAAGACGCAGCTAATCGGCCAGTCAGATGCCTTGCCGGGACGCACAACGCCGATGCCGGTCGCCCGCCTGCACGCGGTAAACCAGCACTCCATGACCCATGTGCCGGACCACATGGAGGTAGCGCTCTTCGCCATGGGTTGTTTCTGGGGCGTGGAACGTCTGTTTTGGCAACAACCCGGCGTATACAGCACCGCCTCCGGATATTGCGGTGGCTACACCCCTAACCCCACGTATCGGGAAGTCTGTAGCGGCAAGACCGGCCATGCGGAAGCGGTACGGGTGGTGTTTGACCCTGCGGTGATAAGTTACGCCCGGTTATTGCAGTTGTTCTGGGAGAACCATAACCCGGCACAAGGTATGCGACAGGGCAACGACATCGGTACGCAATACCGTTCTGCTATCTATGTAACACCAGAGCAGGAAAGCGCCGCGAAAGCCAGTTACCAGCGTTACCAACAGGCCATGCGCGAGGCAGGTGATAACCGCAGCATCACCACGGAAATTCAGCCTGTCGGGCCGTTTTATTACGCCGAAGACGAACACCAGCAATACCTGCACAAAAACCCGCATGGCTATTGCGGGCTGGGCGGTATCGGCGTTTGTCTGCCGCCACAGGGCTGAGGCTGGCAGCAGTTTGATCGCGCCTGCTATACTGTGCAGCCACAGGACCGGTTTCCGGTCCTTTTTGCGGCGCAGCCGCGCCCATATGCGGTGCCACAGCACCCATAATGTCATTCCCTTTCAGAGGTTCGCCGTCCGCGACGACTTGGCGAAAAAACTATGTTAAACAGTCTGTTAATTATTTTATGTCTTATCGCCATCAGTGCGTTTTTCTCGCTGTCTGAAATTTCTCTGGCCGCTTCACGCAAGATAAAATTGAAACTGATGGCCGACGAGGGAGACCTGAACGCCGCGTTGGTGCTGAAATTTCAGGAAACGCCAGGCATCTTCTTCACCGTAATCCAGATAGGTCTCAACGCCGTCGCCATTCTGGCCGGTATCATCGGCGATGCGGCGTTCTCACCCTACTTCGAAATGCTGTTTGCCAGCTTTTTGCCACAGGACATGATCGTCCGCGCCAGTTTTATCTGCTCATTTGTGCTGGTTACCAGCCTGTTTATCCTGTTTGGCGACCTGACGCCGAAGCGCATTGGTATGATTGCCCCGGAAGCGATTGCCGTTCGGATCATCAACCCCATGCGCTTCTGCCTGCTGGTGTTCCGCCCGCTGGTGTGGTTATTCAATGGTCTGGCAAACCTGATTTTTCGGCTGTTTAAATTGCCGATGGTGCGCAAAGAAGACATTACCCCCGACGACATCTATGCGGTGGTGGAAGCCGGAGCATTGGCCGGCGTGCTGCGCAAACAAGAGCATGAGCTGATCGAAAACGTGTTCGAGCTGGAGTCGCGCACCGTACCATCTTCCATGACGTCGCGCGAAAGCGTGGTCTATTTCGACCTGCATGAAGATGAAACGCAGATCAAAGAGAAAATCGCACACCAGCCGCACTCCAAGTTTCTGGTGTGTAATGGCACCATCGACCAGATTGTCGGTTACGTGGATTCCAAAGATTTGCTAAACCGGGTGCTGGGCAACCAGAGTCTGGAACTAACCAGCGGCGTCCAGATTCGTCCGGCGCTGATCGTGCCGGATACCCTGACGCTGTCAGAAGCGCTGGAAAGCTTCAAAACCGCGGGTGAAGATTTTGCCGTCATTCTCAATGAGTACGCACTGGTGGTGGGGATCATCACCCTCAACGACGTGATGACCACGCTGATGGGCGATCTGGTTGGTCAGGGGCTGGAAGAGCAGATTGTCGCCCGTGACGAGAACTCCTGGCTTATCGAGGGCGGCACGCCGATAGACGATGTGATGCGCGCACTCAGCATTGACGAGTTTCCGCATTCCGACAACTATGAAACCATCGGCGGGTTTATGATGTACACGCTGCGCAAGATCCCCAAACGTACCGATTTTGTTCGCTACGCCGGGTATAAATTCGAAGTGGTGGATATCGACAGCTACAAAATTGACCAGTTGCTGGTCACTCGATTGGAAGAAAAAGGGATGGTCAACGCCGAAACGCCTGCGGCATAAGCCAGTTCAGAATTGAACGCCTCAAGTAACAACGGCCCGTAGTGGGCCGTTTTCCTGTCGCAGGGGCGGTTCCATCAACCCAGATCAGCCTGCAACTTCAGTACCTGACGGTTGACTTCGGACATCACCACCAGATGTTGTTTATCCTGTGTTTTGGGCAACAGGATACGCCCCTGATCAAACTCAAAAGCGCCAATACCCTTAATGTAAAGTCTTCCCCGAAACAGGATTTTCACATACTTGGCCACTTTTAGGGGATTGTACCGCTCGAAGATCCTCATCGTCTTCCTCTCCTCCCGTTTTTTCCGCCGCACCTCCCCAACCCTAATGAGAGCCGGATGACACTCAGCGCAGCAATCACGTACAACTGATTAGTGCTCTTATTCTGCAGTTAGTTCCCGCGATGACAGAATTATTTACGGCAATTACATAATTTTACAGAACAGACTAATGCCATAATTTTTAAATCAGTATAAACCTTCAAGTTATTGCCGTATGTGCGATATGCCGCAAACTCGAACATGCCATGGCGAACGCATTAAAGGCCGCCAATCTAGCGTGAGAATGTGACCAAAAAACGACAGTTCATCGTAAGTCGTGTTAAAGATGAAGGCATGGAGGGAGGAATAACGGCAGGCGACCCGCCTGCCGTCGATAACATCAGGAAAAGTCTGGCCGACGCATCACGACCAGCAGAGCGATATATCAGAACATAAACATCTACATCAGAACATACACATCAGAATAGCGACACGCGGAACCCCGGATTCAGGAAAGATTCACGCGGCAAATAGGAGAGCGTGCGCCCGCACCAGTCATGCACCTGTGCGCCAGCAGCCAGCGCCACCGCGTGTCCGGCGGCGGTGTCCCAGATATTGGTCGGCCCGAACCGCGGATAGAGCTGCGCTTTACCTTCCGCCACCAGACAGAATTTCAGCGACGAACCGACGGATACGGTCTGGTGTTCCCCCAACTGGCGCAGATAATCATCCAGCTCTGCATCAGCGTGGGATCGGCTCACGACCACCAGCGGTGGCCTGGCATCTTTGACCCGAATGGGGCGACGCGTCCCTTTCTCTTCCTTCCAGGCTTTGCCGTCCGCCGCCGCGTACATCACGCCGGTTACCGGCACGTATACCACCCCCAGCACCGGCTGGCCGTTATCAATCAACGCGATATTAACGGTAAATTCGCCGTTGCGATTAAGAAATTCTTTCGTGCCATCCAGCGGATCTACCAGCCAGTAACGCTGCCAGTGCTGACGTTCGGACCACGCCTGCGGATCTTCTTCTGATAACATCGGAATATCGGGAGATAGTTCAGCCAGCCCACGCGCAATTACCCGGTGTGCCGCCAGGTCAGCCGCTGTTACCGGCGAGTCATCTTTTTTATGCGCCACATTCAAGGGTTGTTGACCGTTATATACCTGCATGATGGCATCGCCTGCCTCACGCGCCAGTTGGCAGATCTGCTCTAACATCGTTTCACCTCGTTATACTCACAGGCCCTTTTTATCTCTATACCCGGAATTCTATGCCATGCTTCACACTTCAGGCTGATATTTAACACGATATTCATCAAAATCTGCGATATACATTCTGGCCCCGTCGCCAGTCAACGCACGACTACCTGACTGTGCAGGCGTCGTCATGCCAATACCTCGTCACAGGAGCGACTTTTATGAAGCATAAGCTGGTGCTGAGCCTGCTTGCGATGGCTATCACTACCGCTACCCAGGCAGCCACCGTCGATTTACGGGTGCTGGAAACTACCGATCTCCACAGCAATATGATGGACTACGATTACTATAAAGACAGTCCAACGGATAAATTCGGACTGGTCCGTACCGCCAGCCTGATTCAGGCCGCCCGTGGGCAGGTCATCAACAGCGTACTGGTGGACAACGGCGACATTATTCAGGGCAGCCCACTGGGCGACTACATGGCGGCCAAAGGGTTGCATAAGGGCGATGTGCACCCGGTCTACCTGGCGATGAACACGCTGGATTATTCGGTCGGCAATATCGGCAACCACGAATTCAACTATGGGCTGGATTACCTGCATAATGCGTTGTCTGGTGCCCATTTCCCTTACATCAACGCCAATGTGCTGGACGCCAAAACCGGTAAGCCGCTGTTTACGCCGTACCTGATCGAAAAGAAAATCGTGAAAGACCGGGATGGCGCATCCCACGAACTGCGCATCGGTTATATCGGTTTCGTGCCGCCGCAAATCATGGTGTGGGATAAAGCTAACCTGAGCGGTAAAGTCACCGTGGCGGATATCACCGAAACCGCAAAAAAATGGGTGCCAGAGCTGCGAAAACAAGGGGCGGATATGGTGATTGCCATTGCGCATTCCGGCCTGTCGGCAGAGCCATACAAAGCGATGGCGGAAAACTCGGTCTACTACTTAAGCCAGATCCCCGGCATTAATGCCATTATGTTCGGCCATGCCCACGCGGTGTTCCCAGGCAAGGATTTCGCCAGCATCCACGGCGCCGATATCGCCAAAGGCACGCTGAACGGCATTCCCGCCGTCATGCCCGGCCAGTGGGGTGATCACCTTGGGGTCGTCGATCTGGTACTGAATAACGACAGCGGCCAGTGGAAAGTCACTGAAGGTAAAGCAGAAGCCCGCCCGATCTTCGACAAAGCCCAGAAGAAATCACTGGCGGCGGAAGATGCGCAACTGGTTAACGTACTGGCGGACGCCCATCAGAAAACCCGTGAATTTGTCAGCCAGCCTATCGGTAAATCTTCTGACAACATGTACAGCTACCTGTCGCTGATTCAGGACGACCCAACAGTCCAGATAGTCAATAATGCGCAGAAAGCTTACGTCGAGCACTTTATTCAGGGCGACCCGGATTTGGCGGAACTTCCGGTGCTCTCTGCCGCCGCGCCATTCAAGGCGGGTGGTCGCAAGAATGACCCGGCGAGTTACGTGGAAGTGGAGAAAGGCCAGTTGACCTTCCGTAACGCCGCCGATCTTTACCTCTACCCCAACACGCTGGTGGTGGTGAAAGTTAAGGGCGAACAAGTGCGGGAATGGCTGGAATGCTCCGCCGGTCAGTTCAACCAGATTGACGTGCAAAAACGCGAACCACAATCGCTTATTAACTGGGACGGCTTTCGTACCTACAACTTTGACGTTATCGACGGCGTAAACTATCAGATAGATGTCACTCAGCCCGCCCGCTATGACGGCGAGTGTCAGTTGATCAACAGTCATGCGCATCGCATTAAGGATCTGACCTTTAAAGGCAAACCTATCGATCCGCAGGCTACGTTCCTTGTCGCCACTAATAACTACCGTGCCTACGGTGAGAAATTTGCCGGCACCGGTGAAAAACAGGTCGCGTTCGCGTCACCGGATGAAAACCGCGCAGTACTGGCCGCCTATATCAGTTCTGAAACCCAAAAAGCCGGCGAGGTCACCCCATCAGCAGACAACAACTGGCGTCTGGCGAAGATTGTCAGCGATATTCCGCTGGATATCCGGGTGGAAACCTCACCGTCGCCAAAGGCGGCAACCTTCATCAAGGAAAAATCGCAGTACCCGATGACACAGGTGGGTAACGACGATATCGGATTCGCCGTATACCGTCTGGATCTGCAAAAATAATCCCCTCACCAAACCGCGCTTGTCCGGCGCGGTTTTTTATTTTAGGTTCGCTATCAATCACGGTTTACCAGCGCGGGCCGTCGCCGTGGTGGTGAGGTCCCCACCCCCATCCCCGACCATAACCGCGTGGCTCAGCAGGAAGGACATAAACCGGCTGTGGTTCAACCACCACAACACGTGGCGGGGGTGGCGGTGCATAGTCGTAGTAATAAACCTGGCGGACATGATGGGGCCGACGATACCAGCTGTCTGGATCACACCATCGATTGCCGTCCCAGTAATAGCCACGAGCATCACGATCACCAATGTGGAGATACACACCCGGCAGCGCCAAACTCAGGCTATTAGCCTGTGCAGCAGGCATCGCCGACAGCAGCACGCCCGTCATGATGGCACCCAATAAAAGTGGCTTAATCATTTTGTTAACCTCTGATTCACCGCAATGCGGCGGATGACTCACTTATACGGCGCGCCACCCTCAAATCGCCATCAGAAAATGGCTAAATATTAATAACTTCAGGAAAGCAATTCGGGTTTTAGCACCGTTGGCGAAATTCAGTCTAACGAGACAATCGTCAGCCTACATTTACAAGGTGTATCGAACCGTTACACAACACAAGATTCGCCTGCCAACATGGGTGAATAGCTGATGAAAAACCATGGAGCTGGCGCGACCCGCGCCTGAAAACTCAGAGGAAAACATGCCGGGTCACGAGTGAACCCGGCGGAGAAACTTACAGAATTTCCAGCAGTTCCACTTCAAAAATCAGCGTGCTGAACGGCGGGATAGACGCGCCTGCGCCACGTTCGCCATACGCCAGATTCTGAGGAATATAGAGTTCCCACGTTGAACCGACCGGCATCAACGTCAGTGCTTCGATCCAGCCGGGAATAACGCCGCTGACCGGGAATTCCGCCGGCTGACCGCGTTGTACCGAGCTGTCGAACACGGTACCGTCAATCAAACGACCAGTATAGTGAACCCGAACCCGATCCTGTCGTGCCGGAATCGCGCCTTCACCTTGCGTCAGAACACGGAACTGCAGGCCGGATTCGGTGCTGTTGACACCCTCTTTAGCGGCGTTAGCCTCCAGAAAACGCAGCCCTTCAGCCGCCTGCTCACGCTGACGCTCACGACGCACAGCATCTGCCCGCTCATGAACTTCGCGCAACGCGCGATGTACCACATCAACCGGCACCGCAGGCGCTTTTCCTTCCAGTGCATCGCACAGACCTGCCAGCAACGCATCAGGAATCAACCCTTGCAGACCGGACTCCTGCAGTTGTTGACCAATCTGCAGGCCAATACCGTAGCTTGCCTGTGCTTCGACGCTGTCATAAGAAGGCGTAGTCATGAATGTTCCTTTTAATCTGTAAAATAAGAAATCAATGAAAAGAAGAAATCTGTGAAATAAGAAATCTGTAAAAGTGACAAAGCGCAGCATAACAGCGAGTCGATTGGGGGTAAAACAATCTGTCGCAATCTCACAACCTTATCGATTCAAAACGCTTACGTTTACAGCGCTGACGCCGAATGACGATGGCCTTAACTGGTTATCTGTCGTCAATTGCCGATATAATTAGGTTGTTTTCACCTTTAATACGGTTCTAAGAGAGGTCACCATGGGCAGAATCGCGCCCAGGAGAAAGCAATCCACCTGGAATCCCCCGACGCAGTGGCAGTCCTGCATGAACTGGTTAGCCCAGTGGCGCCAACGTAAGGAGAGTCCCGGTGAGCCGGAAGAACGCATAGACGAGGCACAAACGCTTACCACGGCCACAGCATTGCGCCACCTGGGTCGCTGCGGACAATCATCCTGGCTACGCCTGTGGCATCTGCCGGATGATTTCAGTTGGATGGAACCACTGCCCTATTTTCACCGTCGTTGCATTCTGCTCTTGCTATGTATGCTGTTGCTGGTGCTGCTGTGGCCGGTTTCGCCACCAGCGTCCACGCCGTCCCGTCAGGTAGAGGTACCACTCAGCTCACAGACCGCGCCGATACAGGCGCAACTGGTGGACCCTCCGGCCACCGCCAGCCAGACGCCGCCCCCGGCGACGTCTGGCATCCACTGGCAATCCTATCAGATCGCCCCCGGCCAGACGTTGGCCCAGCTATTTCGAGACAACAATCTTCCCGTCAACGATGTCTTCGCCATGGCGCAGGTAGAGGGGCAAAGCAAGCCGCTTAGCAATCTGCGGGCCGGGCAGAAAGTTCAGTTGCAGCTTAATATGCAAGGCATGGTGAGCCAGCTTGAAATCGATACCCCGGATGGCCAGCAGGTACAATTCTCCCGTCAGCAAGACGGCTCTTTTATCCGCGTTCGCTAAGCGTTACCTGTTCTATCAGAAAATCACGCAAGACTATCGCATGATTCCGCTCCCTATCACGGCTGCCATACAGCAGGGTGATAGATTGCCCCTGACGCAGTAACGCCACCAACGGCTGCCACGCCGTGTGCTGACGCAACTGCGCACGGTACATCCCAACAAAGGTTTCCCATTGCAGCGAATTGGCGTGAAACCAGCGCCGCAATTCATGATCCGGCGCCACCGCTTTAAGCCAGATGACGCCGGTCAGGCGGCTTTTAGCGACACCGCGCGGCCATAGCCGGTCAACCAGAAAAACCGCATTTTCAACAGGCGGTTGTACGTCATAGACGCGCATTAATCGTATCAGTGCCATTATGCCTTCCTCCTTGCTTATCCACCCTTTGAGCATACTCGCTGCACGGCGCCGCGTCGCCGCCACCGTCCCGTCCACACACGGGGACATGTTGCTGAATAGATCCCAGATCTAATCTCTCGCAAATAATCCTTGACAGGATCTGCTGGTTTGGTAAAAACTGCAAACGTTCCCGCAAACGTTTCATTTGCGATGTACTTGAAAGTACCCTACAGAAAAAAAGAGGACATTATGAAAGACATCAATATCGATTTACGTGGCCTGAACCCAGCACCGATCACACCTTTCACCCGCGACGGGGCGGTGGATTACGCAGCTTGTAAAAAACTGGGAAGTTGGCTGGCAAGCATTGACGGCGTGAAAAGCCTGACCGTGCTGGGCCACGCCGGGGAAGGTACCTTCCTGTCGCAAGACGAGCAGATGAAAGTCATTGAAGCCTTTGCCGAAGCAGTGAACGGCGCTATCCCGATTATCGCAGGCATTACCCTGGAAGGAACCGCAGTAGCGGCGGAAGAAGCCAAACGTGCCGTCAAAGCGGGTGCGTCTGCTGGGTTGCTGTACCCTTCCCACGGTTGGCTGCGTTTCGGTTATCAGAAAGGTGCGCCACAGGACAAATATCGCCATGTGTATGAGGAAAGCGGTCTGCCGCTTATCCTGTTCCAGTATCCAGATGCGACCAAATGTACCTACAACCTGGAGACAATGCTGGATATCGCAGCGCAGCCCGGCGTCTTTGCGATGAAGAACGGGGTGAGAAACATGCGCCGCTGGGATACTGAAATTCCGGTCATTCGCCGCGAACGCCCTGATTTGCAAATCCTGAGTTGCCATGACGAATACCTGCTGTCAACGGTATTTGATGTGGATGGCTTCCTGGTCGGTTATGGCAATATTGCGCCGGAGCTGCTGGTGGAAATGATTAAAGCAGGCAAAGCGAAAGACTACGCCGCTGCACGCGCTATCCATGACCGCCTGCTGCCAGTCACGAAGAGCGTGTACCATCGCGGCTCGCATATGGAAGGGACAGTGGCGCTGAAACATGCGCTGGTAGCACGGGGCATTCTGGATCACGCAACGGTACGCTCACCGTTGATGCCGCTCGAAGCGGGCGCAGCAGAGGAAATCATGGCCGCTATCCGCGCGGCTGAGCTACCTCGCGTTGGCTGATGCTCTCCATCACCATGTGGATGCCCGCCGCTACCCGGTGTGGGCATCCACATATTCTGACACAATGAGGGCAACCCGCTTTCGTGACGCCGTATTTCACTTCGCACACAGTCCCTGATGTCATGCATCCCTTCATCCAGCGCGTCTCTCATCCAGTGAATTTCATAGCGCTATCTGCGGCACAATGCCAAAAATATGGCTAATTCACAGGTGCCATTACATAATAAATAGGCATTAACACAGCCGTTTCCCTGGCTGCTTACGCCATCCGCACCACGCGGATAACCCCAGACACCCGGAGTCTGATCGGGGAGACTCCCCTACTGACTTAATACTAAGGACGACATGGATTCAAACGCATTTTCGCAACCTGGTGCAAACCGGAAGTTGAGCAATAAACCGGTAACACTGCAGGACGTAGCAACAGCAGCCGGTGTGAGTGTGTCTACCGTGTCGCGCGTACTGGATGAACGTCTGCCCCCTTCGCGCAGTAAAGCCGCAGAACGGGTGCGGCAGGTGGCGCAAGAGCTGGGATACCGACGAGATATCATGGCATCCAGTCTGCGTCGTGGCGGCACAGGGACTATCGGCGTACTGGTGCCACGCTTAAGCGATATGGTCATGGCTCTGTTGTATGAAGCCATTTTTCGCGCCGCAGAACGGCACGGCTATTTCACTATCGTTGCCACCTGCGGCGATGATCCGGCCCAGGAAAAACAGGCCGTAGAATCGTTGCTTGACCGCCGTGTTGATGGCCTGATTCTGGCTACCAGCCGACTTGACGACCAATTACCCGCTGAGTTGCGTCAGCAGAATATTTCCCACGTATTGGTACTGCGCACCGACGGCATCAGTCCTTCGGCGATTGGTAATGATGAGCAAGGCGGTTATCTGGCCACCCGCCATTTGATTGATTTAGGCCATCGGGATATCGGTCTGATTGCTGGTCCTCATTTCACCTCAGGTGCGCGTGATCGCCGCCTGGGATTTCAGCGTGCTATGCAAGAAGCAGGATTGCCAATACGCCCCGAATGGATTCGTGAGTCAGGCTTTGGTATTGAATCAGGAGAAAAGGAAGGGTTGGCACTGCTCACGCCGACAAACCGCCCCAGCGCCATTTTTGCGATCAATGACGATCTGGCGATAGGCGTCATGGCTGCCGCACACCGTGTCGGCCTGGCAATTGGTCAGGATCTGTCGCTGGTAGGATATAACGATATTCCGCTGGTAGCGCGCCTGCCGGTGCCGCTTTCGTCGGTGCATGTGCCGTTGGATCATGTCGCCTCACTGGCAGTGGATCTGTTGCTTTCACCTCCACATGGCGATGCGCCCATCAGTCGGGTGATTCCCAGCCTGATCCCCCGCAGCTCCAGCACCCCTTTCAGGCGCTGACTCACTAAAAAAACAGGCCGCTCTGTTAACCAGAGCGGCCAGAGCGGATTGCGTTACGATAACAACCGACGCGCCGACACCAGCGCCGCAGGGCGACCATAGTCTGATTCCGCATCATCATCACTGCCTTCAGGCAGATGGAAGACCGCAATCAATTCAGCCAGACGCGCCACTTGCTCTTCCAGCGCATGTGCCGCTAACGAGGATTCACTGACCATGGAGGCATTCTGCTGGATGGTCGAATCCATTTCGGTCACAGCGCTACCGATCTGCGAAATACCACGGCTCTGTTCATCAGACGCGATAGCGATTTCGCTCATCAGGTTATTGACCGAGTTTACCGACTCGACGATTTCATCCATAGTCGCGCCCGCTTTCGTCACCAGCTCCGCCCCCACATCCACACGGGAAACCGACTCAGAAATCAGCGCTTCAATCTCTTTGGCCGCCTGAGAACTGCGCTGCGCCAAACTGCGCACTTCGCTGGCGACAACCGCAAATCCACGGCCTTGCTCCCCGGCACGAGCCGCCTCCACAGCGGCGTTCAACGCCAGGATATTGGTCTGAAACGCGATGCTATTAATGACGGAAGTAATATCGGAAATTTTCTTGGAACTGCCGGAAATATCGGACATAGTGCGAATCACCTGCCGGATAATATCGCCGCCCTGATTAGCAATATTGGATGCCTGACTGGTAATCTGGCTGGCATGGCGAGCGTTATCGGCATTGTTTTTCACCGTTGAGGTCAGCTGTTCCATACTGGCTGCCGTTTCCACAATCGCACTGGATTGCTGTTCCGTTCTCGATGAAAGATCATTATTACCTGAAGCGATAGCCGTCGATGCGCCTGCTACACGATGGACGCTGTGGCGAATATCCGCCACCAGTTTGCGCAATCGTAATGTCATATCCATCATGGCGCTTGTCAGCATTCCCAGTTCGTCGTTACGTTCAATCGTCACTGAGGTAGACAAATCGCCATCAGCAATAGTTTCCGCCAGTTTCAGGTTGGACATAATAGGGCGGGTGATCTGTCGGGTTATCGACCAGGAAATCAGCAAACCGAACAATACGGCAACCCCACCGAGGGTTATCATCTGCAATACTGAGCTGTTAACGATCACGCTATTTTTTGCATCTATATTGTTGACAATGCTGGCAATATCTGCAGTGATTTTATCCCCCGTAGCACGAAATTTCGTATCAACAGTCTTCAGGTTGGTCAGGTTGTCAAAATACTGTTTGCCGACCCGACCATAACTGTCGATATAGGCAGCGGCATCGGCCAGCCTGGCTTTTCGCTCACCATCAAGCGCGCTGGCAAGATCGGCCTGCGCTTTCAGCGCCTCATCATAATTACGTTGCTGCGCTTTTAGCGAATCTGCATTACCTACCCGCTGTAGTACCTGTGTACTGGCGCTCAGTTTAGCGATTGCCAACAACATCGCATCGCGCTTTGCCAGCAAGCCAGTCTCATCCGGCTTCAGCACTACACTGCCGATAGCCTGAGTCAGTTGATTCCCTCCACTCAGCGCATCAATAGCATTATTCGTCTCCCTGACTTTATTTAATGCCGCCTTCTCCACATCCAGATCCTGCCAGTACTGCTTCATGTCCTGATCCAGACTGTTCATATAAGCAGAATATTCATCGCCCCATGATAACGCCTTGGTTTTATTAATACTCTCAACTATCTGGTTGTTATAATTCACCAGATTATTAAGATTGGACTCGTCAAAGGAAAAGAAATATTTAATTCTCGCGATTTTCGACTGATCAAGGTAATGGTTCATCTCATTCATGATCGTCGTCTTTATATAGAGATCACGGATAGTAAAAAAACGAACCGCAGCAAATCCTGAGGCGATAATCACCAACATGAGAACGACCGAAAATCCCCCATATAACTTATGAGACACTTTCATTCTATTCATTAGCTTATTAATAAAACCCATATCTATCCCACCCTTGACGACCAGAAAAAAAATTACGTTATATTGTCGTATTATCGGTAACGGTTTTGGTGCATTGAATATGCTGTACTCGTTTTGCTTAGGGCACGACAAAATTACATTTTTCGTCAAAAAAAACACAGAAACGTGACGAACCTAACAAACATCACATTTTATTAATGCTCATAACTTCAATTAATTAGAAAGCAATGGCGTCTATATATTCCTCTACCGTATCTTATCTTTATTATTGTCATTGGGTGCCTGAAACGCTATTCATAAAATCAATCATCTTATGCAGATAACTATCCTTAATCGCATTGTCTTAGCAACAGACAGTAGGTATGGCAAAACTACCACTGCCAATTTCTCCATATAGAATCAGCCCGATTAACGATCAGTCACTGATGGGTTTGCCCCGCAGACACGGGGCAAACGAGATCAGGAGCCGCTATGGCGATAATTCCTCCAGGACCTTTCCTTTGGTTTCAATCGCGTACAGCAGCGTTACCACACCCCCGATCAAGGCTATCAGCGCGAAGGCGACAAACACATACCGAATACCAAAATCACTGACGATGATACCGACTAACATAGGTCCGACGGCGGAACCTGCTCGCAGCCATGCGCTACCAAGCCCGGTGCCGATGGCGCGTAACCGCGTCGGATAAAGTTCTGAAGAGTAGAGATACAAAGAGAAGGTGACGGTTTGTAATATGGCGTATGCCGCCGTCGCACAAACCAGAATCTGCATCGGACTGGTCGCTCCCAGCCCGGTCAGCGTAACCAGAGGAATGATCGCCAATAGGAATGCTGCTGCATACCAGGGCTTACGCCCTACTTTATCAATCGACAACGCGCAGACAATCGAGGCCAACACACCAAACGCCGATGTCGTCCAGCCATACGCCAGTGCGGTTTCAATCGGTAATCCAAACACCTTTTTATACAGCGTTGGCAACCAGGTCACCAGACCATTATTGATGGTATATCCACACACCCACAGTGCCCAAATGGTAAACGTACGCTTGCGGTAAATACCATGAAACAATTCACGCCACCCTTGCCGGGCAACAGCTTTCTCCTCAGTTTGGCGAACCACCGGTTCAGGCAGCGTGCCGCCATGGCGAATCACTTCATCCTCAAGTTTTTTTACCACGGCGTCCGCTTCGGCCAGGCGTCCCCTGGAAGCCAGCCAGCGAGGTGACTCCGGCATAAACCAGCGTAACGGCACCGTGATGATGGATGGAATCAGCCCCACGATAAACATCGCCTTCCAGCCATAAATCGGCACCAGAAAATACCCAGCGATGCCCGCAAACATCATGCCTATTGGGAAAATGACTTCATACAACAGAAAGAATCGCCCACGCTTTTTGGCACCGACGAATTCATTGATATAGGAACTGGCGACCGGCACTTCAGCGCCAATACCCACGCCTTGCAGGAAACGGAATACCATCATTGAGGTACCGCTCCAGGCAAACAGGCAGGATGCATCCATTATCACAAACAGGATAATCGTTATCTTTAATACGCCGAGACGACCAATTTTTTCGGCCAGAGAACCAAAAAATACGGCTCCGACTAATTGCCCGACATAGCTGGCGGCGATAATCATTCCAATATCCGTCGCATTCAATCCCCATTCTGCCGCCAGTTGCGGCATGGCAAATGCGATTGCCAGTACAGTATAAGCATCAAAGAAGGTTGAAAGACCAACTACTACACGAATTGTCATCAACTGGCGGGTAATCGGCATTCGTTCAAGGCGGGCAACCAATTCAGCCGATGTTGTGCCCCCAGAGGCAACAGTACTGACGGCACCACTCATCGCGCCGACACTCATGTCATGCGTTGACATAGGTTTTTCTCCAGAAAGGATGGTGAGGATGTGCTGTGGGTTACCCATTCAGGAAAAGACTTCTCGCTATTTCCCTGACCGGCTTAATGATGTTCAGCACGCTGTAACAGTTACGGTGAGGCTGTTTAGTTCGCCGTATAACCGTCAGGTCTTCCTCTTACCCCCTTTGTTCTGGTAACAAACGCACCATGGCGTGATGCCGCCGGTTTTACACCGGCGCTACCGTTTCCTCTCATGCGTAAACTGCCGCAGCATAAGCCCATCGCTATATTGATGTTTTTCATCGTGTCCTCTTTCTTCTGTAGGGTTTTTTTAATACATTCTTTTTATAAAACGTTTGCAGGAACGTTTGCATATTTTTCCGATGAAGGGCGTATCACTGTCAAGAAGACGATGAAAATTTCAGCATGGAGTGTGATGAGTATCGCCACCTGACATTTATTCGACGTCGCTTTTCAGGTGAAAAAAATATATGTGAATAACATCACAGAAAATTATTAAGCAGAAAAAACACAGCGATGAAATTAATTAAATATTTAAATATCAATAAAATAGAGTAAAAAATCAGAGAAAGGCAGCTGAATAGCCCTACCTTTATACTGGAAATAGGTGCTGATGATCTTTCCAGTGAATGGCTAATAGCGATGAGAGAGTACAAAGATGATGGTGATACAAAAATGATGATAGTGCAGAAATGATGATAGTGCAGAAATGCAAAACGCTGGCACAAGGCCAGCGTTTTACGCGTTATCATGCAGCGAAGTAAAAATTACTCAGCAACAACGACAACGTTCAGCTTAGCGAATACGTCGCTGTGCAGCTGGAAGCTCACTTCGTGCTCACCCAGTGTGCGCAGAACGCCGTTCGGCAGACGAACTTCGCTTTTCGCTACTTCAACACCCGCAGCAGTCACCGCATCAGCGATGTCACGAGTACCGATAGAACCGAACAGTTTACCTTCGTCACCCGCTTTAGAAGCGATGGTCACGGAAGCCAGCGTGTTAACTTTCTCAGCGCGGGCTTCAGCAGCAGCCAGAACGTCAGCCAGTTTGGCTTCCAGTTCAGCGCGACGGGCTTCGAAGAACTCAACGTTTTTCTTGGTTGCCGGCACGGCTTTGCCCTGCGGAACCAGGAAGTTACGAGCGTAGCCCGCTTTAACGTTAACCTGATCACCCAGGCTGCCCAGGTTTGCTACTTTATCCAGCAGAATAACTTGCATTACCTTATCCTCTCAAAGTCTCGTTAATGGACAGTGGCCGATTACTGATGACGATCAGTGTACGGCAACAAAGACAGGTAGCGCGCACGCTTGATAGCGCGGGCCAGTTGACGCTGGTATTTTGCACGGGTGCCAGTGATGCGGCTCGGTACAATTTTACCACTTTCAGTGATGTAGTTTTTCAGCGTTGCGATGTCTTTATAGTCAATCTCTTGAACGCCTTCCGCGGTGAAACGGCAGAACTTGCGACGACGGAAATAACGTGCCATTTGGCTAGTCTCCAGAATCAATCAATTCAATCTGCTCGGCATGTAACACCAATTTACTGAGGCCATTGCGCCCTTGGTGGCAACTGATGAACCCCTGAACCCTGAGTTGCATACCGACCGTTATACTGTGGGTAAATGCTTGTGACGGGTGTCCACTGACAATCACGGGCACACGGCACCATGCTTGTCGGCTAAGTCCGGCCTCTTCCTGCACTGAACGGTGCTCAAGCACAAACTGACAGTGAGGAATACCCGACGGACTGATTTTTCGAATGGGTGTCTTGCACACCGTGCCAGACAATTCCAGCCGATTGGCCGTCACCACAACAATTACTCTTCAGAATCCCCAACTTCAGCATCATCATCAGCTTCAGCGTATTCGTCACGACGCTCACGGCGTTCGTCTTTCGCTTTCACCATCGGAGATGCTTCAGTTACCGCGTGTTTAACGCGCATAACCATGCTGCGGATAACGGCGTCGTTGAAGCGGAAGTTAGTTTCCAGCTCATCGATCACTTCCTGCGGCGCTTCAACGTTCATCAGAACGTAGTGAGCTTTGTGCAGTTTGTTGATCGGGTAAGCCAGCTGACGGCGGCCCCAGTCTTCCAGACGGTGGATCTTGCCTTCTGCACCAGTGATGGCACCAGTGTAACGCTCGATCATGCCCGGAACCTGTTCGCTCTGGTCAGGATGAACCATAAAAACGATTTCGTAATGACGCATCGAATTGCTCCTTACGGATTATTCAGCCTCCTGTCAGGGTCAGCCGTGGCCCATGGAAGCAAGGAACGTGTTGTGTACGGCTGAAAAAATGACGCGTAATTATAATGACCACCATATGGGAAAACAAGCCATATTGCTGATTTCCGGCATGAGAAAACCGGAAAACCAGAGCGAATCGGCTGCCGGTGGGCCTGATAGAGAAAAAATCACAGTGTTCGAGAGAAAAAATCCACACAGGCTTCCAGAGCGGTCGGGGTAATCTTGTGACCAATGCCAGCCTCGGTCAGATAAGTCAGGTGCTGTTGTAACTGACGGGCGCTCAGTTCCCGGTACAATCGTTCACTCTCCTGCGCCGGTACCAGTTCATCCGCCAGACCGTGCCAGAGCAACAGGGGTCGGTCGGCAAGCTTATCCAACTGATGGCGCACATCATAGGGCGCGACCCGTTCAGCCAGCGCTTGCAACTGCGCCTGCGCTTGCGGTTCATCCGACATTACCGGCGGAAACAGCGTCTGCGACAGCGACGAAAAATAGCCGGAACCCATAAAACACGCGACCGAGCGCAGCCAGGGGTATTGCGTCATCGCAGCCAGTGCCGTCATCCCGCCCATCGACGCGCCACATATTCCGACTCTATCACCGTCAATCAGCCCATGTTCACGGCACCAGACCCGATACCCTGGCAACTCCTGCACATTATTCAGCAAAATATCCCAAAAACAGCGCCAGCGCCGCGCGTCATCGCCGTCAAACCGTGCGCCATGCATCAATGCGTCCGGTGCGATAACACGAAACCCAGCCTTCGCCAGCGCATAGGCAAAATACGAGTAGACCTCCTTCGACGAGGTATAGCCATGAAAAAAGAAAATGGTCGGTAATGGCCGCATTCTGCAACCAGATGGAAAAGCATGTAGCACCTCTATTCCTGAAACATTCTCACTTCCCATCTCTACCATCATCGTCTCCTTTTTCTCACCACCCGACAGATAACCCACACGACAACTTGCAATGACTTTAATCAAATTAATTACAAAAACATCAATTAGTGTAAAATTCTGCGCTTTTTTGTCGTTAACGGCATTAATCAACCCCCAATCATGTCCCACAGTAAAGAGAATCATCATGCAGCTTGCTTTTAGACGCTGGAGCCTCGGTGTCAAACTTTCGGTCATTGCCTCCCTGAGTGTGGCAGTGCTGTTTCTTGCTTTCAGCCTCAGTCTGACGCGCTCAGCAGGCGATAAGCTGGAATCCTTGACAATGCATGACATGGAAAGTCAGGTCACCGGTATTACGGATATGATAGCCATGTACGACACGAGCCTGCGGGCCAGCGTCAACAACTACACCAATCTGTTTGCCAGCTTTCTTCCTTCTCGTTTCACCGTAGATAATCAGGCGCGTTTACCCATCAGCGGCACCACCGCGCCGACACTGAAGTCCGGTGATACCATTCTCAATATGAATACCGCCGTTACCGACGATTTCTTCAACCGTACCGGCGCTATCTCCACCATTTTCGTGCGCGATGGCGACGACTTCGTACGCATCACCACATCGCTAAAAAAAGAGGACGGCTCACGCGCCATCGGCACCAAACTGGATCGCACCAGTCCGGCGTTTACCTCAGTCTCCGGCAACAACGCTTTTAGCGGGTTGGCGGTACTGTTCGGCAAACAATATATCACCCAGTACCAACCGGTTACCGACGCCAGCGGTAACGTCATCGCCATTCTGTTCGTCGGGATTGATATCAGCAAAGAATTTGCCCTAATGCAAAAACGCATTCTGGATAAGCAAATTGGCGATACCGGCCATTTTATCGTACTCAACAAGGCAGACGCCGCAGCCGGCACCTATCTGGTACACCCGACGCTGATCGGGCAAAAACCGAACTGGTCCGGCGATGTACTGCAACGGGTGTTGAAAAATGACAGCGGCAGTCTGGAATACGCCGATAACAGCCTGAACGGCGATGATCGTACCCAGGTGATGGTGTACCGCAGCGTACCGCAATGGAAATGGGTTGTCGTCGGCACCATCAGCAAAGCCAGCCTGCTTGCGGAAATCACCACTATCCGCAATCTGTTTTTAGGTGGTGGTATCGCGCTGGTAGCACTGTTTGCCCTGTTCTTTGTCTATCTCATCCGCCGCTGGTTAAGCCGGCCATTGGATGAAGTGGTTAACGTGGCGGAACAGTTCGCCGCCGGGAATCTACAGGCTACGCTTACCACCCAGAGTCAGGATGAAGTAGGCAGGTTGGTAGACGCCATCAACGGTATGGGACACGGCCTGACCCGGCTGGTGTCGCAGGTGCGCGATGCTGAGCAGGAGATCGCCGTCGGTACTGATGCGCTGGCCGAAGACAGCGGTAATATCAGCGAGCAGATTTCTCGTCAGGCCAGCAGTGTGGAAGAAACCTCAGCGACGATGGAACAGTTGGCATCAACAGTGAAACAAAATGCCGACAACGTTTCCGCCGCCAAAAATCTGGCGGCGCAAAGCGCCAGCGCCGCGCAAAATGGCAGCAAAACCGTGGCGGACTCGGTGGAAACCATGAGTGAAATCAAACGCTCATCGCAGAAGATAGCCGACATCACCACCACTATTGAGTCCATCGCATTTCAGACTAACATTCTGGCGCTCAACGCCGCCGTGGAAGCCTCTCGCGCTGGCGAGCACGGCAAGGGCTTCGCCGTAGTCGCCGCCGAGGTACGCTCGCTGGCCCAGCGCAGCGCTTCAGCGGTGAAGGAAATCGAAGCGCTGATTGCCGAATCTTTGCATCAGATCGAAACCGGCTACCATTTCTCGGAAAAAACCCGCACGGTCATGGACGATTTGCTGCAACGCAGCCAGCAGGTCAGCACAATCGTCAACGATATTGATCTCGCCTCACGCGAACAAGCGCTGGGAATCGAGCAGGTTAATGTGGCTATCAGCCAGATTGGACAAGCGATTCACCAGAACGCTTCGCTGGTACAAAACTCGGTAAACACGGCCCAAGGGCTACGTGAGAAAGGCCACCATCTGAGCGATGTCGTCAGCGTGTTCGCCATCCAGCATTGATCGTTTCAGGCACGGATCGTTTCAAACCTCCGCTGGCTAGCGGCGGAGGTTTGCCGTAGTGCGTTTTCCCCTTTACACGCCAGCGGTATCTCTCTTTTCCTCAAGCGGTTACACTACCTGTACTTTCACACTGAACTGAGTGGAGCATTGCATTATGGCTCGCCTATCATGGCTGTTTAGTCCGACGCTCTGGCGCAAGGTGTTGTTAAGCACCACGCTGTCGATGTTACTCAGCAGTTGCGCGTTGCTGGCTGGCAAACCGGTTCCGCCGCCACCCCCCGCAAAACAGGCAGTCGAAGTCTCCAGAGAGCAAAGCTATCTACTGCAAAAGACCGGGTCTGTCTCGGTCACTGTATACGGCAGCCTGGATGATGCGGTACAGGAAATACAGCATCAGGCCAACGCACGTGGTATGCCTTACTACCGGGTCGTCAGCCTGACAGAAAACGAACATGTGCTGCGGAATAGCTGGCACGGTTATGCGGTCTTCTATCGGCCATTGCCAACCGCGCCACGACCATGAACCGCTCAGACAAAATCAGTACCACTACAGCAAGATTGAGAGGATAAGGATGAAAACAAAGATTGCCGCCATCGCGTTGTTACTGCTGACCAGCGGCTTTAGCGGTGCGGTCGCGGCTTCGGAGTATCCGTGCCGCAGCCCGGAATGGAATGCCTGGATAGAATCGCTGGTCAACACACGCGAACTGCTGGGTAATGTCGATATCGGGTCGTTGGTGTGGCAGCAGGCGGTAGAAAGCCGTTTACCTGCCTCGTCCTGGCCATCGCGCAATTCGGTACTATGGTGCGCGGCGGTAGAACAGAAAATCGCCAGCCTGAAGAAATAACGCCTGTCTTCACCCGATAGCACTTCATCTGATAGCACTTCATCCGATAGCAACAGGGCAACCCGTGACGGTTGCCCTGTTGCCGGATATCTCCCCGGTGTCGGTTTCTTTTAGCGCACGCACGCCACCGTTACACCAAACGCTGACGCACCGCCTCAAACAGGCAGACGCCGGTGGCGACCGAGACATTCAGCGACGACACACTACCCGCCATTGGAATGCTGATCAGCTCATCGCAATGCTCACGGGTCAGGCGACGCATTCCTTCGCCTTCAGCCCCCATCACCAACGCCAGTGGGCCAGTCAGTTTACTTTGATACAAGGTATGATCCGCTTCGCCCGCCGTACCGACGATCCAGACGTTTTGTTCCTGCAAGAAACGCAGCGTGCGCGCCAGATTGGTGACGCGGATCAGCGGCACCGTTTCCGCTGCGCCGCAGGCGACTTTCTTCGCGGTGGCATTCAGTTGGGCGGAACGATCACGCGGCACAATCACTGCGTGAACCCCCGCCGCGTCAGCACTACGCAGGCAGGCACCCAGATTGTGCGGGTCGGTCACCCCATCCAGCACCAGCAGGAACGGAGTATCCAACGATGCCAGCAGCCCCGGCAGGTCGTTTTCCTGATACTGTCTGCCTTCTTTCACCCTGGCGACAATGCCCTGATGCACCGCGCCATCCACCTTATCATCCAGCCACTGGCGGCTGGCAACCTGCACCGCGATGCCGTTGGCTTCCAGTTCGGTGATCAGCGGTTGCAGGCGGCGGTCTTCACGCCCTTTTAGGATGAACACGTCCAGAAAACGTTGGGGATCTTGTTCCAGCAGCGCTTTCACCGCATGGATGCCGTAAATAATTTCGCTCATTACTACTCTTTAATAATACGCTTCAAACAGGTTAAGGCAGCCAACCCGGCTGCCCATGATACACATACAACGGTCAGGCGACCTGCGTCACTCTGCCGGTTTCGTCTTTTTGCTGGCGCGCTTAGCGCGAGTGGCCGCCGCAATCTTACGCGTTTTTTCAGCGTTCTTTTGCGATTTTGCCGCCTTCTTTTTACCGCCGGTTTTCGCCTTACCTTTATCCTTGCTGGCAGGCTGGCGTTTTTTACCGTCGCCTTCAGGGCGGAACGCGCTATCCGGCTCAAAGTTGGCGCGCTGGCCGGTGCGCCGACGACGCGGTGGCTTCGCGCCTGCATCGCTGCCTTTCTTCACCCGATCACGCGCGGTTTTGCCTGCACCACGCACCTTACGGGTGGAAGAGATCAACGCAAAATCAATCTTGCGTTCATCCATGTGTACCGCTTCAACACGGATTTCCACCTCGTCCCCCAGTCGATAAGTCTGACCACGGGATTCGCCGATCAAACGCTGGCCGACGTTGTCATAGCGATAATAATCGTTATCCAGCGTGGAGACGTGCACCAGACCATCGATAAACAGGTCATTGAGGCGTACGAAGAAACCAAAACCGGTGACGCTGGAGATAATGCCGGTAAAGGTTTCCCCAACATGATCCTGCATGAAGTCACACTTCAGCCAGTCGGCCACATCACGCGTGGCTTCGTCGGCCCGGCGTTCCGTCATCGAGCAGTGCTCGCCCAGTTGTAACATCTCGTTGAAATCGGCGTGCCAGCCACCGCTGTGAGTCCAGCGGGCTTTACGGTCGCTCAACAGATACTTAATGGCACGGTGCAGCGACAGGTCCGGATAACGCCGGATAGGCGAGGTAAAGTGTGCATACGAGGTCAGCGCCAGCCCAAAGTGACCGCGGTTTTCCGGGTCGTAGATAGCCTGCTTCATTGAGCGCAGCAGCATAGTCTGCAACATTTCATGATCGGGCCGCTCAGCGATGGAATTCATCAGTTCGGCATAATCTTTCGGCTGCGGTTTCATGCCGCCGTTCAGCGTCAGCCCCAGCTCGCCAAGCACGCTGCGCAGCGCCAGCACATGGTCTTCGCTGGGCTGGTCATGCACACGGAACAACGCCGGCTCTTCGCTCTTCTCGACAAACTTCGCCGCCGAGATATTCGCCAGAATCATGCACTCTTCAATCAGCTTGTGCGCATCGTTACGCACCACCGCTTCCACCCGTTCGATGCGACGTTCAGCGTTAAAGATGAATTTGGCTTCTTCGGTTTCAAATGCGATACCGCCACGCACCTCACGCGCATGTTCCAGCACCTTATACATCCGGTGCAGCTCTTCCAGCGGCGCCACCAGCGGCTGGTAATGCTCGCGCAACGCGTCGTCGCCCTGCAAAATATTCCACACCTTGGTGTAGGTGAGACGGGCATGAGAACTCATCACCGCTTCATAGAATTGGTAGCCGGACAATTTGCCCTGCGCGGAAACGGTCATTTCACACACCATACACAGGCGATCTACCTGTGGGTTGAGCGAACATAGCCCGTTGGAAAGCACTTCCGGCAGCATCGGCACCACCTGCGACGGGAAGTAAACCGAGGTACCGCGCGCGCGGGCCTCATGGTCCAACGCCGTACCAGGACGCACATAGTAGCTGACGTCAGCGATAGCCACCCACAGTCGCCAGCCGCCGCCGCGTTTCTTCTCACAGTACACGGCGTCGTCAAAATCGCGCGCGTCTTCACCGTCAATGGTGACCAGCGGCAGTTTACGTAAATCGACCCGGCCTTGTTTGGCGTCTTCCGGCACCTCTTCCGTCAGGTCGCTCACCTGCTCTTCCACTTTGGGCGGCCAACTATGCGGGATCTCATGGGTGCGTAGCGCGATGTCTACCACAAGCCCGGTCCCCATGTTATCGCCGAGAATCTCCACTATCTTGCCGATAGCCTTGGTGCGGCGGGTCGCACGTTGGGTCAGATCCACTACCACCACCGACCCCATACGGGCACCGGCGATAAATTCCGGCGGAATCAGGATGTCAAAACTCAGGCGGCTGTCGTCCGGCACCACAAAACCGGTGCCGGCTTCGGTGAAGTAACGCCCGACTATCTGGCTGTTGCGCGGCTCCAGTACGCGTACGATGCGCCCTTCCCGACGTCCCCGGCGGTCTTCCCCCAGCGACTGAGCCAGCACCACATCGCCATGAATCACGGTTTTCATTTGTTCGGCGGACAGGTAAAGGTCATCTTTACGCCCTTCCACCCGCAGAAAACCATAGCCATCACGATGACCAATCACCATACCGCGCAGCAAATCCAGTTTTTCCGGCAGCGCGTAACACTGGCGGCGAGTAAACACCAGTTGTCCATCACGCTCCATGGCACGTAACCGACGACGCAACCCTTCCAGTTGTTCATCGCTGGTCAGTTGTAGATCAGAAGCCAACTCCTCGCGGCTGATAGGCGTATCTCGTTTTGCCAGATGCTCCAGAATGTACTCGCGGCTGGGGATAGGGAATTCGTATTTTTCTGCTTCACGTTCCAGAAACGGATCTTGTGACATTGCGGTTCCTCCGTTGTCATCAGCAGTTGGCTGAACAGGCTTAATCAACCAGAAGTAATTTATAGAGGGGCGGATTTTCTTCCACCATATCGGCGAGCGTATAATTATCCAGTTCTTTCAGGAAATTCTGTACCGCCTGATGCAAGGCTTGCTTTAAACGGCAGGCGGGGGTGATATGACAAAACTCCTTGCTACAGTTAACCAGAGAGAGCGGCTCCAATTCCCGCACCACATCGCCAATGCGGATAGCAGACGGATCGCGTCCCAATCGGATGCCGCCATTTTTACCGCGTACGGCCATAACCAACCCGGCATGACTCAGTTGATTGATTATCTTCACCATATGATTGCGTGACACGCCATACACTTCAGTGACTTCTGAAATGCTGGTCATTTTGCCCTCCGGCAGTGACGCCATATAAATCAGCGCTCGCAAACCATAATCTGTAAAACTTGTTAACTGCACAGAAACCTCGGAAACCTTGCCGGATATTCATTCGACTGCCCCGGAAAACGCGGACCAGAACTGGGATGGCGCTCGCCAGCCAAGGCATCGGCCCATTATGTTCATTTTTTATCAGCAGATGATAAACCAGTGATCAGCGCCGGGCGAATTTATTTAGCGCCATTTGATCTTCCCTAAAGATTAATTCCCCGAATATATATATTTCTATTCACAAAATATAAGAGAATCTCACTTTTTAACGAACTATTTCATCTGCTATGTTCTGAACAAAATTACCCCTACAGCACCTTAACGTACGGCGAGCCATAAACAGGCTTTGTCAGTGGTTTTTTGTTCTCTGCACACACATAGGAAATGGAACCATGCGTTTAAAAAATATCTCCATCCGTACCGGTCTGCTGACGCTGCTGGCCGTTATCACCCTGTTATTACTGCTGGTCAGCGGTATGGGGATTCAGGCTATCAATAAGAGCCGCGCTTCCCTGACGTCGCTCAACCAGATCCAGGGTGAACAGTTGGGCGCGTTGATGAATGGTTATAACCTGACGTTACGTGCCAGAGCGTCCGCTACGCTGGCGGTACGTAAAATAGAAATCGGGTTGCTGGACGTAGGCGCCAAAGAAACGGATAAATTGGACAGCTACGTACAACAATCCGACAAGGAAATTCGCCAGTTCAGCAGTGTGGAAACCACGAGCGAACCAGAACAGAAACTGGCGCAACAGGTGTTGAAAAGTTATCAGGATTACCTGAACCAGGGGCTAAAACCGATGTTAGACGCCCTGAAAAGACAGTACACCGACGAATATTACACCTTGCTGGAAAACAATCTGACCCCGCTTAGCGATGCGTTTGATAAATCCATCCAGAATTTCCGCAGCTACTCCCAACAACTCTCCGCACAACACATCCAACAGGCCAATAGCAACGAACAGTTAATGCTGATGCTGATCGGGTTTGCCTGTTTGTTATCTTTGCTGCTGGTGCTGCTGGGTTGGTTGGCATTGCGCCACATGCTGCTCAAACCGCTGGACAACGCTATTGAGCAACTGGAGCACGTGGCTTCCGGTGATTTGACCCGCCGCGTTACGCCTGCGGGCAACAATGAACTGGGGCGGCTGAACGATGCCATCGAGCGTATGCAACTGGCGTTGCTGAATTCAGTCGGTCAGGTACGTGACGCCAGTTATCAGATTGATCAAGGCAGTCGTGAACTATTCAGCGGTAACCGCCATCTGGCAGAACGCACCGAGGAGTCGGTCGCGGCGCTGGAGCAGACAGCCGCCAGCCTGGAAGAACTGAGTGCGACGGTTAAACGCAATGCCGATAACGCTGAACTGGCCCACCAGTTGACCAATCAGGTTTCCGACACCACGGATCGCGGCAATGAATCCGTTAACTATGTGGTGGAGAAAATGCGTGAAATCGCCACCAGCGCCAAACGCATCAGCGATATTCTCGGCGTTATCGACGGCATTGCCTTCCAGACCAACATTCTGGCGCTCAACGCCGCCGTGGAAGCCGCCCGCGCCGGTGAGCAGGGCAAAGGTTTTGCCGTGGTCGCAGGCGAAGTGCGGAATCTGGCGCAGCACAGCGCCCAGGCCGCCAAAGAGATCCGCACGCTGATTCTGGACTCTCAGTCCCATGTGTCGCAAGGGCTGGATCTGGCGGCCAAAGCGGGTGAAACCATGGACGACGTAGCGGAAGAGATCAACCGCATCACCAGCCTGATGAAAGAGATCTCCTACGCCTCTCAGGAACAGCATCGCGGCATTGAACAGGTGAATATCGCCTTCACCCAGATTGACAAAGTAGCCCAGCAGAATGCTTCGCTGGTCAAGGCATCGACCGACACTACCCAATCGCTGGAAGAGCAGTCTCGCCAGTTGGTGCAGGCAATGGCGATGTTCCGTATTAAAGAGCATACGCCTCTGCTGCAAACACGCTGATTCCCCCTCTGCTTCGGCAGTGGCCATCACGGCCACTGCCGTTTCTTAGTCTTAGCGCCCCGTCTTCTCGATCGTCCGACAGCGTCACACTTGCGGTACATAACACAGCACAACGCACAGCAAACGGGCATGACATGCCATATTTTGACGCCAAATCATGCAGCCTGCACAGGATTGCCCCCCCATCACCGCACCGCCGCTCACAGCAAAACCGGCACGTTTCTTGCTGCGTTTCACAGACATTGCCGTTTCCCCTATCGGGACAAAGTCAGAGGGATCATCATGTCGGCATCTCATCACAGGAAGGTGTTTTATCGTCATAGCGAAAGCGACCGGGATAAATGGCGCAGCGATATTCTGCTCCAGTTGCTGACCAGCGACTCACTGGATCTGCCGCTTATTTATCTGCGCGCCGCCCGGTTGCAATGGCCGCTGGACCAGCCGCACCGGGTGATAGCATGGCGCTTATGCGACATAGCCTCCTTGTTTTCTTCACCTCATGACGCTTGCCCGGAAGCACAAACTTACCCAGAAGCACAACTGCATGGGGCGCACCAGCAGTTGCAGCAACAGCTACAGGAACTAATGCCCGACGCCCTGCCGCCGGTCACGCTCGGTGATCTATGGCTTACGGTGTTACAGGCCAACAGTCCGCTGCTGCAACAACAGCATCATGGGCTTGCGGCATTCCGCCAGGCCGTCAACGCCGATATCGCGCCACTGACGTTGCACGGCGGGATATCCGGCCCGGTCAGCACGGCCTCGCACTACCGGCGCGGACTCAACGAAGCCAGACAAGCGCTGAACGCCGCTGCGGCTATGCGGCCTGAAACCGGCTTGTGCGACTACACTGAACTAGGGGTGCTGCAATTGCTGAACGCCGTCAACGACCCGGCATTGCTCACCCGATTTATGCACAACATACTGGACAATCTGATGGAAAATAGCCGCAAATCACCTTATTTGCTGATTGAAACGCTGGATGCGGTATTGCAGGAAAACAGCAATCTGCTCAAAGCCGCCGAGCGACTGGACATCCATCGCAATACACTGCATCAACGTCTGCAACGTATTGAACAGCTGTCGGGCAGCAGCCTGAATGACCCGTTGTTTCGCCTCAGCGCTACCGTTGCACTGTTAATCTGGCGACTGTCCGGTTCACCGACGCAGGAAACCGCCATACCGCTGTTCAATATCCTCCCACAGGAACAGGAGTCGTTATGAAGATTATCAACGCTGCGTTGCGTCATCAGGCTGGGTTTTACACGCTGCAACTTCACAACGGCCTGATTGCTGCGATAGATGTCCAACCCACTATGCTGCCCACCACGCCGGACGCCATTGATGCCGCCGGGCAACTGGTCATCCCACCGCTGGTAGAGCCGCACATTCATCTTGATGCCGTCCTGACCGCAGGCGAGCCGGAATGGAACATGAGTGGCACGCTGTTTGAAGGGATTGAGCGCTGGAGCCAGCGCAAAGCCACGATTACCCGCGAAGACACCCGGCGTCGTGCTCATACGGCGATCGGTATGCTGCGCGACCACGGCATCCAGCACGTTCGCACTCATGTCGATGTTACCGATCCATCGCTGGCGGCGCTGGAAGCGATGCTGGACGTCAAAGACGAAGTAAAAGATCTGATCGACCTGCAAATCGTCGCTTTTCCGCAAGAGGGCATCGACTCATACCCGGAAGGCCGCCAGTTGATGGAGCGCGCCATCACGCTGGGTGCCGACGTGGTCGGTGGCATTCCTCATTTTGAAAACACCCGCGAACAAGGGGTCAGCTCGGTGAAGTTTCTGATGGATCTGGCGGAGCGTACCGGTTGTCTGGTCGATGTACATTGCGACGAAACCGACGATCCACACTCACGTTTTCTGGAGGTGCTGGCAGAGGAGGCGCGGGTGCGGGATATGGGAGCGCGCGTCACCGCCAGCCACACCGTAGCCATGGGGTCTTATGACAACGCTTACTGCTCAAAACTGTTCCGTCTGCTACGGCGTTCGGGCATTAGCTTCGTGTCGTGTCCAACCGAAAGCATCCACCTGCAAGGCCGATTCGACAGCTTCCCCAAACGCCGCGGCGTCACCAGGGTAGCCGAACTGGACCGCGCCGGCATGAACGTCTGCTTCGGACAGGATTCCATCAAAGATCCATGGTATCCGCTCGGCAACGGCAACATTCTGCGTATTCTCGACGCCGGGCTACATATCTGCCACATGATGGGGTACCAGGACCTGCAACGCTGTCTTGATTTCGTCACCGACAACAGCGCCAAGGCACTGCATCTGGGCGAACGCTATGGTCTCGCCGTTGGCCGCCCGGCCAACCTACTGATTCTGGATGCGGAAAACGACTACGACGCCGTGCAGCGTCAGGCTAAAGCGCGGTTGTCCATCCGCCACGGGCGTATCATCATGCAGCGCGACCCTGAACGCGTACGCTATCCCTCCATGCTGCAATAACCACCTGCCGCAATAGCGCAAAATAGCCGCTATAGCGCAATAAACGGGAAAGACACGATTGGGTGATGGAAAATCATCACCCTTTTCCAAGAAGATACATTGACCACACGCGTAGGCAGCCCACCGTACATCATCTTCTGTTTTTCTCTAAACCCACTTTTTTTCCTTAATTCAATACAGACTTCTCAGAAGTTGCTGTCAGTGGTCGATAATTTCTCTGTCAGGACAGTTTCTGCAAAATGAGCTAAAAGAAAATGAATGAGACAAACACCTTCATCGAAACGGAACGACGGCAGCGCTTATGGCCAGTTTGATGCATACAGAAAGATTCACATTAAAAATAATAAATTAACCACAAGACGCAGCGTACAAACCAGACTCGCGTACCATCCATCGGCTGGCGGCATGGCAACACGATTACCCGTCAGTCAACACGGTTTGTCACAAAAGCAGCATCAATGATGAGGTGAATGATGACAGGTTATCCATGGAATTCAGAAAGTCTGTTTCAGGCCATTCTTGACCGCTGCCCGGTAGGTATTGCCGTTATCAATTACGACGGAAATTATGTCACCGTCAACCCAGCCTATAGCGCCATCTATGGGTATACCCAGGAAGAAATGATTAACCACTCCTTTACCATGGTTTTTCCAGAGTCCGCCCGCGAATCCGTACTGGCTCGTCATCAGTTATTTCTGAATGAAGGCAGCACGCTGGGGGGAGAATGGACTGTGGTTCGCCATGATGGTGCCGTTATTACTGTTTGGTCAGAATCCGTCCCTTTTGCGCAGCATGGGCACAGGGCGGACCGACTGGTATACGTGCTTGATATTACCGAGCGTCAAAAAGCACGAGAACAGATGAAGATTGCCGCCACAGTCTATGAAAGCAGTCAGGAAGCCATCATCGTTATTGGTACCAATAATCAAGTGATTGCCATCAACCCAGCGTTCACCCACCTGACCGGGTATAGCCCAGCCGAAATAGTCGGGCAACCTTCGCACATGTTTAGATCCGACCAGCACGATGACGATTTCTATAACGCCATGGGGCGTACCTTGAACGAAGAAGGGTTGTGGATCGGTGAAATGTGGGATCGCAAAAAAGATGGCACTCCCTACCTCAAAGAGCTGACGATTAATGTAGTCAAAGACGCAGCAGGCACGCCGTTAAGTTATGTCGGCATGTTTTCCGACATCACACAGCGCAAAAAGCAGGAGGAACTGATCTGGCGACAGGCCAACTATGACGCGGTGACCACGCTGCCAAACCGGCATATGTTTCAGGATAAGCTTGAGCGAGCGGTTGAATGCGCTAAACGTACCGGACGCCCAATGGCACTGATGCTGATTGACCTTGACCATTTCAAATCGGTCAATGACAGCCTGGGACACAGTGCCGGCGATGCGCTGCTCTTTGCGGTTTCAAACCGCATTACCGATTATATTCAGGGGGCTGATACTATCGCCCGTTTGGGGGGCGACGAATTTGCGATCATCTTGTCTGATCTGCTCCGCACCGATGATTGCGAACGTATAGCCAAAACCCTGTTGGAACATCTGGCACGCCCGTTCAATATCGACGGAGAAAGCATGTTGGTTTCAGCGAGCATCGGTATTGCCTTATTTCCCAACGATAGCGACACGTTGGAAGGGTTGTTCAAAAATGCCGATCAGGCCATGTATGCCGCCAAAGGAGCCGGGCGCAACTGTTTTAATTACTACACTCCTGCCTTACAACAGGCGGCACGCGCCCGTTTACGTCTGACCAACGATTTGCGTGATGCCATCCAGTGCGACCAATTCGAAGTGTATTACCAACCCATCATCGAACTGGCAAGCAACAACGTAGTCAAAGCCGAAGCGCTGGTGCGCTGGCATCATCCCACACGCGGTATGGTCAGCCCGGCGGAGTTTATTCCTCTTGCCGAGGATACCGGCCTGATTGTGCCACTCGGTGACTGGGTCGCCCGGCAGGCCATCACCCAACTGGCACAGTGGCGTAAAACATTCGACCCGAATTTCCAAATCGCCATCAACCAGTCACCAATCCAATTGCGCAGCAAAGACTTCTCTGACATGAGCTGGGTCCAGGAACTGGAGCGACACGGGCTGGACGGAAGCGCCGTGATCATCGAAATCACAGAAGGTTTGCTGTTGAATGCCGAACTGCGGGTCAACAACAACCTGCATCTGTTTCGTGACACCGGCATCCAGATCGCCATTGATGATTTCGGGACCGGGTATTCCTCACTCGCCTATCTCAGAAAATTCGACATTGATTGCCTGAAAATTGATCGCTCCTTTGTTGAGGATATCGATGGTGTCGGGTTTGAACTCTGTGTGGCGATTATCGCCATGGCGCACAGCCTTGGCCTCAAAGTGGTGGCGGAAGGGATTGAAACACAGCAACAGTGCGACACCCTCGCCCGCATCGGTTGCGACTATGCTCAGGGTTTTCTGTTTTCGCGCCCGGTGCCCGCTCCTGAGTTTACGGCGATGCTACAAACCATAGCCGACACTGCTGTGGCGAAGTCGGACTAAACACCGCAACACGCCAAGCCGAGAGATGAGCTGATGCCTTTATGATGATGCGCCGTCAGGCGCATCCTCCGGCAACACGCCTTCCCGATACCGCTGCTGATAGCTCTGCTCAAAGGTTTGCATCCCCACCTGACTGCCGGTTTGCAGCACACTGGTCAACTGGTGAGTTTTGCCTTCGCGGATCAGGTTGCTGACCGCGGGCGTAGCAGTCAGTACCTCAAACAGTGCCACGCGTCCGCCTTGCACCCCCGGTACTAATTTCTGCGCCACCACCGCCTGCAAACTCGCAGCCAGTTGCGCACGCACAAACGCTTTCTCCTCGGCAGGGAACACATCGACTAACCGATCCACCGCCTGTACAGCCCGCCGGGTATGCAGCGTAGCCAGTACCAGGTGACCGGTTTCCGCCGCCGTCAGCGCCAGTCGAATCGTCTCGCTGTCGCGCAGCTCACCGAGCAACAGCACGTCCGGGTCTTCACGCAACGCGGCTCGCAACGCACTGGCGAACCCTTCGCTGTGACGGCCCATTTCCCGCTGTTGGATCAGGCAGCGCGTGCTGGTATGCAGGAACTCTATCGGGTCTTCCAGCGTAATGATGTGGCAAGCACGGCGTTGATTAAGTTCGGCTATCATCGCTGCCAGCGTGGTGGATTTACCGCTGCCGGTCGCCCCCGTCACCAGAATCAGGCCATCGGTGCAGGTGACCAGATCCGCTATCACCGGCGGCGCACCCAGCGCCTGCAAATCAGGCTGATGTTGCGGGATCAAGCGTAGTGCTGCCGACAAACCGTGACGCTGCATAAACAGGTTTGCCCGTAACCGCTGACCTTCCGGCAGCGTCAGCGCACAGTCGGTCTGCCCGTATTGGCGCAGTTGCTGATCGCAGGCCGGGTCCAGCCAACTGCGGCACCACTGCTCCAGCTCAGCGTTGTGCAACGGCGGCTGGGCGACATCCGTCACCAGTTGACCGTCGATACGCCACACCGGCGGGTGACCGCTACACAGGTGCAGATCGGATACATTCTGTTTTACACTAGCGCTCACCCATTCACTCACATCCATTGATTGGCCTCCTTAAATCACTATGACGATGACACCGGTAGCGACGATATCGACAGTTCAGCAAAATCTACAGGACGTCCGGCAGAAAATCTCAGCGGCGGCGCAACGTTGTGGCCGTGCTTCAGAAGAGATTACATTGCTTGCCGTCAGCAAAACCAAACCTGTGAGCGCGCTCGAAGAAGCTATTGCAGCCGGACAACGGGCGTTTGGCGAAAACTATGTACAGGAAGGCGTGGATAAGATCCTTCATTTTCAGGCCGCCCAGCCGGATACCGTGTTGGAATGGCATTTTATCGGGCCGTTGCAGTCGAATAAGAGCCGCCTGGTGGCAGAGCATTTCGACTGGTGTCACACCATCGACCGACTGCGCATCGCCCAGCGACTGAACGAACAGCGCCCGGCACATCTGCCGCCGCTCAACGTGCTGTTACAGGTCAATATCAGTCAGGAAGCGAGCAAGTCCGGCATGATGGCCAGCGACCTGCCGGAACTGGCAGCCAGCGTGGCGCGGTTGCCGAATCTGCGGCTACGTGGGTTGATGGCGATCCCCGCACCGGAAACGGATCACACCCGTCAACTGGCGGTATTTCGTCAAATGACCGAACTTTTTCTGCAACTGAAAGTGGATTATGGCACTTTGGATACCTTGTCGATGGGAATGACCGACGACATGGCCGCCGCTATTGAAGCAGGCAGCACACTGGTGCGGATCGGCACCGCGATTTTTGGCGCACGTGATTACCACTCACCCACCAGTTAACCTTAACGGACAGATAAGAACAGCGAGAATCTGATGGAACACCGTAAAATAGCCTTTATCGGCGCGGGCAATATGGCGCAGGCGATCATCGCCGGTCTGATGGCAGGCGGTTATCCGGCCAGCCACATCAGCGTCAGCGCACCGTCCGCCACCCACCGGGACACACTGGCCGCCCGCTATGGCATTACCAGCCTGAGCGACAATGTCGCCTGCGCCCGTGATGCCGCGGTTGTGGTGCTGGCGGTTAAACCGCAACTGATGGCCGAGGTTTGCGGGGAGCTGGCACAGCAGGTAGATTTCAGCGGTAAACTGGTGCTGTCAATCGCCGCCGGCGTCAGCGTCGCCCGGTTCCGCCAGTTATTGGGCGCATCGCTCAATATCGTACGTATTATGCCCAATACCCCGTCGCTGGTGGGCCAAGGCATGAGCGGTCTGTACGCGCCAGCCGAGGTTAGCGAAACTGATCGCGCGTTTGCCGCCGACCTGATGAACAGCGTTGGTAAGCTGTGTTGGGTCGCCGACGAGCCGCACATTAATGGCGTGATTGCTGCTGCCGGCAGCGCCCCCGCCTATTTTTTCCTGTTTATGGAAGCCATGCAGCAGGAAGCGATTCGTCAGGGATTCGACGCCAATACCGCCCGCCTGCTGGTGCAACAGGCGGCCAGCGGCGCGGCGGCGCTGGTGGAGGCAAGCCCGGATACGCCATTATCGACATTGCGGGAAAATGTGACTTCTAAAGGCGGCACCACCGCCGAGGCGCTACGCGTGTTCAACGAACGCCAGTTGGGACAGATTGTCGCTGATGCCATGCAGGCCGCCGTGCACCGTGCAAGAGAAATGGAATCGCTGTTTTGATGCCATCTGAAACATGACTTTAAATGAAGGAATGACTGTCTCATGCTTACCCTGACTTTTCTGGTCAAGACCCTGATTGACCTGTACGTAATGGTGTTGCTGCTGCGTATCTGGATGCAGTGGGCGCGCAGTGATTTTTACAACCCACTGGCCCAGTTCGTGGTGAAACTCACCCAACCGATCATCGGCCCGTTGCGCCGCATTATTCCGTCGCTGGGTCCGATAGACAGCGCCTCGCTGCTGCTGGCGTTTCTGCTTACCACGCTGAAATACCCGTTATTGTTGCTGATTCAGGTCGGCTCGCTGTCGCTCAGCCCGATCAACCTGCTGGTCGGACTACTGGCGCTGATTAAATCCGCCGGTTATCTGGTGTTCTGGGTCGTGATTGTCCGCTCGCTGATGAGCTGGGTCAGCCAGGGCCGCAGCCCGGTAGACTACATGCTGTATCAGTTGACCGAACCGCTGACAGGACCGTTGCGCCGCATTCTGCCATCAGCCGGCGGGTTGGATTTCTCGCCGATGATCGTCATTTTAGTGCTGTACCTGTTGAACTATCTCGGCATGGACTTTTTTCCGGGGCTGTGGTTCCTGCTGTGAGTGCCGTCAGTCGCTGTGAAGACGGGCTGGTGATTCGGCTGTATATTCAGCCGAAAGCCAGCCGGGACCAGATTATCGGGTTGCATGGCGACGAACTCAAAGTCGCCATCACCGCACCGCCGGTAGACGGCCAGGCCAACGCCCACCTGATCAAATTTCTTGCCAAACAGTTCCGTGTCGCCAAAAGCATGGTGACCATCGAAAAAGGGGAGCTTGGGCGCCACAAACAGATTAGAATCGTCAACCCGCAAGCCATCCCGACCGATGTCGCGGGCCTCATCGTCTGAGCCTATTCCCTGAACCAACACCCTGAAACAGATTGCAGGAACAACAGATGCAAAACGTGGTTTTAGCCACCGGCAATGCCGGTAAAGTGCGTGAACTCGCCGGTCTGCTGGCGGATTTCGGTCTTGACGTGGTGGCGCAAACCACGCTGGGCGTCGATTCCGCCGAAGAAACCGGTTTGACCTTTATCGAAAACGCCATTCTGAAAGCACGCCACGCCGCACGTGAAACCGGCCTGCCCGCCATCGCCGATGATTCGGGGCTGGCGGTCAACGCATTGGGTGGCGCACCGGGCATCTATTCCGCCCGCTATGCCGGGGAAGACGCCAGTGACCGGCAGAATCTGGACAAACTGCTGGTGGCGCTGGATAACGTACCGGACGAGCAGCGTCAGGCCAGCTTCCACTGCGTACTGGTGTATCTGCGCCATGCCGACGACCCCACGCCGCTGGTGTGCCATGGCAGTTGGCAGGGCATCATCACCCGTGCGCCTGTCGGCGAAGGCGGCTTCGGCTATGACCCGGTGTTCTTCGTGCCGCAACTCGGCAAAACCGCCGCAGAACTCAGCCGTGAAGAGAAAAACGCTCACTCCCACCGTGGTCAGGCGCTGCGCCAGTTACTGGATGCGCTGCGACATGCTTAATCTGCCGCCGCTCAGCCTGTACATCCACATTCCCTGGTGCGTGCAAAAGTGCCCTTACTGCGACTTCAACTCCCACGCGCTCAAAGGCGAGGTGCCGCACGACGATTATGTGGCACACCTGCTGGCGGATCTGGATGCTGACCTGCTTCTGGCGGGTGGTCGCCCCCTGCACAGCATTTTTATTGGCGGCGGCACACCAAGCCTGCTCAGCGCCGGGGCGATGCAACACGTGCTGGACGGCGTACGGGCGCGGTTACCACTAACGCCGGATGCGGAAATCACCATGGAAGCCAATCCCGGTACGGTGGAAGCCGACCGGTTTAGCGGCTACCAGCGGGCGGGCGTTAACCGAATATCCATCGGCGTACAGAGTTTCAGCCCGGATAAGCTAACGCGGCTGGGCCGCATCCACGGCCCGGAAGAGGCCAAACGCGCCGCTCGTCTGGCTGCTGGTCTGGGGTTACGCAGTTTCAATCTGGACCTGATGCACGGGCTGCCGGAACAATCGCTGGATGAAGCGCTGGACGATTTGCGTCAGGCGATAGCGCTCAACCCGCCGCACCTGTCCTGGTATCAGCTCACCATCGAGCCGAATACGCTGTTTGGCTCCAGGCCGCCAGTGCTGCCGGACGACGACGCACTGTGGGATATTTTCGAGCAAGGCCACCATTTGCTGAGCGACGCCGGCTATCAGCAGTATGAGACATCGGCCTACGCCAAACCGGGTTACCAGTGCCAGCATAATCTCAACTACTGGCGCTTCGGTGATTATCTGGGCATTGGATGCGGTGCACACGGCAAAATCACCTTCGCCGACGGCGCTATCGTGCGCACGGTGAAAACCCGCCACCCGCGAGGCTATATGCAGGGAAACTATCTGCAACAACGCAGCGAAGTCGCGCTGGCCGACCGGCCCTTCGAATTCTTTATGAACCGCTTGCGGCTGTTGGAACCCGCGCCGCGTACCGAGTTTACTGCCTACACCGGACTGCCGGAAAGCGTCATCAGAACACAACTGGATGCCGCGCTGGCGCAAGGTTACCTGACGGAAACCGGGCAGCACTGGCAGGTGACCGAGCACGGTAAGCTGTTTCTCAACTCGCTGCTGGAGCTATTTCTGGCGGAAGAATAAAAAGAGTGACCCGCTATGTTTGTCACAACGCTTATGTTTGTCACAACGCTTGCGGGTGAGCCGTTATCAGGCTGGCACAGCCTTCTGGTTCCGGCTCGCCTGCGCCCTCCACCCGATTGCGGCCCAAATGCTTAGCACGGTAAAGCGCCTGATCAGCATCATTGCTTAACTGCGTGATGCTGCAACCATCGCGGCCCGGCCTTGCTACCGCAACGCCAATGCTCACCGTCACCACCCCCTGTGACGACGCGCTATGAGGAATCGCCATCGACTCGACGGCCTGACGGCAGCGCTCCGCCAGCGACAACGCCAGTTGGTAGTCAGTTTGCGGCAATACCACAATAAACTCTTCGCCACCATAACGCCCCAGCAAGCATTCTGGTGATGGCAGTTGATCCGCCAGCGTTTTTACGACCGACTTAATGCAGGCATCACCCTGGCTATGGCCGTAGCTATCGTTGAAGCGCTTGAAGCGATCAATATCTATCATCAGTAACGACAAGGGCTGCCGGGTAGGCTCATGCTGTAGCCATAGTTGTTGATAACGTTCATCGACATAACGACGATTAGCAATACCCGTCAGAAAGTCGGTCTGTGCCAATACCTGCAACAATGTCTCGGACTGTTTGAGATCGGTAATATCAAGCATCGAACCATAAAACACGATGCCGTCGTCTTCCGGGTAAGGCGTTACCGCTTCGGCATGAATCCAGCGTATCTCGCCGTTTTCGGTACGGATGCGAAAATCACTGCGCCAGCTATGGTGCCGACCATCGTCACTGGCGTAATGATCGACGATATGCTCAAGATCTTCTTGCAGAATCATGTCTTGCAGCGGATGGCCGGGGCCGAACGGTAGGGCGGTCATTTCCTGCGGCGTCAGGCCCAACACACGGTCGGATACCGGGCTACAGTAGACAAATCGCAACTCATCGTCACGAATAAGAAACGTGTAGAGCACCGCCGGAACGCGTTGCAACAGCAGATTCATCATTTTTTGCTGTTGCTGTAGCTGCTCCAGCAACCGTTTACGTTCGGTAATATCAGTAATAATACTGAGGTAGCCCAGTAACGTCCCTTCAGGCAAGCGGACCTCATGAAAGCTCAACTCCCCCCAGAACGTCTCGCCATTTTTTTTCCGGTAACACCATGCAGAAAATTGCCGGTTATCGCGTAGCAGTTCTTGTGGCGACAGTTGACCCATTTCGCCCTGACGCAGCACTACCGTACTGGCATCACAACCGAGGACCTCGCTGGCGAGAAAACCAAACAACCGCTCTGCTCCCGAATTGAACAGCGTTATCTGATTATCCGGATCAGTGGAAATAATCGCCGCCTGCGTTGGGGCATTCATCAGCAACGAACTACAGGCCGATACAATTTGTCCGGCGCCCTCGATTGCAGGTATCGTTTGTTGTCGATGTTTTCTTGACCAAAACGCGTTTAACCAGCGAAACAGACCAGACATGACGCTCCTTGTAACTGAATAAACCGAACCGACATCCAACATCCTACGGCAGGGATACCATCAACCTGCCCGCAAACGCGGTTCAGCACAACTATCTAAGCTAACAGACTGACAAAGCATTGAATCGAAACTTGAGATTATGACAAAGTAAACACAGGATTTTCCCTATCCAGAATAAAACTCCACATCAAGGTAAACTACCATGAAAATTGTTATGTTACTGATCGCAACCGCCTTCATGGCAACCACGCTGAGCGGATGCAACACTGCTCGCGGCTTTGGTCAGGACATTCAGAAGCTAGGCAGCACCATTTCCCATTCCGCCAGTTGACTAACGCCAGACCAAACCAGCCCGACGACAGCCTGACCGAGGGCTGCGGCACACCATAGGCCAGCAGCGCCGCAACCGAACACTATGCCGCTGTACTCATGCTTCTGTACTACCTGCTTCTGTACTGCCTGCTTCTGTACTGCCTGCTACTGTACAACCTGCCGCCGCACTATCCCGCCGTTCGCATCGGTACATGGGGAATACCATCCTCATCATAACCGTCGCCACAGACCACAAAACCAAATTGCTGGTAGAAATGCTGCAAATGCGCCTGCGCGGAAAGATATTGCGCCCGCCCCGGCCAGTGTCGGGCGCAGACTGCTTGCGAATGCATCAATAACTGGTGCCCAAGCCGCTGACCACGTATCTCAGGGGCAACGACCACCCGGCCAATAGTCACGACATCTTGTCGATCATGAGGCGCCAGCAGCCGCGCGCAGGCCATTAATCTGCCGTTTTGCCAGGCCGTCACATGGCGATTGCCATCGACCAGATCCAGCCCATCCAAGTCCTGATAAACGCATTGCTGTTCCACCACAAACACCTGGTTGCGCAGGCGCAAAATGTCATACAACGCGTACGGATTCAGGTCTTTCACACCCCAGTCATGCCAAATCAGACTCATCGCTACTCCCGTTATTCACGCTCATCGGACGTATCCATGGCCGCAGATGTTGGCCGACGCCGCCGCTGAGTCACCTGCACCCAAACCCACAGTCCGGCAATCGCCAGTGCAAACAGCACGCCAAAGCCAACGCCTATCGCCAGTACCGGCACACCGAGCTTCACCGCCAGCGAGTAGAGCGCCAGCATCAACAACATGGCACCGTTTTCACCTAAATTCTGCACGGCAATAGCGTTACCTGCACCCACGCTTTCCCGACCGCGTTCCTGCAACAGCGCATTAAGCGGCACGATGAAAAAGCCGCCCAACGCCCCCAGCGCCAACAGGCAGGCGTAAGCACTCAGCAAATTATGCTGCAGGGTGAATACCCCCACCATAACGCCGATCAATACCCCGGCGGGCAAACAACGCCGCACGGTTTTCAGCATCACCAGTTTGCCCGCAGCGGCTGCGCCGACCACAATCCCCACCGCCACCATGGCGTTGAGCAGCGTCGGCGTCGAATTATCGTTGATACCCAGCGCCAGCGGCACCCACAGCACCAACAGGAAACGCAGCGTCACGCCCGCCCCCCAAAACATGCTGGTGCCGACCAGCGAAAAACGGGTTTCACCGTTGCGCCACAGTACACGGCAGGCGTCAAAGAATGATCGGGTCATGCGTACCGGACGCCAGGAAGCACCAGGGCGAGCGGCTGCCAATCGCGGAACCAGCAGGTTGGCGACCAGCGCGATGCCATAAGCCAGCGCACACACCGCCAGCGCACCATAGATGTGCCAGTCAGCCAGAACACCGCCGAATACCGAACCGATAAGAATGGCCGCGATGGTAGAGGCTTCCATCAGACCGTTGGCTTTCACCAACTGATCGCCACGGGTGATTTCGCCCAAAATACCGTACTTAGCCGGGGAATAGGCCGCTGCGCCCACCCCCACCAGCGTGTAGCCCAAAAACGGATTGCCCCCTAAGCAGATCAGCAACGCGCCGAGCAGTTTCAGGGCGTTGGCAAGCATCATCACCCGCCCTTTAGCGAAACTATCGGCGAACTGACCGACAAACGGCGCCAGTACAATATAGGCGGCGACAAACCCCATTTGCAGGAAGGGATGGCTCCAGTCGGGATACGCCAGCGATTTCACCAGCGCCAGCGTAGCGAACAGCAGCGCATTATCGCCGAAGGCGGAGAAAAACTGCGCGACCATCACCGCATTCATACCGCGGGAAAACAGCGACGACGAGGAAGACATCTGGTGACTCATGCATCATGCTCCGGTTGTGCGTCCGCAACGTCTTGCGCCGCATCGGCAGGCTGTTCCGCCAGTTGACGCAGCATAACGAAGTCCGGCTTGCCGCTGCCTAACAGCGGCAGATCTTTCAGATAACGAATATCGCGCGGCACCGCCAATTCCGGCACGCCGCTTACTCGCGCTTGCGTCAACAGGCGGTCGCGGGTCAGCGTAGCGTCGGTGGTAAACAGCACCAGCGCTTCTCCTTTGCTGCTGTCGCTGCGGGCGCTGGCAGCGTGTTGCGCCTGTGGCGACACCTGATTCGCCAGTTGCTCCACACTCTCCAGCGACACCATTTCTCCGGCCAGTTTGGCGAAACGCTTAACACGGCCAAGGATGGTGCAGAAACCCTGTTCATCAAAATCGACAATATCACCGGTGTCGTACCAGTTCGCTTCACGCCCCCCTTGTTCATTCTCCGCGGCGGGTGGTTCCAGCTCACCGGGGTTTTCCACCCGCAGATAGCCGCTCATCACGTTCGGCCCACGCAATTGCAGACGACCGCCGTGGTGGATACCCGGCACCGGAATCAATCTCGACTCCATGCCCGGCAGCAGTCGGCCAACGGAATGCAGTTTACAGGCCATCGGTACGTTGATAGCGACCACCGGCGCACACTCAGTCACACCGTAGCCTTCCAGAATGCGAATGCCGAATTTGTCCTGCCACAGGGTTCGCACCTGTTCAGACAGCTTTTCCGCACCGGCCACCACGTAACGCAGGCGGGCGAAATCATACGGGTGGGCGAAGCGCGCATAGTGCCCAAGAAAGGTGGAGGTACCGAACAGCACCGTGCAGTTACGGTCATACACCAGTTCCGGCACAATGCGGTAATGCAGTGGGCTTGGATAGAGGAATACCCGCGCGCCGGTCATCAGCGGCGTCAGCAGCCCGACTGTCAGCCCAAAGGCGTGGAACAGCGGCAATGCCGACATGAAACGGTCGCGCGGCGTGAAATCGGCCACGGTGCGAATCTGCTCTACGTTGGCCATCACACTGTTATGGGAGTGCACCACCCCTTTCGGGTGGCCTTCCGAACCAGAGGTGAACAGAATTACCGCCGCGTCGTCCGGCTGTTGCGGCTGCATAGCGCGCTTTGGTAACAACAGGTGGAACAAAATCCACAGTTTGTCCGACAGCGTGACGGTATTTTTCAAATCTTCCAGATAGACCCAGTTAGCCTCTTTCACCTGCTGTGGCAGGTGGGTCAGTTTGCCTTTCTCCAGAAACTGCCGCGAGGTGACGATGGTTTTGATCCGCGCTGCGATCATCGCGCTTTGAATCCCTTTCACCCCGGCAGTGTAATTCAGCATCGCCGGCACACGGCTACTGAGCGAGGCACCGAGAATCGCGGCGGCGGTAACCGTCGTATTGGGCAGCAACAACCCGACATGCTCACGCTCGCCGGTAAAGCGCTGCAGAATGCGCGCCACCCCAAGCGATTTTTTCAGCAAACCATGGTAGCTATCTTCGTTCAGGTTGATGTCTTCAATACAGGGCGAGTGGTAGCCATAACGATCACAGGCAGCCAGAAACGCCTGATACAACGTATGGCGCGGACGCACCGCCATACGTGCGTCCATCATGATGCGGTGCAGCGCCTCGCCGGCCAGTTCGCGGCGCTCACGCGACGACGGCGCTACCGGCATCGGTAACCGGGTTGGCGGCAGAAAGTGCAGAGAAAACCGAGGAAACAGCCGGCGGCGCAACACCCCACCCAGGCGGCCAAAATGGGTAAACTCCGGCCCTTCGATACGCACCGGCACCACCGCTGCGCCGGAACGGGCAGCGACGAACGCCGCCCCGCTGTAAATCTTCATCAGTGAACCGGTCACTGTGATACGCCCTTCCGGAAATACCACCACCGGGCGCCCCTGTTCCACCAGTCGAATCAACTGCTTGATAGCCAGAGGTTTGGTTGGGTCCAGCGGTAGAAAATCGACGTACGGCTTTAACAAACGCATCAGCCAATGTTCGGCAATACGAGAATAGACGGCAAACACCAGTTTGTTTTGCACCGGCAGAAACAGCGCCATCAACACGCCATCAAGGAATGAAACGTGGTTTGGGGTAATCAATACCCTCGACTGCTGGAAACTGCTTTCATCACCCGTGATCTGGATGCGATACAGGTGTTTCAGTATCCAGCGTAAAAAGGTATAAATCATCCCACCTCCCTAATTGTAAACAACAATGTATTGTAAACAACAATGCAGCCCGGTCTGGACTCACATGCCGCTCATTGTTCATGATCACCCCTGCGATCATTCACATTCACCACCGGAATAACCGCAATATCGGGACGACGCACACACCGCAACGACACATCATGTTAAAGGGTTCAACAATACCATAAACCGCATCAACACTAGTGATGAAAACGCTAACACAGCAACGAAGAAGGCGAGTAAAAAACAGCCCAAAATCATTAGGCTGCCGTGTAAAAAGAGCGGGTGGGTAATGGCTTCGCCCGACTGCATTATCCAGCGTGACGCCTTCTATACCCTAAATAATTCGAGTTGCAGCCAACACACCTGCGACTTGAAGTATGACGGGTATATTACTCATCGGGAAAAAACATCAGGTGGGCAATTAAAGATGGTGATTATTTTTGCTATTCTTATTCAGTGATATCTGAAAATAATATTGAGCGATATTTGGTATCTAATAAATCAATTGCGTCATTTGTTTTATATTACCTATATTATCGTCAAATTCAGTATTAGAAATTATCGAGCAAACAAACGACAAACGTAAGCCTCCGGCAACACCACCAAAACCACATTTTATCTTTTTAATCAAGGTCTTTTAGGGAAATGGGATTTATTTTTTATTAGTGACAAGCGTATTATTTTTAATCCTACAAGTCGCAAGCAAAAAAAAACCTACGCATCCGCGTAGGTCGGTGAAATTTTAATGGTTCAATGTGGAGAACACATCGATTGTCACCCATCAATACCTCTGGGACTTGTTACTTTAAAGAGAGTCCCCCTGAATCACTAGCTCATAATCGAAAGATAAACGCTCTAAGTGCAACCAACTGTAAAATTCTCGAATGAGCTGTAATAAAGCGGTGAAAAAGCAACGATAGCTCACTCAACATACGCCAGTATGCAAATCAGCGCATTAGATGAAAAAACCGGATTAACTTATCCAACCATTACTGGCAACGACTTTGTCACATTTCCCTGCGCGATTGTGACAGTTTAATGACAGACAGCAACGCACCAGCGCTGAAAGTTGCGATCCCCGCCTCTTGCGGTCGTGGCCTAATTCCGTGACACTCAGACAGTCACTCGATTCAGCGCACCATTTTTACACCAGGAACCACAGGAAACTTCCATGGCCACCATTAAGGACGTCGCCAGGCTGGCGGGTGTGTCGGTCGCCACCGTATCACGCGTCATCAATGATTCGCCCAAAGCCAGCGAACAAGCGCGCAGCGCCGTACTGCAAGCCATGCAGCAGTTGCAATACCATCCGAATGCCAACGCCCGTGCGCTGGCCCAGCAGTCAACCGAAACACTGGGGTTGGTGGTATCCGACGTGTCCGACCCGTTTTTCGGCACCATGGTCAAGGCGGTGGAGCAGGAAGCCTACCGTACCGGTAACTTCCTGTTGATTGGCAATGGTTATCATATGGCGCACAAAGAGCGTCAGGCCATCGAACAGCTAATTCGTCACCGCTGTGCGGCGCTGGTGGTTCACGCCAAGGCGCTACCGGATGAAGAGCTGGCGCAGTTGATGGAACAGATTCCGGGTATGGTGCTGATTAATCGTATTATGCCGGGGTATGAAGCGCGTTGCGTGGCGCTGGATAACCGCTACGGCGCCTGGCTGGCGACCCGTCATTTAATCCTGCAAGGGCATCGTCAAATCGGCATTTTATGTTCCAACCATGCCATTTCCGACGCCGATGACCGTCTGGCTGGCTACCGGGATGCACTGGCCGAACATAATATTACGCTGAATGAACAGTTGATTGCCTACGGCGAGCCGGACGAAAGCGGCGGTGAAGCAGCAATGACCACGCTGCTGGAGCGTGGCCGGCCAGTCACTGCGCTGACCTGCTACAACGACCCAATGGCTGCCGGCGCGCTGGCGGTACTGAGTGATAACGATATTCAGGTGCCGCGAGATATGTCGCTGATCGGCTTCGATGATGTACTGTTATCGCGTTACCTGCGCCCGCGACTGACCACCATCCGTTATCCGATTACCGCCATGGCGACGCAGGCAGCGCAAATTGCGCTGGCGCTGGCCAACGACACGCCATTGCCCAATGCCATCAACCTGTTCAATCCCACGTTGATTCGACGGCATTCCGTCGCCAGTTTGAATAATGGGCACTAATGGTGCGTCAGGGCTGTTAACAAACAGCCGCATTGTCTCACTAATAATGGATTTATGTCTGGTTGGTGAATGGTTTCGTGCGGGATAAACCGTGTCGTTTCTTTGCTATTTCATCGCACGCACGACAAGGAGAGGTGCAAGCGCCACCTCTCCTTGACCACTGGCTAGCGGCTAAATTATGAACCCTGACGGGTTCACCCTTGCGGGCCAGCGCAAGCGCTGTTCCATTTTGCGTTGCAAAATGGTGTGCCGCTAACGCGGTGCCTTCGACGCTCGTCTTCGCTGTTCGGGCCGCCCGTGACGCGGTTACTCGCCCCATTCCTGGGGCTCGCCCTACGGGCCAGCGTCAACGCTGTTCAAAAACGCTCCCGGCGTTTTTGTCCTGCGCGGCACGGGCTTTCGCCGCGTCCATGCGGCTCACCCGGCGAAGCCGTTCGTCTCAGCACAGTTTTTGACGCCGATAAACCGATTACCTGAACCTTAATCTGCTTGCTGATAGCTCCGCAAACCACTCGGATTAACTTAATGAGCGGTGGTACAGCCGCACGGTTTTATCGGGGTAATCCGGCGCATCGCCGATGTAACGCCAGCCGTGACGTTCGTAGTAACCGCTGAAACCAGCGTACAGGTAGAGAGAGTCAAAACCGCAATCACGGCTGAATTCGATGACAAAACGCTGAAGTTCGGCGCCCAGACCACGGTCGCGGTAGCGCTCGTCTACATACAGCGCCGCCAGCCACGGGGTTAAATCCTGACGGCTTATCAAATCGCAGCGCCACAACCCGACCGTGCCCACCAGTTGGTCGCCCTCCAGCGCCACAAACGTCAGCGGCAGCGCGTTTTTATCCATGCTGTGATGGACTATGCTGGCAAAAAAATCCCGACTCAGCCCGTCGCCAAACGCCTGCCACAGCCAATCGATGACCTGCGCCTCACAATGCGGATAATCCGCCAGAAAGCCAATGGTTGGCTTAATTTCCATCATCGTCATACGTCAGACCAGTTTTCCCTGAAAAATCGGCACTGAATCGAACAGATAGCCGTCAAACTCCGGCGCTTGTGCGTCGGAAATCTCCATCAGAGTGGTTTTAACGTTTTCCAGATGCTGCCACATCGCCTGATACGACCCGCTGACATCACGACGACGCAGCGCCGCCAGTATCGTCTGATGGTCCGCCAGCCATTTCAGCCGGTAACCATGGTTGCCGACATGGCTGTAAAGCTGCTGCCAGATAGGGCTTTCATCCCGGCAGGACCAGATATTGCTGACGGTTTCCAGCAACATCTGATTTTGGGTAGCACCCGCCACCTGCAGATGAAAAATTTTATCGAAGTCGCTGCGGTAATCATTAGCGGCGATAGCCGCCTGCTCCTGTTCCAGCGTGCGCCGCAGGATATCAATATCATTGCGGGTCGCCATGCGCGCGGCAAACGCGGCGATATTGCTTTCCAGCAATTGACGCGCCTGCAACATTTCAAACGCACCGATGCGGTTTTGCGCATTAGGGGACGGCTCCTCCACCGACGGCACGCGCAGCACATAGACGCCAGAACCCTGACGAATATCCACCGTGCCTTCCAGTTCCAGCATCAGCAACGCTTCACGCACGATGGTACGGCTCACACCGTAGGTTTCTGCAATATTCCGCTCCGGCGGAAGACGCGCCCCAACCGGGTACTCCCCCTGCTGGATTTTCTCCCGCAGGTCACACCCTATCTCCTGGTATTGCTTTCTTTCTTGTAGAACCACAACCTTTGCCACAATGTCACCCTGAACGGCCAAGAATTGAACATCGCTGCCGTACCGACGTTGGGCCGGAGAACCGCATGGCCGGGAAATCCGGCCCCCGGCCATACACTACAGCAATCAGAAATTCAGTTTACCAAACTCAGCGCCTGATCGAGTACCTTTGCACCGTTCAAGGTGCCGTAGGCTACCGGGTCTATCACCGCGATGGGGATGTGGTACTCGTCGGTCAGCTTTTTGTTTTCCGCCAGTTTGAAGCGCACCTGTGGTCCCAGTAGCACCGCAATGATATCGTCGCCATAAGTCTGTAATTCATCCCGCAGGTTCTGTTCAGGAATGGCGTAAATCTGATATTCCATGCCACGTGCAGCCGCTTCTTTTTCCATTTTAGTCACCACCAGCGAGGTAGACATGCCTGCCGAGCAGGCCAGTACAATCCGTTTCATCTTTCCCCCTATTTATCTTCATCGTCCAGTTCGAATGCCAGCACGCCGCTGTCTCGCACCTGACGGAACCAACCTGCCGATTTCTTAGGCCGCCGCTGCCGGTCATGCTCCAAATCGATTTCAATCAGGCCATAACGGTTCTTAAACGCGTTCATCGGCGAGACGTTGTCGGTAAACGCCCACAGCATGTAACCCAGACAGTTGGCACCGTCTTCACGCGCCTTCAGCGTCCAGTAAAGGTGCTCGGCGATAAACGCGATACGGTAGTCGTCCTGTATCACGCCGTGGCGGTCTTTGAACTGGCCTTCGTTTTCGATCCCCATGCCGTTTTCCGACACAAACCAGGGCACGTTGCCGTAGTCATCCTTCAGGCGCATCGCCATGTCGTAAATAATGCGGGGATTGATCTCCCAACCACGGGACTTATTCATGCGGCGGCCAGGCAACTCAAAATGCTCGTAGTAGCAGGCTGGATGGAACGGCGTGTTGCTGTTCCAGGCCCGACTGGGCGCTTTGACCCGGTGCGGGTAGTAGAGATTGATCCCGACCTCGTCCACGGTGTTGGCGCGGATAATCGCCAGCTCGTCGGCGTTGTAATCCCAGTTCACCTGATGCTTTTCCAGCAGCGCCAGTAATTCCGCCGGGTATTCGCCCTTCAGCGCCGGGTCCAAAAATACCCGGTTGTAGAACAGGTCATACAGCCTTGCTGCTTCCACATCGTGTACAGCGCGGGAGCGCGGATAGGTGACCTCAGGATTGAGGATCACCCCGATGCTGCCGCCCTGCTGGTGATAACCTTTGTCGCGGAACAGTTGCACCACGTTGGCGGTTGCCAGATTCTTGTGGTGGTTCCACTGCATCCAGACGCCGGTGTCCTGCTGGTAGGGGTAGCGCACCGCGTCCAGATAGACGCGGGTTTGCACCACAATCGGTTCGTTAAAGGTGAACCAGCGTTTGACCTTGCCGGCATAACGGGCGAACACCGCGTCGGCGTACTGCACGAACCACTCCACCACCTGCTTCGACGACCAGCCCTGATACTTCTCAAACAGCACCGCTGGCAACTCATAGTGTTCCAGACACAGCATCGGTTCGATGCCCTGACGGCGCAGTTCGTCAATCAGGTTATCGATATAAGCGGCGTACTCCTCATCCACCACGCCGTTTTCATAGTCCAGCATAAAGCGCGACCAGTTGATGGAGGTGCGAAAGTGCGTCAGCCCAGTCTGTTTCATCAGTGCCACGTCTTCGCGGTAGCGGTTATAGAAGTCGGTGGCGACCGCCGGGCCGTAGCCGTTGTGCCATACCTGACGATCACGCTGGTACCACAGGTCCAGATAGGAATCCTGCCCATTCTTCTTGCCTGACCACCCCTCGGTCTGCCAGGCGGATGCCGCCGCCCCCAGAATAAAGCCCTCAGGCAGGGTGATTGATACCTTGCTCATGCCTGTCTCCCTTGCGTTTTTCGATTCGCTTCGTTTTTCACGTTGCTCAGTTCTTCACTTCGCTAATGCTTCGCTTCACTGACCTGCCCGGCCTCCGCTTCCCGCTGCGCCTGCTCGGCACGGCGAGATGCGACGTTGACGAACGGCAGATAAATCAGGGTGGCGACAATGATGCAGACCACCTGCGTTGCCACCGCGCCCATGGAACCGGCGGTGGACAGCCAGGCGTTGATAATCGGCGGCGTGGTCCAGGGCACCATCACCACCGCTTTGCCGGCAAAACCCATGCTGGTGGCGAAGTAACCGATGGTGCCGGTAACCAGCGGCGTGATAATGAACGGGATCGCCAGAATCGGGTTGAGCATGATCGGCATACCAAAAATCACCGGTTCATTAATGTTGAACACGCACGGGCCAAAGGAGATTTTGGCAATCTCTTTCATCTCTCGGCGTTTAGAGGCGATCATCACCGCCAGCAACAAGCCGATAGTCAACCCGGACCCGCCGATACTCATGTACACATCCCAGAACGGCATGGTGATAATGTTCGGCACCTCGTACCCCTGCTCAAACGCGGTCATGTTCACCGCAATCGCCCCCAACAGCAGCGGCTCACGGATTGGCTTGATCATCTGGTTGCCATGGATGCCGATAACCCAGAACAACTGCGCTACAAACATCAGGATCAATAGCCCCGGCAGGCTCTGCACCACGGATTCCAACGGCTGCTGCACCACTTTGTAGATGGCGTCATACAGGTACATACCGGTCACGTTCTGGAAGGTAAACCCGAAGGTCGCCACCAGCGTGACGGTGATGATCGCCGGGATCAACGCCGAAAACGACGCTGACACATTCGGTGGCACGCTGTCCGGCATCTTGATACGCAGTCGTTCTACCGATTCCAGCTTCGAATAGATTTCCACCGAGGCAATGGCGATAAACATGCCGAGAAACAGGCTTTTGGTATCGGAGAACTGGCGCGCCAGCACGTCTTTCACCGGCAACGTCTGGCCGTTGATCACCATATCGATGGTGGTAGGGGTGATGGAAATAAAACAGATCACCGCCAGCAGGCCAGGAAACAGGCTGCGGGAGCCGTTGATTTTCCCAAGCTCAATGCCAATCAGGAACACCGCGCCAATGGTGAGAAAATTCAGCGTGGCATAGTTAATACCGCTCATAATCGGCTTGAGCGGCGCCAGAAATGAAAACAGGGCGAAACTCGCCAGCCCGTTCCTGGGGTCCAGCACCATGTTGGAGATCAGCACAGAGAACGCCCCCACGATGATCACCGGCATCAGCGTGATAAACGAGGCTTTGATCGCCATGATGTATCTCAGACTATTGAACTGGTTGGCAAACGATCCCAATGCATCGATGGCCTGATCCTTGAATGACATAACTCCACCTCTTTGATTTACCGGCATGTCAGGGGTTGTTGTTATCAGAGGCTATCGCCCCCGTAGTGGCCGTTACGCGCGGAAGAATAGACGTCAGGTTCAGCGCTTTCGCGTTTGGCATACCAAAAAATAAAACAAACGAATAATTTTTCTGTGACATTGTTCTCACAGGCCAATATTGGAATTCCAATAGCATGTACACCAGCAAATCTGGCATACCAAGAGGACAGTTTGATGGAACTGGATATGGAACAAACCGTGATGGAACTGCTGATCAACGCCGGCGAAGCGCGTTCCTGCGCCATGATGGCGATTCAGGCCGCACGAGCGCAGGACTGGTCGCAAGCCGAGGCGCAGTTGCTGGCCTCGCAGGAAGCCGCAAAAGCAGCTCATCTGATCCAAACCCGGTTGATCGGGCTGGATGAAGGCGAAGGCAAAGTGCCGGTTAACCTGATTATGGTACACGCACAGGATCATCTGATGACCGCGATGCTATGCCGGGATCTGGCTGAAGAACTGGTGCTGCTGCGCAAGGAGCTGTGTGGCCGCCCGTCAGCCTGACTCACACCACGGCTGAAAGACGGTAATATTCTGCGCCCGCGCCACTGACACCGTTCCCGTATGCTAGTATGTGAGCAGAATTGATAACAACTCTGTGAAAGACTTCGGTAAAACAGGGAAGGGACAAACGATGATAACCATGCTTGATGTGGCAAATCATGCTGGCGTATCCAAAGCAACGGTATCACGGGTGCTGAATGGTACAGGCCAGGTGAAACAAAGCACACGAGATGCCGTATTCAGGGCGATGGAAGAACTGGGCTATCGCCCCAACTTTCTGGCGCGCTCGCTGGCACAACGCAGCTCAAATAGCCTTGGGCTGGTGGTATCCAATTTCGACGGTCCCTATTTTGGCCGCTTGCTGCGCCGTGCGGCGGAACGCGCTGAAACCAGCGGCAAACACCTGATCGTGACCGACGGTCACGATACGCCGGAAGACGAGCAGCAGGCGGTGCAGCTACTGATTGATCGCCGTTGCGACGCCATCGTGCTCTACACCCGCCACATGTCCGACGCCGCCCTGATGTCGCTGCTGGAACAATCCAGAGTGCCTATCGTCGTCATCAACCGTCACCTGCCAATGGCACCAGACCGTTGTGTCTGGTTTGAACAACAGCAGGCGGTGTTTCAGTTGATTGACTATCTGGTACAGCAAGGGCACCGCGACATTGCCTGCATCACCGGGCCAATCAATACCCCAACCGCCCATGCACGTCTGGCAGGTTATCGGCAGGCACTGGATCACCATCATATTGCTTATGATCCGCTGCGGGTGATCAACGGCGACAATCTGGTGTCCGGCGGTTATCAGGCGGTACGTGAACTGCTGGCGCATGGCGTCGATTTCTCTGCGATCTTCGTCAGCAACGACGATATGTGCATCGGTGCGATGAAAGCGCTGCTCGAAGCGGGCAAGCAGTTGCCGCAAGATGTATCGCTGTTCGGCTTTGACGACATCCCCAGCGCCCCTTATCTCAGCCCGGCGCTATCTACGGTGTATTTACCGATTGAAGAGATGACCAGCGCCGCTATCACGCAGGCACTAAAACTGAGCGAGGGCAATCCCGTCCAGCCCATCGCCCCATTTACCGGCGAGTTGAAACAGCGCGCATCGGTGACAAAAGGCCCCTACGCGCACTGAAGCAGCACCTGGCGGCGGTTACGGTTACACCCGCTCCAGCGCCAGCAGTTCGTCCAGCGTCTGGCGGCGGCGAATCAACCGCGGCTGCCCCTGCTCAAACAGCACTTCAGCGATTAACGGGCGGCTGTTGTAGTTGGAAGACATCGAAGCACCGTAGGCGCCGGTATCATGGAACACCAGATAATCGCCCACCTGCGCCGCTGGCAACGCCAGCGTTTCCACGCCCCCACCGGCCTGCTGGGTAAACACATCGCCGGATTCGCACAGCGGCCCGGCGACCACGGTGTCACGCAACGCTGACTGGCTCAGGTCGCGCCCATCGCCCGGCAACAGGGTAATGTGATGGTAACTGCCGTACATCGCCGGGCGCATCAGGTCGCTGAACCCGGCGTCCACCAGCACAAAATGACGGCTGCCCATGTCTTTCACCGCACGCACCTGCGCCACCAGCACGCCGGACTCCGCCACCAGAAAACGCCCCGGTTCGATTTCCAGCGTCACCGGGTGACCCAGATGAGCAGCAATCTGCTCCCGCGCCCGGTTCCACAAGCCATAATAATGCTGGGTATCAATGCGCTCACCACCATGGCGATACGGAATAGACAACCCACCACCCGCGGAAATCGCCGCCAGATCCTGCCCCACCGCCAGCACCTGCTGCACCATCGCATCGCATACCTGCTCCAGATGCCCGTAATCAACGCCGGAGCCAATATGCATATGGATACCAACCAATTTCAGGTGGTAACGACTCAATGCTTCCAGCGCCTGCGGCAAATCGGCATACCAGATACCGTGTTTGCTGTTTTCGCCGCCGGTGTTGGTCTTCTGGCTGTGACCGTGACCAAATCCCGGATTAATACGCAACCACACCGGGTGACCCGGCGAGCGCTCGCCCAGTTGATGCAACATGTCGATGGAACCGGCATTTACCGGAATGTTCAGTGCGTGCACCCGTTGCAGCGTGGCGTCATCCAGCACATCGGCGGTAAATACGATCTCATGTGCGTCAGTACCCGGCTCAAAACCGGCTGCCAGTGCGCGTTCGATCTCTCCCAGCGATACCGAATCCACCTTCACGCCCTGCTGGCGCATCAGCTTTAAAATATGCAGGTTAGAACAGGCTTTCTGCGCGAAGCGGATGGTATCGAACTGGCGCAACTGACCGATACGCTCAATGATGGTATCAGCGTCGTAGGCCCATAACGGACAACCAAAACGCTCCGGCAGCGCACGCAGGCTCTGCACGTTCAACGCATGAGAAAGGTCATTCAGATCATGTGGCATGGATATATTACCGAAACGTTATTAGATAGCTAAATTGTGCTGGCCCGCAGGCTATAATGCCAATATCCTTTTTCGCAGGTTCCATTCATTTTTGATATAGGAATACTGAACAAAAAGAGGGAAACATGGCTGATATTTCTCTGCGCCACATTGAGATCTTTCATGCGGTAATGACCACCGGCAACCTGACAGAAGCGGCGGACCTGCTCAATACCTCACAACCAACGGTCAGCCGTGAGTTGGCGCGTTTCGAGCATCTGGTGCAGATGCCGCTGTTCGAACGTATCCGCGGGCGGTTGCACCCTACCGCACAAGGATTGCAATTATTCGAAGAAGTGCAGCACTCCTATTATGGGCTGGAACGCATCGTCAATGCGGCGCGTGATATCCGCCAGTTCCGGCAGGCACCGCTCTCGGTAGCGTGTCTGCCGGTGTTCTCCCAGTCGTTGCTACCCGAAGTCTGCCAGCCGCTGCTGGCGCGCTACCCCGAACTCAACCTGCATGTCATCCCGCAGGAGTCGCCGCTGCTGGAAGAGTGGCTGTCGGCGCAACGTCACGATCTGGGGCTGACGGAAAACCTGATGACGCCCGCCGGCACCGAACGGCAAACGCTGATGGAATTAAATGAAGTCTGCGTGCTGCCTGTCGGTCACCCACTGGCGCGCAAGGCGGTGCTGACGCCGGAAGATTTCCGCGACCAACCGTTTGTCAGCCTGTCCAGCACCGACAGTTACCGGCAATTGCTGGACCAGCAGTTTGAGCAGGCGAATGTAGCGCGGCGACTGGTATTGGATACCCACAGCGCCGCCTCGGTGTGCGCGATGGTGCGCGCCGGAGTAGGATTATCGATAGTCAATCCACTCACTGCGGTGGATTACGCCAGCAGCGGCGCGGTAGTGGTACGCCGTTTCAGCATCGATGTGCCGTTTACCGTCAGCCTGATTCGCCCGCTGCACCGTCCCCCCTCGGCACTGGTGGAACAATTTACCGAACAGCTACTCGCCTTCGCGGGGCACTTTCCCGCACGGTTACAGCGCGTGCTGGCGGCTAACCCGGTCTAAAAAACGCCCTTTACGCCACCTCACGCAACGCGCTGAGGTCTATCTGTACTCCAACCCGGCTACCGGCTGGGTGCAGATCGGCCATCGCGCGATTGAGCACATCCACCGACAATTCCACCTCGCGGATACGTATCCGGTAGCGCACCACGTTGCCCAACAGGCTGTGACCGATGATTTCCCCATCCATCCCCTGCTCCGGTGCGCATAGCAGCACGGACTCCGGGCGCAGCGCCACCTGGCCGGAAAACCGCTCGCCGGTCAGGCGCATCGCCTCGTCGGCGCTCAGCAGATTGTAGCTGCCGATAAACCCGGCGGCGAACAGGCTGGCAGGCTGGGTATAGAGCGATTCGGCGTCGCCGTTTTGCACGATTTCACCTTTGTTCATCAGCACAATGCGGTCAGATAACGTCAGCGCCTCTTCCTGATCGTGGGTGACGAAAATCGTCGTCAGCTTCAGTTCCTGCTGGATGCGCCTAATCTGCTCGCGCAGATGGCGTCGAATACGGGCATCCAGCGCCGACAGGGGTTCATCCAGCAACAACAGCCGTGGGCGCGTCACCAGCGAGCGCGCCAGCGCCACGCGCTGACACTGACCGCCGGATAACTGATGCGGATAACGGCGAGCGTAATCGCCCAGTTCCACCAGCGCCAGCACCTCTTCCACCCGGCGGTGCATCTCACCAGTGGGCAGTTTCTGCATCTTCAGGCCGAACGCCACGTTGCCTTCAACCGTCATGTTGGGAAACAACGCATAGTTCTGGAACACCATGCCGATATCGCGCTGTTGCGGCGACAGCGGCACGATATCACGGCCTTGTAGCAGAATCTGGCCGCTGTCCACCGCAGTCAGTCCAGCCAGACAGCGCAACAGCGTCGATTTGCCGCAACCGCTCGGCCCCAGCAGCGTGACAAACTCGCCTTCGTCGGCAGAAAACCGGATATCCTGAAACACCCTGGTCGGCCCGTAGTGTTTGTTTAGATCGATGACGTCAAGGTAGGCCATGTTCAGCGAGTCCCTTTTTATTTATTACGTAATTCATTGATTGCGATTCAGCACGTTCGCCAGCCAGGTCACCAGCAGCACCACCAGAAAATAGGAGATCACCAGCGCGCTGGTGAAATGCCCGCTGTCGTTGCGTTTGTTATAAAGGTAGACCTGCAAGGTTTCGTAATTGGTGCCCGCCAGCAGATTGGCAAACACAAACTCGCCAATCAGGAACGAAAACGACAGCAGCACCGCGATCATCACCCCTTTACGCAGGTTGGGCAGCACCACCCACAGCGCCGCCTGCCTGGTGCTGGCACCGAGCAGATGCGCCGCGTCCAGCAGTTCCTGTAAATTGATGGCCTGCATATTGTTAGCAATGGCACGATAAATAAACGGCAGCGCGATGGTGAAATAACAGCCGATCAGAATCCACGGGGTGCCGGTCAACGCCAGCGGTGCGGCGGAGTAAAGCTGTAACAGCCCCACCGACGACACCACCGGCGGTACCGCAAACGGCAGCAGAATCAGCACATTCATCAGCCCGTCCAATTTTGGAAACGCCCAGGCGATGACAAACATCGCCGGCAGCACCAGCAGCAACGAAAACAGTAATGCGCCGAAGCAAATCAGCAGCGAGTGGCCCAGCGCCACCAGAAAACGGCTGTCGCTCCACAGTTCCGTAAACCATTTCAGGGTCAGCCCCTGCGGCAGAATGGTCGCGCCCCACTCGGTCGCCAGCGCATAACCCAGCGTGGCGAGCAACGGCAACATCAGTATCAGCAAGATAAACCACACCACCAGCAGGTGGTAACGGCGCTCAGCACGGGACATGGCGGCCTCCGGTGACAGAATTAACGGGCAGCATGGAGGTAACTCCGGCGCAGCAGCCATTGGTGAATCACGGTAATCAGCGCCATCAACAGTACCAGCAACATGGACAGTGCGCTGCCCAGATTAGGGTCCAGCGAGATATCGCCGGACACCAGCGCCGCAATGCGAATTGGCACCACGTTGAAGTTGCCGGTAGTGAGCGCGTACAAGGTGGCGTACGCCCCCAGCGCATTGGCCAGCAGGATGACGAAGGTGCCGAGCAACGCCGGCGTCAGCACCGGAATGCCGATGTGCAGCCAGTAACGCCAGCGGCTGGCGCCCAGCAGCGCCGCCGACTCTTGCCATTCGCTGCGCAACCCGTCAAACGCCGGATAGAGCAGCAAAATGCCGAGCGGAATCTGGAAATAGGTATAAATCAGGATCAGCCCGTTGCGGGAATACAGATTAAAGCCATCCAACAGCCCGTTCTGCCGGAGCAACAGGGTAATAAAACCGTTCAGCCCCAGCATGATCACGAAAGCAAACGCCAGCGGCACACCGGCGAAATTGCTGGTCATGTTGGCGAACGCCATCACAACGCGTCGCAGCCGCCCTTCTCCCAGCTGTTGCAGCGAATACCCTCCCACCAGCGCGATAATCAGCCCGTACAGACTCGACCAGAACGAGATATCCAGCGAAAAGCGCATCGCCTGCAAATAGAACGGCGAGGTCAGCAGGTCACGGTAATTCGCCAGCCCCCAAGCGCTTTCCGCGTCACTGTAAAAACTGTTGATCGCCATCCACACCAGCGGGGCTATCTGAAAGGCGATAAACACCCCCAAAAACGGCAACAGAACCAGCGCCGCCAGCCATCGAGTCCTCACGCGCGCGCCTCCATCATGCCTTTTGCCAGCAGATCGCGGCTCACCGGCTTGTCATGCGTCACGCCAAGCAACTGGCACACCGTGCCGCACAGCTCGGTTTGCTGCGGCGCGGCGTCCGGGTGCAGTGAGAATGCGTCGCCGAACACGTACAACGGCACCTGACGCTCTTCCGGCAATGTGCCGCCGTGGCTGCGGTCATCATTCATGCCGTGATCGGCAGTCACCAGCACCTGGTAGCCCTCGTCCAGCCAGCGCGGCATCCAGTGCGACAGGTAGCCATCCGCCATACGCGCCCGATTGCGGTACTGCGGGGTAGACAGGCCGTAGCGGTGCCCGGCGTCATCAATGTTCATCGGGTGAATCAGCAGAAAGTCCGGCTGGTAACGCAGGCGCAGACTTTCTGCATCTTCAAACAGGTGGGAGTCGGGATAACCGTCATCATGGTAGAAATGGCCGTACTGGATCGGCAGCGACGGCTCAACGGTATGACGATCACGCACCGCCTCAAACGGCGTGCGGTTGTACAACTCGCTGATCCAGTGATACGCCGCTGCCGCCGTGGTTAACCCGGCCTCGCGGGCGTAATGGAAAATGCTGCGCTCACCGCTCAGCCGGTCAACGCCGTTGTGGATGATGCCGCTTCGCACCGGCGTTGCACCGGTAAGAATGCACTCATACAACGGGCGCGACAGCGACGGTAGCTCGCACTCCAACAGATAAAGACAACCGCGCCCGGCGGCACACTCCGCCTGCAGGTAGCCCATCGCCTCGCGTCCGACCTGAAAGCTCAGCCCGTCCAGTATCACCAGAATCGTTTTCATCCCGCACTCCCGAAGGCGTTCTTACTGCTTCATGTTGATGATGACGTTTTCCTGCCACAGACGCGGCAGTGCTTTCACAGTCTTGTCCCAGGCGCCGGCGTCAGCAATCGGACGGGCATTCTTGTATTGCTCCTGCGACAGCAGTTTGGCTTTCACGTCATCCGGCAGGGTAATGTACTGCGCGCGGATCGGGCGGGCGTAACCGCGCGCCAGGTTGATCTGACCGGCGTCGGAGAAGATGTACTCGCGCGCCAGTTTGGCGGCATTCGGGTGTTTGGCGTATTTGTTGATGATGGTGGTGTAACCGGAGATCACCGAGCCGTCAGACGGGATCAGCACCTCGAAACGATCTTTGTTGATCGTATCGCGGTAGTTCAGGCCGTTGAAATCCCACACCACACCGACCTGCACTTCACCTTTCTCGATATTAGCGATAGCCGGGTTGGTCAGACCGAGGCGGCCTGCTTTGGCCAGTTTGGCAAAGAAATCCAGCGCCGGTTTCAGGTTCTTCTCGTTGCCGCCCAGCGCGAAACTGGCTGCCAGTACGCCGCTGGATGCCTGAGATGCGGTGCCCACGTCGCCGATGGTCACCACGTAGTTGCCTTTTTGCAGGTCTGCCCAGCTATGCGGAATGTCTTTTACCTGCTGTTTATCAACGATAAACGCAATGGTACCGGTGTAGGCCATCGCCCACTGACCGTCCTTATCTTTCGCCCAGTCCGGCACCTGTTCCCAGGTGGTCGGCTTGTACGGCTGACTCACGCCTTTTTGCACCGCGACCGGGCCGAAGGCTACGCCTACGTCGCCGATATCGGCACTGGCGTTCTCTTTTTCAGCGGCGAATTTGGCAATCTCCTGCGCGGAGGACATATCGGTATCGCTGTGCTTCAGGCCGTATTTGGCGCTCAAATCGTTCCAGGTATCCTTCCAGTTAGCCCAGCTGTCCGGCATACCAACACTGTTAACTTCGCCTTCGGCGCGAGCGGCTTTTTCCAGCGCGGCCACATCCTGCGCCATCACGGCACTCGAAAACAACGCGCTGCTGATTAACACAGAAGACAACAATCTTTTCATCATAATGCTCCATAGCAAGGGGAGTGATACGCTGTTGGTCTGAACGCTTCTGGTCTAGACCAGCAATAAGTACGCCAATTCAGCACACGGCGATGACGTTTTTATGTCAGCAACGAGACAAAATGGTGGCAGCACCGGTTCTGCCACCATTTGTTGTGATGTGTGGCCCATCTGCTGCGACGCTCCGGCAGGCGTGCAACCATGGCGTCAACAATCCCTGCTATGGTGCAGGCTGCACAACATCAAGGCTCTAACAGATGACAAAAACACAACCGACCGCCGTCACCCAGATTGCCGATACGCTGCTCAAACGAATGCAACGAGGCGAGTTCGCCAACGGACGACTGCCGTCCGAACGGGTGCTCAGCGAGCAGTTTTCCACCACCCGCATTACCCTGCGCGAAGCGCTCACCCTGCTCGAATCGCAAGGCATCATCTATCGGGAACTGCGGCGCGGTTGGTTCATCTCACCACCGCGGCTTGGCTATAATCCGCTGCACAGAAGTCACTTTCATGAAATGGCGGAAAAACAGGGGCGTAAAGCCGCCACCGAGGTGCTGGAAGCTGGCGTGATTGCCGCGGGCACGGCAATCGCTCGCCATCTGGAACTGGAAGAAGGTACGGAGATCTACCGCATCCGTCGCCTGCGACGCCTTGACGGGCGCGCGGTGCTGTATGTGGAACACTACCTGAACCCGGCCTGGTTTCCGGGCTTGCTCAACAGCGATTTGACGCGTTCACTCACCCAGCTTTACCAGTCGCAATATGACATTCGCTATGGCCGGGTGCGCTTCACCATGCTGCCGACGCCGCTGCCGCCGGTCGCAGCCCCGGCGTTAAAGCTCGCCCCCGGCAGCCCGGCGCTGTTTATCACCCGCATCAACCGCGACCAGCATGACCGCATCATCGACTGCGACTGCGAATACTGGCGTTACGATGCGCTGTATATTGATGTTCAGGCGTGAGTGATGAAGTGATGAGAGAAACTGAATAAATCGCCGGAGAATATCGTTAACAGGCTATCCCCATGAACCCGTAACACCGAAATAAGAACCAATCCCAATAGGCGTCATTGGTGCAACCAGTTTGGGCACGGACAGAGGGCGAGCACAGCAAGTAAACCGAAGCGTACACCTAGTACGTGAGAGTTTCGGACTGCCCAGGCCCAAACTGGCAAGTGAAATAGCGCTATTGGGATAGGTTCTAAATACAGTACCGCCGGTTAGCTAACGCGCAAGGAATAACGCCGAGACAACCATTGCGCTATCCTTAAATCACGTTATATTACGCCTCTTGTTTTTCCCTGGTAGCGAGTCCACGCGCAATGAGCGATACCCATCCCATGCCGCCTTCTTCTTTATCTGCATCCACGTTCTGGCGCGGTCGTTTTTCCGTCGCCCCGATGCTGGACTGGACTGATCGCCATTGCCGCTACTTTCACCGGTTACTGAGTCATAACGCGCTGTTGTACACCGAGATGGTGACCACCGGGGCGATTCTGCACGGCAAGGGGGATTATCTGGCCTACAGCGAGGAAGAGCATCCGCTGGCGTTGCAGCTTGGCGGCAGCGATCCGGCAGCGCTGGCGCAATGCGCGCTACTGGCGGAACAGCGCGGCTATGACGAAATCAACCTCAATGTCGGCTGCCCGTCCGACCGGGTGCAAAATGGCCGTTTCGGCGCCAGCCTGATGGCGGAATCACAACGGGTGGCAGACTGCGTTAAAGCGATGCGCGAGCGCGTCAGCATTCCGGTCACGGTGAAAACCCGCATCGGTATCGACGATCAGGACAGCTACGAATTCTTATGCGATTTTATCCGCACCGTTTCCGAACAGGGCGGCTGCGATACCTTTATCGTGCACGCCCGCAAAGCCTGGCTTTCCGGCTTAAGCCCGAAAGAAAACCGGGAAATCCCGCCGCTGGACTACCCGCGCGTCTATCAACTCAAGCGCGATTTCCCCTCGCTGACGCTGGCGATTAACGGTGGCATCAAAACGCTGACTGAGGCGCAACAGCACCTGCAATACGTAGATGGCGTGATGGTGGGCCGCGAAGCCTATCAAAACCCCGGCATACTGGCGCAGGTTGACCGCGAGCTGTTTGGGGCAAACACAGCAGTGCCGAATCAGGCCGCCGTGGTGCAGGCGATGTACCCGTATATCGAACGTGAGCTTTCCGGCGGCGCCGCGTTAGGCCATATCACCCGTCACATGCTGGGTTTATTTCAGGGCGTGCCCGGCGCACGCCAGTGGCGGCGTTATCTGAGCGAAAATGCCCATAAACCCGGCGCAGACGCCACCGTGGTGGAACGCGCGCTGGCGCTGGTTAATGTAGCCTGAAAAAAACCAACTATTGGTCTTTTTGACTAACACAGTATCGCCACTCTGCTGACTGTCGCTGATAAATCAATCAGTTATCAGCGACAACTTCTGGCACGCTTCTTGTAATACCCCTCCTGTAAGCATCATGCGGCACGCAGAATAATCGTTTCCCCTGCGCAAGACGCGATCTAACGGCTAAGGAGCACACCATGCTGGAAATTTTCTTCGTTATTGGTTTTTTTATCATGCTGCTGGTTACCGGCGTGTCACTGCTGGGGGTGATGGCGGCACTGTTTGTTGCCGCCATTTTTATGCTGGCTGCCGGACTGTTTGCGATAGCAATAAAAGTACTGCCGTGGCTACTGCTGGCGATCGTGGTGGTGTGGCTGTGGCGCGGGTATCAGGGCGGGCCAGTGTGCGGCACATACCGCTACCGGTATCGCAAAAAATACGACTGGCGTCACCGCCGGGGCAATGACTGGTAAGAAAAGAAGAAGGAAACGACTGAATCACAAACGAAAATACCAGGTAATACCACGCTGGCGGCAAACGTATTAAATATGAAACTGTGCGCCAGCAAATATTTTTTCCTTATTGTGGCTGTTAGCATAGCGCTTACTGTTTAGTGGTTCCCGGTTCAAGGGAAACCCACTATACCCGTCATACTTCAAGTTGCAGGTGCGTTGGCTTTCCTCGCTCACCCCAGTCACTTACTTGAGTAAGCTCCTGGGGATTCGCTGCGTCGCCGCCTGCCTGCAACTCGAATTATTTTGGGTATACACGATTTCATCATCGTCAGGAAAATAATAGCCACACAGCGGCACCTTCATGACGAGTTCCACACTGTACCCTACATACAGTTGATGAAATTAACCGCATGGCTAAACCGCCTGCGGAATAACACCGGTTCTTAACGAGCCGGTGTTATTTTTTCCAGATATCCTCTCTGAATAACCCGCTCTTCATCCCGCATCCCGCATCCCGCCGCCTGCTTACGTGAAGTACAACAAGGCGCACGTGCTAACGGATCACCACACGCTTCATTATGATCCGGAACCCGGAATCAGCAGGCATGATCCTTGAGTACTGCGGCTTTCCAGCGCCCGATGGGCGGACTGTGCATCTTCCAGCACAAACTTCTGGCTATCCGGCACCTCCACTTTGATGGCGCCGCTGGCTATCAACCCGAACAGCTCGCGGCTGGCCTGTTCCAGCTCCTGCCGGTTGGTGATATAGCTGAACAACGAGGGCCGGGTCACATACAGCGACCCTTTCTGATTAAGGATGCCGAGATTGACCCCGGTCACCGGACCAGACGAGTTGCCGAAACTCACCATTAACCCGCGCCGTTTCAGACAGTTCAGCGAGGCTTCCCAGGTGTCTTTACCGACCGAGTCATACACCACCGAGACTTTTTCTTCGTGGGTCAATTCCAGCACCCGCTGGACGATATCTTCCTTGCGATAGTTAATGGTGGCCCAGGCTCCCGCCTGTTTTGCCAGTTCGGCCTTGCTATCAGAACCGACGGTGCCGATAAGCTTCACCCCCAACGCTTTCGCCCACTGGCAGGCGATAAGCCCAACGCCGCCTGCCGCCGCGTGGAACAAAAATATCTCGCCCGGCTTCACTTCATAGGTCTGGCGCAACAGGTAATACACCGTCAGCCCTTTCAGGAAGGACGCCGCCGCCTGCTCAAAGCTGATGTCATCCGGCAACAACGTCACTTTGTCCGCCGGTACGTTATGCCGCTCGCTATACGCGCCCAGCGCAGACTGGGCATACACCACGCGGTCACCCACGTTGAGGTGTTGCACATTCGCCCCGACTTTGACCACCACGCCAGCCGCTTCGGTGCCCAGACCAGAAGGAAACGACGGCGGCGAGTACAGCCCGGAACGAAAGTAGGTATCGATAAAATTCACGCCGATGGCGCGGTTTTCCACCTGAACGTCGTTAAGGCCCGGCTCACGCGGCGTGTAATCCACATACTCCAGCACTCCCGGCCCGCCGTGGTCGCTGAACTGAATACGTTTGGCCATGATGATCTCCTCGCTCTATTCTGGTCATCGGACGATATGTCATTCTGTGTTTAGGATATACAATGCTCCCATCACTTAAGGTAAATCAACCCGTAAAGAACGCGTTTCATGGCAGAAAAAAAACCAACTAAACCGGCAGAATCCCGCGACCGTCAGGTAGAAGGGCTAAAACTTCCGCCCCATTCCATCGAAGCGGAACAGTCGGTGCTAGGGGGGTTGATGCTCGACAACGAGCGTTGGGATAACGTCGCCGAGCGCGTCTCCGCCAACGACTTTTTCAACCGCGCCCACCGGCTGATCTTCAACGAGATGCAGCGCCTGCTGGAAATGAGCAAGCCGATTGACCTGATCACCCTGTCAGAGTCTTTGGAGCAAAAAGGCGAGCTGGAATCCGCCGGCGGGTTCGCCTATCTGGCGGAACTGGCGAAAAACACCCCCAGTGCGGCGAATATCGGCGCGTATGCCGACATCGTGCGTGAACGTGCGGTGGTGCGCGAGATGATCGCCGTCGCCAACGAAATCGCCGATGCGGGCTACGACCCGCAAGGCCGCAGCAGCGAAGAACTGCTGGATCTGGCCGAATCACGCGTGTTTCAGATAGCGGAAAATCGCGCCAGCAAGGATGAAGGCCCCAAAAGTATCGACCGTATTCTGGAAGATACCGTGTCGCGCATCGAACAGCTTTATCAGCGCCCGCATGACGGCGTCACCGGCGTGTCCAGCGGTTATCAGGATCTGGATAAGAAAACCGCCGGTTTGCAGAAATCAGACCTGATTATTGTGGCGGCACGTCCTTCCATGGGGAAAACCACCTTCGCCATGAACCTGTGTGAAAACGCCGCCATGACGCAGGAAAAACCGGTACTGATCTTCAGTCTGGAGATGCCCGGCGAGCAGATCATGATGCGTATGCTGGCCTCGTTGTCGCGCGTCGATCAAACCCGCATTCGTACCGGCCAGCTCGACGACGAGGACTGGGCGCGCATTTCCAGCACCATGGGGTTGCTGCTGGAAAAGCGCAACATGTACATCGACGACTCCTCTGGCCTGACGCCTACCGAAGTGCGCTCCCGCGCCCGCCGGGTATTCCGCGAGCACGACGGGCTGAGCCTGATCATGATCGACTACCTGCAATTGATGCGGGTTCCTTCATTGTCTGACAACCGCACGCTGGAAATCGCTGAAATTTCCCGCTCGCTCAAAGCATTGGCAAAAGAATTGCAAGTACCGGTTATCGCGCTGTCGCAGCTCAACCGTAGTCTGGAACAGCGCGCCGATAAACGTCCGGTCAACTCCGACCTGCGTGAATCCGGCTCCATCGAGCAGGACGCGGACCTGATCATGTTTATCTACCGTGATGAGGTCTATCACGAAAACAGCGATCTGAAAGGCATCGCGGAAATTATTATAGGGAAGCAGCGTAACGGGCCGATTGGTACCGTACGCCTGACCTTTAACGGGCAGTGGTCGCGTTTCGACAATTACGCCGGGCCACAATATGATGATGAATAAATTACGCTGATGAATACATCACGCGGATAACGACATCACCGTCGATGATAAATACATGCACTAAGGACTCAGAATGAAAACGGCAACCGCCGTCATTGATCGTCAGGCTTTGCGTCATAATCTGCAACGTATCCGGAAGATGGCGCCACAAAGCCGGCTGATCGCCATCGTCAAAGCCAACGCTTACGGGCACGGCGCGGTGGAAGCCGCCCACGCCTTTTCCGACGCCGACGGTTATGGCGTTTCCCGTCTCAGCGAAGCACTGGCGCTACGCGCCGCCGGCATCACCAAACCCATCCTGCTGCTGGAAGGCTTTTTTGCCGCCGAGGAGTTGCCGCTGCTGGTCGAACACCAGCTGGAAACCGCCGTGCACTGCGAAGAACAACTGGCGGCGCTGGAACAGGCGCGCCTGACGCACCCGCTGACCGTCTGGATGAAGATCGACACCGGAATGCACCGTCTTGGCGTGCTGCCGGAACACGCCGACGTGTTTTATGCCCGACTGTGCGCCTGCTCCAGCGTAGTGCAACCGGTGAACATCATGAGCCACTTTTGCCGCGCCGATGAACCACAGGCAGACACCACCCAACGCCAGCTCGACTGTTTCGACGCCTTTGTGCAAGGCAAACCGGGTCGCCAGTCCATCGCCGCCTCCGGCGGGATTCTGCTGTGGCCGCAGTCTCATCGTGATCAGATCCGCCCCGGCATTATCCAGTACGGCGTCTCGCCGCTGGCGCAGGGCGATGCCAGCCAATGGCAGCTCAAACCGGCGATGACCCTGACCTCACACCTGATTGCGGTGCGCGAACACCACGCCGGCGAACCCGTGGGATACGGCAGCACCTGGGTTAGCCCACGCGACACCCGCCTCGGCGTGATTGCCATCGGCTACGGCGACGGCTATCCGCGCGACGCCCAAAGCGGCACCCCGGTGTGGATCAATGGCCGCGAAGTCCCGCTGTCTGGCCGGGTCTCGATGGACATGATTACCGTCGATCTGGGACCAGACGCACAGGATAAGGTCGGTGATGAAGTGATTTTGTGGGGTGGCCCACTGCCGGTAGAGAAAATCGCCGCCCACAACGGCACCAGCGCCTATGAGCTGGTTACCCGACTGACCACACGCACCCAGTTGGAGTACATCGGCTAGCCTCCTGGCGCTCATGGCGAAGCATCGCCTCTTCTCATCACGCAAAAAGCCCGAACCCCGGATAATCCGGGGTTCGGGCTTTCTCACTAACCACTGAGCCGTTCAGCGAATAAAAACGCACTCAATAATTAGTTATACAGCTCAGCAACGGCGCGCATCTGGTCATCACCGGTAGCGGAGATGATACGGAAAGATTTGGCGCCAGCGGCATCGGCTTTGGCAGACAACTGAGCCTGCACATCATCCAGATTATAACCGGTGGCGGAAACGGTACCCAGGTCACGGCTCGATGCCGACTGCACTTCAGTCGCCGCCATAGAACCGAAAGAAATAGTAGCCAGAGCGATAGCAGCAACAACAGTTTTGATTGATTTCATGATAAGCCTCTTCACATTATTCGGGTCGGGAAGACGTGATTGCCTTCGATGTGAAGCAGGATAGCGCCGTTAGCAGGCTGTTAAAATCGGGTTAATTTGCCGATTGCACTCAAAAAAATTGAATAAAAAAAGCACCAAAAGATAAGCAAAAACTATCTCATGGTGCACAACAATGGTTCATTATTCCGATATATACGGTAAACTACAAAAATTTACATTACGTTAAACGCATTTAGCCAACTTTTATTCCACTTTACCCAACCATTCAGAAATTATATTCCGATATTCACCGGTCGATTTCGACAGATGCAGCCATTGATCCACATATAACTTCCAGCTCATGTCGTCACGCGGCAACATGTAAGCTTTCTCGCCATACTGCATTGGCGAAGCGGGGTTAACCGCACACAACTGCGGATAACGCTTCTGCTGGTACAACGCCTCCGACGCATCGGTAATCATCACATCCGCCTGCTTATCCACCAGTTGCTGAAAGATGGTCACGTTGTCATGCAACGCCAGATGGGCATTCGGCAAATGGGCGTGAACAAATGCCTCGTTGGTGCCACCCGCCGGTTCGATGACCCGCACCGAGGGCTGATTAATCTGCGCTATTGTCTGGTACTTGTCCTTGTCGTCGCAGCGCACCAGCGGGATCTTGCCATCCACATCCAGCGTGCTGGAGAAGAACGCCTTTTTCTGACGATCTAACGTGACGGAAATCCCGCCCATGGCGATATCGCACTGACCGGACTGAAAATCTGGCATCAGGGTTTTCCAGCTGGTTTTCACCCATTCCACCTTCACGCCCAGGCTTTTCGCCAGCGACTGTGCCATGGCGATATCGATGCCTTCGTAGTCACCATCCGCACGCAGCGAGGTATACGGCTTATAGTCCCCGGTGGTGCACACCTTCAGCACCCCGCGTTCCTGCACCTGATCAAGATGAGACGCCGCGCTGGCGCCACCGGCCAGCCCCCACAACAGAATTAGTGAAAACCGTTTTTTCATGAAAGTTCCTTGCAAAGCTGTCTGACAAAAGCGCCACTGTAACATGCCGTTTCAGCGAATGTCGGTTTGGACCTTTTTTTCGACCACGTATAACTCGTTGATTTTTAATCATGATAATCGCAGGTATAAAAAAAGGGTTTTCCGGGTGAAAAGCCCGATTTCCCTTTCAACATCAAGCCATAAGCGATAAATTGCTACAGTGAACTGCCGCGTAGGCAGCTTAGAAATTCATTCCTTGCGGGACAAATCGAGCAGGAAAGTGAACTGCCGCGTAGGCAGCTTAGAAACCGGATCATCAATCTGGTCTGGAGTGACGTAATGTGAACTGCCGCGTAGGCAGCTTAGAAATGTAACATTGAAAATCAGGCCAGAAGACCTCAGTGAACTGCCGCGTAGGCAGCTTAGAAATTCGACGAGGCGGGTAAACTCAGCACGCAGTTGTGAACTGCCGCGTAGGCAGCTTAGAAAGTTGCATGTTGCATAAAGAGCAAGCTGGCAAAGCAGCCGGTGAACTGCCGCGTAGGCAGCTTAGAAAGAACCGGCGGTGCTACGACCAGCCCTCCGCGTGTGAACTGCCGCGTAGGCAGCTTAGAAACAAATACGTAAACATTAATTCCAGCGGAGATAGTGAACTGCCGTGTAGGCAGCTTAGAAAAGACAAGCGGCTCATCAGATATCGTCACACACGCAGCAATTATCAGGCCAACCCCAACACCATTTACCAGCAGGGCGTGTTTAAGGTACTTAACAAACTGAATCAGATGAAAAAAATCCCCACTCTCACGTTTATTGCAGCAATGCGATTATCACGTTGATTTAGTGTGTAAATAGTTCAAAACCTGCACACAACCGACATATTGACGGGTCGCTATGCACTACCATGAACCAGAACAGTGCTGCCGGGCAGCAGAAAAAACACGCTGACCCCATCAGGATGCCAAACAACAAACTTTCGGAAGCCAAAAAAGCTGCTAGTCTGTAGCTTTTGTATTTCTGGGAAAGCAGGGCTATGTACAACATTGATGATTTTGACTTGAAGATCCTCACACTGCTGCAGGCAAATGGACGCCTTACCAATCAGGAACTCAGCGATCTGGTGGGGCTATCGGCCTCACAGTGTTCTCGTCGTCGCATTGCCCTCGAACAGGCACAACTGATTATGGGGTATCACGCCCGGCTGGCGCCGGATGCCGTCGGGCTGGACCTGATGAGCCTGATAGAAGTACGACTACTCAATCACACCGAGGAGTGCGTAGACAACTTTCACCAGATGCTGGGTGAAGTCGATGCCATTATTGATGCCTACAAAACCACTGGCGACGCAGATTACATGCTCAAAGTCGCGGTGGCGGACCTGCACGGCCTGAGCGAGTTAATCAGCGAGATTCTGGCGCGTAACAAAAGCGTGGCGCACCTGAAAACCTCGGTGGTGCTCAACCGTCTGAAAGAGAACGGGTTAATGGTCTCAACGGTTTCCGTGCTCTGATTTGGTGCAGGCATTGCTTCATGATGGTGCGGGTCACATAACTCCCGCACAAATCGATGCCAGCACGCACAAGATCTACACAAATAAAAAGTTAAATACACGATACGTGTAAATAAATTCATTTAGCTCTTTCAATAAGTTAACGTTATTCCTGCGTAAAAAAACGTCAACTCGCCACATCAGCCGTGCCAGATGGTGTGCTTTTTGCTTGAAAAGACCGGTATTTTTTCTTTCTTTTATCGGGCTTGTTTCCATGGATAACGTCATCACCCCACAACCGGTTTCACATACACTGCTGGAAGACATTCTGGCACTGCTTATCGGCACTCTGATGGTGTCTTTCGGGGTCATTTTGCTGCGTCAGGCCGGCGCGCTGACCGGCGGCACCGCCGGAATGGCATTTTTGCTGCACTACGCCACCCGCCTCTCGTTTGGTACCGCATTCTTTTTGCTGAATCTGCCATTTTATTACCTCGCCATTCGGCGCATGGGCTGGCCGTTCACCATCAAAACCTTCTGCGCGGTGGCGCTGGTGTCGCTGTTTTCCGACCTGCACCCGTTATTCATTCACTTTGACCACCTGCAACCGATTTACGCCACGCTGTTTGGCAACCTGATTATGGGGCTGGGGTTTATCGTACTGTTCCGCCACCGCGCCAGCCTGGGCGGGATGAATATTCTGGCGCTCTATTTACAAGATAAAAGCGGAATCCGCGCCGGAAAATTCATGATGGCGGTAGATGTGACCATTGTACTGGCTTCCCTGTTCGTGGTAAGCATACCGATGCTGATCGCCTCGGTGCTGGGTGCAGCGGCGCTGAATCTGATTATCGCCATGAATCATCGCCCTGGCCGCTATACCGCCTAGCGAACAGCCTGATTTTTTATACCTGAGGAGAGTGACCAACCGTGTTCCAAAATGTCGATGCCTACGCTGGCGACCCTATCCTGTCCCTGATGGAGAAATTCAAGCAGGACCCACGTACTGATAAAGTGAACCTCAGCATCGGGTTGTATTACGACGGCCAGGGCGTTATTCCTCAGTTACACGCGGTCAATGCCGCAGAAAGCCAGATGCAGGACGAAGCGCAGCAGGCATCGGTCTACCTGCCGATGGAAGGTCTGGCCGCTTACCGCAGCGCGGTACAGACGCTGCTGTTCGGCGAACACCACCCGGCGCTTAGTGCGCAGCGTGTCGCCACCATCCAGACGCTGGGCGGCTCCGGCGCGCTGAAAGTGGGGGCCGATTTCCTTAAACGTTATTTTCCGGATTCCGAAGTCTGGGTCAGCGACCCGACGTGGGAAAACCATATCGCCATTTTCTCCGGCGCCGGTTTTCAGGTGCATACCTACCCGTACTTTGATGCCGACACGCTGGGCGTCAACGTAGAAAGGATGATAGGCGCACTGAAACAGCTGCCGCCGCGCAGCATCGTGCTGCTGCATCCGTGCTGCCACAACCCGACCGGCTCAGACCTGACCCACGCCGAGTGGGACCGCGTGATCGACGTGTTGATCAAAGGCGAGCTGGTGCCGTTTCTGGATATCGCTTATCAGGGCTTTGGCGGCGGCATGGACGACGATGCCTACGCCATCCGCGCTATCGCCAGCGCCGGCTTGCCTGCGCTGGTCAGCAACTCGTTTTCCAAAATCTTCTCGCTGTATGGCGAGCGCGTTGGCGGGTTGTCTGTAGTCTGTGAGGATCAGGACGCGGCCAGTCGCGTACTCGGTCAGTTGAAAGCCACCGTGCGCCGCAACTACTCCAGCCCGCCGAACTTCGGCGCACAGGTGGTATCACGCGTACTGAACGACAGCACGCTCAACGCCAACTGGCACGCAGAAGTGGAAGCAATGCGCCTGCGTATTCAGGAAATGCGCCAGACGCTGGTGAACGAACTGAAAAAAGCGCTGCCGGAGCGCAACTTTGACTACCTGCTGACCCAGCGCGGCATGTTCAGCTACACCGGCTTTAGCGCCGCACAGGTAGACCGCCTGCGCGAAGAATTCGGCGTATATCTTATCGCCAGTGGCCGTGTCTGCATCGCCGGGTTAAATCATCACAACGTACAGCGCGTGGCGGCGGCTTTCGCTGCCGTACAGTAAGTTATTCCTTTCACTTTTTTACGCCCCTTTTCCTCCAGCCGGTAACGGTTGGGGGATTTTTTTCCTTGCAGGAAACGGCTATGCCCGCCGGGGATGGGCTGTTGGCAACAGCCGGGGGCTGCTGGCGAATGTGTTTGTCGAATGTATGTGGGGGCGGTGGGTGGTTTCGTGCGGGATAGACCGTGTCGCCTCTTTGCTACATCATCGCACGCACGACAAGGAGAGGTGCAAGCGCCACCTCTCCTTGACCTCTGGCTTGATGGCTAAACTACGCCGCTGACGCGGTACCTTCGGCGTTCGCCTTCGCTGTTCGGACCGCCCATTACGCGTTCCTTACGCGGAATGGGCTTGCACGGCATCCATGCCGTGCATCCGGCGAAGTCGCCCACCTCAGCGTAGTTTTAACGCCAGTAAACCCGTCAACCGCTGCCTGTGCGGCAGTGAACTTGACACAATGAATGTGTGGGCTGGATATAACTTTCTAAGCTGCCTGTGCGGCAGTGAACTCCAACCGGAAACCATTGCAATACGTGATAGTTTTCTAAGCTGCCTGTGCGGCAGTGAACAGAGCAGGCCGTGTCTATATCCTGCTGAGTCATTTCTAAGCTGCCTGTGCGGCAGTGAACACGGGCTAAAGACTGGAGACGAATTTTTTAGCTTTCTAAGCTGCCTGTGCGGCAGTGAACAAATGCAGGTTTCCTGTTCGATTTGTCCCGCAATTTCTAAGCTGCCTGTGCGGCAGTGAACGCGGCACGGTGCCAGCGGTCGTTTTTGCCTTATTTCTAAGCTGCCTGTGCGGCAGTGAACGATCGAGCTGTCGGACACCGGCCTGATGAGATTTTCTAAGCTGCCTGTGCGGCAGTGAACTGTAGCGAATCATCGCTTATCGCCTGATTGTTAAAGAAAAACCGCCGTTTTTCCGAAAAAACCCTTTTTTCTGGCGGCCAGATTGCGGTATTAAAAATCAATACGTTACAACTGGCCGCCAAAAAAGGGTCAAAACCACGGGATGGTGGCGGTCGCGCTTAAGCCGTAGCTGGAGAATGTACCGGCGACCGGTTTATCCTGCAGCGGGCCGTGCTCGACAAACAGTAAAAACGTTTGTCCGCTGGAAAGGCTACGCAGCGGCAGATACGGCAGCGAAGTGCGTTTTTCCACCGCGTAGGGAATGCGGGTGGCGGCTTCGTCCGCAGTCATCCGGCCTTTGCTCACCGCCCGGCGGCGCAGGCGCTCGGCGTTGCTTTTCACCTGCACCCGCCGCACGGTGCGGTACTGCGCACCAGTTGGCACCGGTAATACATTGGTGATGGTGCTATAGTCGCGCAGCCCTGTGCGCCAGCCGGTTTGTTCCAGTGCCGTCAGTGCCTGCACGCTGCCGTGCAGCCGCAACCGTTCCCCCAGCGTTTTGCTCACATCCGGGAAACTCACACCGATGGCGCCTGTCGCTTGCTGCCCCAACGCCCGGTGCAGCTTGGCGAACAGCGCGCTTAGCAACTGCACCGCGCTGAACTCCAGGTCGGGCAACACCCGAATCTCGATATAGTGGTCCATAGGGTTACTCGTCTTTTTTACCTTTCTCACCTTTCTCACTAAACACCCCGCCGCGAATCAGTGTGGCGATCACGTAGTGCTGCTGCTCTACGTCTGGCGGGTTGCCGTTGAGAACCCAGTTATCCAGCAGGGTGTAAAAATCCTTCTTGTCCTTCGGCTGGCGATACGCACGGCCACGGCTGGTGACAGAGCCATAGGGTTCAACCGCAATCGGCCCAGTTTTCGTCGCTTCCGGGTGCCAGTCATCCACCGTGCGCAGCGCATTGCCGATTTTCTGGGAGTGCATCGCCGCCACACCGTTAACCTGATACAGAATTTTGCTCTTTCGGTCACGATCAGATTCATTTGAGCGCACTAGCTCTTGCGACGGGAACACCTCCTGCCCGTTGCCCAGTTTCACCTGCGCTTCCACACAGAAAAACGCCGAATCGCTGCCCGCCAGCACCTGCTCAATCACCGCAGCCAGCTCAGCCAATGCGCCTGAAGGTTGGCTAAACTGGCGCAGCGAGTAGTCTTCGCCGTTAAATTCCCAGCGCTTATCGTCGTGCGTCACCACCACCTGCACCGCTTCGGCACCAATACGGTTTCGCCACAAGAAGCGACCGCTGGCGATATTCTCGGCGTAACGCGCTGCCAGCACGCCAAAGCCCGGCTCGCGGGCGTAGCCATTAATCAGTTCCGTCAGCGCCTGCTGGTAATCCTGATTGTTACACACCGACGGCAGCGCCAGGTTACCCAGTACCCGCAGTGTAAAAACCACTTTCAGCGTGTCGGCATCAAACGGCAGCGCGGCGACATCGACGGGCTGTATATTAGGATTCTCAATACTTTTCATGAATTTGCCCGGATCACTAACCAACGCGCCAGACTGTCGGTTTGATATGGTGCCGCGTACCGATTTTTCCTGAATCACCACCGGCTGCCAGTTCTCCTGCTGCCAGTTGCCCGCCAGCATCAGCGCATCGGAATTCGCCAGTTTGCGCTCAAACGCCAGTACCGTTGGGGTTTTCAAGGTGGTTGCTGCTTTCGCCATGGTTTCAATCCTTGTCTCAGTAGTTGAATTCAAGTTCGTCGTAATCATCATCTGCTGCACTGTCTTCATCGTTGACAGTTTGCAGGCAGCGGTAAGTGTGGTGTTGATTGTCGCGTTGATAGAGGTAACGCCAGAAAATACGGTTGATGTCGTCAATACGGTGTGCGCCGCGCCACTCGCCAACACCGTAAATGGCTTCGGCAAAACAGAACGGAGTGGACGGGTCACGGGTTTTCTCCACCTCGCCGGGGGCATACAACGGCGAAATAGCGCGGTAGCCGGTCATCAGCGGCACCAGATAGCCGCCTTGCGGTTTTGGCAGTGGCTGCCAGTTCACCTCATCACCTGAGGAGCGCTCCGCCTGGAATTTCAGGGCAGCGAAATCGAGCCAGGCATCCAGCATGTCCGCCTGCGGATTGGCCTGTTGCAGGGTGTCAAGATGCGACGATAACAGCGCCGTGCGGTCCAGCAACACAAAGCCCGGCAGTAAACGACGCATCAGGCTGCGGGTGGCTGCGCCATTGGTGGGGATGTCATGGAAGCTCACCTGGTCAAGCGCCATATCCACAATCAGCCCGCCCGCCAGCCGCTGCTGTAGTACCTGTTGCTGCACCTGCTGGCGAAGCGCTTCGCGCCCGTCTTCACCGGGCAACATGCCGTGGCATTCGATAAGCAGCGACACGGTGAGGTGCATCCGCCCCTCTTCGTTAAAAGCGGCGGTTTTTCCCTCTTTGGTCAGCGGGTTACGCGTCAGCGCAAAGCTACGGTTCCAGCCGTTGCCGTGAGCGTGAACCTGATGCTGATGGCACACCACGCCGCAGCCTTCCAGCCGCAAACCGTGAGATGCCTGCAACTGGCGCGACAACGCATGGGTAAAGCCGAGAAAATGACTGATGGCGGGAAAGCCGTAGGTGTGCCCGGCAATAGTGTTGGCGTTTTCCACCACAATACACCGCAGAATCATCAGCTTGCTCATGCCCGTTCCTCCTTCAGCGCACGCTCGGTTTCCCGCAGCCGTTGCTTAAACAGCGCGGCGGTTGACCACTCACGGCGCTCCACCTCGCCGAAAATCAGTTTTTCGTGCTGCAATCGCGCATTCAGCCACTGGCCAAATTCATGGGCGACGTCCTGCTGCCAGTCGCCCATATCACGCTCACGCAGAAAAGCGGAGTCCCGCGAGCCGCGCTGTGGGTCAAGCCACAATTGCAGGTGGCGTTTCAGACAAGAATCAACGCTCCAGCCCGCCGGGTACTGGTTTTGTACTGTAACGACATAGTCGAATAAGGTGTCGATCAACTGGTCGAGGTAACGCCGACGCTGATTGCGAATATCGCGGTTGTTGTCCACGTCTTTGACGCTGAGCAAAAATTTTCGCATCGCACTGAGTTGATCGCGAGTCCGTGTATACAGCTCACCACGGTTACGAAAGATAGTGTCATGCTTAAGCGGCGGTTTATCCTGACTGCGCCACTGTGGCGGCGCACCGTTGAGCAGATAGGAGCGACCGCTGCGGGCGGAATTAAGCGCGGAAATATTTTGCGGCTTGGTGCCGCCCATATTCTGCACCGCAATACCGGGGTAGCTGACATCAACCTCACCATGCCAGCGCTTATCATACCGGGCTTTAGCCTGCTCACTGAAGAGCACCGCGTTCAGGCGTTGGTCCAGCGTCTGCGACAACGAAGAAGAATAAAGCGGGCTTAACAGATGGTATTGCCCGTCCCCCACCGGGAAGTAGATCTGTTTAGCGAGGGAATGAGAACTGGGCTGCTTATCGCTCAGCACTTGCTTAAACCCAGCCAGCCACTGCGCAAGCTGCTCCGGGTTTTCCGCCAGCGCTTCCAGTGCGCGGTGGTCACCGCGCTGTAACGCCGCCAACAGCGAATCACCCTGATGCTCTTCGGTCAATAATTTTGCAATACCAAGAACCGCCGCCGTATCAACCGCAGTATCTAAAACTGGGTGACTTAATGATGCCGTGGATAAAAAAGGTAGCGATAGATCCTTGAACAAATCTAATCGGCTACTTCCTTTTGCTGAACTGTGGGTAAATTTCAAAACATGCGTTGCTCGTTTTATTTTGTACGCTTTCGGCGCGTTGTCCGTCAGCCAAGTGCGCACTATTTCAAGCCGTTCCTGTTCCAGCTTCAATTCCATCGCAGCCAGCGCTTCGCCGCTTAACGACATTCGCTGTTTGTCAGCGACTTTATCGAGAGCATCCAGCTTAGATTTCTCTTTATCGTTGATATAACTGACAATAAACTGCGTTAATTCACTCTCTTCCATGCCTCCTCCTGTCATCATGATTTTTCCCCAAACACCCCCAACAGCGGATGCCAGCACCACGCCAGGTTATCTCGCGTGCTAAGACTGATTTCACCAAAGCGGTCGCTGACTCTGGCTAACTCCCACTGCTTTTCCTCGGCCAGTTGCAAGTAAAGCGCGGTGTAATCCATATCTACCCACTGGCTGACGCCATCGGCCATCTGCTGTTGCACGGTTCGGATCACATCGACGTCTTTCCATCCACTCGGCCCGTCGTCCTGCACCATAAAGCACGGTTTTTCGCCCTCCTCTTCCAATCGCAGCCAGTAACGCTGCTGCGGGTCTGAGCGGCGAAACGGCGTACGGCGCTGTAGTTCACCGTTCCAGTGCAACGACTCGCGCCACCACAGCACGGCTGTCGCCTGTGAAAGCGGTGCGTTTTTCGGCCCAAACAGTTTTGTTGCCAGCGCCGCATGTTCCAGCGAAATCAACGTGAATGGTTTTTTCAGTACCGGTGGCTGTTGAATACGCGGCGCAGCGCTGATGTGCTGGTAGTCCTCCGGTTTCAGCAGTTCCCGCAGGTCGTGGCTGGCGAGGGTGAAGCCGTGCTCCGACTCAAAACCGGGGCGAAGGAACACCAGCTTTTCGCCTTTCAGCGCCCGCACGTTATGGCTTAGCAGATAAAAGTTGGGTGAGGCTGGCACATTCTCGTCACGCTGGCGGTGGCGCAGAATACGTCCGGCCAGTTGGATAAAAGAACGCATTGAGCTGGGTTCGGCGATGGCCCAGTCATAATCGTGGTCCCGGCCCACTTCCGCCACCGAGGTTGCCAGCACCACAAACAGGTGATGCTGCTGCGGCTGCTGTGCGATGGCGTCACGAATTTCCGCCACCTGCCACAGTGCCTGCGGGTCTTTGCGCATCAGTGCCGCATCCAGCCGCGCTTCGATGTGGGAACGCATCGCCAGCGGGTGCTGGCTGTGATAGACGCAATAATGCACGCAGTAATCCGGCGGGGAAGGCATCTCCATCAGCGCACGCGCCACCGCCACCAGCGGGTTGATGTTCGCCATGCGAATCAACCCCAGCGACACGGTTTTGCCGCCGGAATGCGTCTGGTGATGGTGCTGATGCAGCGCAAACAACCGTTGATGCAGGGTGTGCGCCACCGCCTGGCACACCGCGCTCGCCTCTCGCGTCGGGCTTGCCACCGGTTCAATCTCCGCCCAGCGCAGCCGCTGTTCCTGCTGTTGCAGCTTGTCGATACGCCCGGTGACAAACGCCTGATGCTGATCGGCAAAAGCGCGAGTATCGGCTATCGTCTGGCACTGACTGTCGAATTCATCAAACCAGCCGCAGCAAATACTCAACGGCGTACCCGGCTCACCGTAAGCCTGCTGCCAGGCTTCGCGCCCTTTCAGGTAAGCTTCGAACAGTGCGCGGATCAACGCCGGTGGCAGCGTGGCGGATGACAGTAATACCCGTGAACCGAGCATCCCCGCCCAGTTCACCAGCCGACACAGCGCGGGCAGGTCTTCCAGCCCAAAATCGTCCGGCTCGTCCAGCACCAGATCAGAGGTCAGCAGCCGCAGCATCGGCGCAATCTGGTGGCCGCCGCGCAGGCTTTCGGTCGCGGGCATCAGGTGGTCGATAGTGGTGACCAGCACCGGCGCACTCAGCAGTTGATGCAGCGTCGGCGATTTTTCCAGCCAGGTTTTCAGCCGCCCGTCATCCAGCGAGCCGTCGTAACTGACGTACTGATGCTCGCTAAACAGCGACTCAGCCGATTCGCTGCCGGTTTGCGCCGCACGCGTTTCCTGCTGGCGTAGCTCATGCAGTTCCTGCACCGCTTGCGAGCCTATCAACACCGCCAGGTCGTCTTCATCCAGCGTCAGGCGCTGGCGCAGGGCATCGCCGGTTTGCAGCGTCAGGGTACGCAGGCCAAGTGCTACCGAAAAGCGACATCCGGCGGATTCGTCTGCCAGCGCGTACATAATGCGGGCATTCGCCAGCGTCTTGCCGCGCCCGGTAGAGGCCATGTTGACGCCAAAGAAACCGTGGCGAGCCGCCTGCTCACGAACGGCACAGACCTGATCAAATGCCCGGTCCTGCCAGCGGAAACGCGCATCGGTGCTGCGCTGGCGAAAGCCTTTGTGCCGGGTGATGGCCGGCAGCGTGTCGCGCAGGTGCGGCAGGCTACGGCCCAGCAGCAGCGCATTCTGCGCCACGCCGACGCAGTGTTCATCCAGTTGCTGTTTGAGTTTGCCAGTCTTTCTGTCGGTATTGGCCCACACGGTATAACGCGGGTCTTGCCAGCCGGGGGTGGCATCGGAAGATGAGTAGTAGTGATCTGCCAGCATCAGCGCCAGCCGTGCCAGATGCACCGTCAGCCGTTGGTCCAGTTGGCCGAAGGTCATCAGCGAGGGTAACTTCAGCGCACGGGCGGCGAATTTGCGCGCCTTTTCACACCAGACGCGGCTTTGCAACGGCGTGCCGTGCGGGAACTGCCACACCTGTTGCCATTCCTGCGCGCTGATATCCGGGCGCAGGTGATTAACCGCATTCCAGTTGGGCGACACCTGCGTGGTCAGCCATTCATCAATATAGGCGAGATCAGGGCTGGGATTGCCACTCTTATCATCCCAAAACATCGGCAAGCGGTGGTGCGAGACAATCAGCCAGCCCACCACCTGCGCCAGCGGCGGCAGGCTGTTAAACGGCGAGGGTTTGGGTATTTTCACATCCTGCTGCAAGCGTGCCAGCAACGCCGCTTCATCCTCCGCGCTGACGGTGGCCAGCGCCGTCAGCCAACCGGTATCATCCCGCTCGCCGACAAACGCCTGAAACAGCCGCAGCGACACCCACTCGTGGCGAAGCGGCTGGCTGCGCGGCCCGTTGCCCCGCAACCCAACCTGAAACAGCGCATTGGCCTTGCCGATATCGTGAAACAGCCCAGCAATCGCCGCCAGCAGGCTGAAGGCTTCAGCGCTGTGCCACGGGTTTTCGTCGTGGCGGCGCAGAATATCGCGCTCGGTACGGTTGGTCGGCACGCTGCCTTGCGGGTTGAAACGCCGCAAGTTGCCGACAATCCACAACAGCTCGGTGTGATTGGCGCTGCGAATCCAGTGGCAGGCCACGGCAGTGTTGCGCCGCGCGGTTTTACGCAGCAACTGGCGCAGCGTTTTTAACCCCTCTTCGGTGATGGCGGTCTGCCAGGTGCGCTCCCCTTTGCGCTCGGCGAACTGATCCAGCACCCGGCGGGTTTCCACCAGCGCTCGCTTATTGCATTCGGAAATCAGCAGGATGTTCATTGCGCCCCCTGACTCCCGCTTTTCGCCACCTGGCTTAATTGCTGCGCCACCTGTTGCAGGCTCTCTATCATCACATCCAGCGCCCCGGCCTGACGAAACGCCGTCAGGCAACGCTGGCGAAAGTCCTGCTCGTCTTCCCCTTCCATGGCGGCGATAAACGCCTGCGGCAGAATCAGCGCGTCTTTGATCAGGTCCGCCACGTCGAACACCAGCCCGCCGCGCCGGGTTTTGCCATGCAGCACCGCCAGCCCGTGCGGCAGGCCCAGCACCCACAACGCCACCGCCGCTAACCCATAAGCCAGATAATTACCGTGGTCGAGAAAACGGTTCGCCAGATCGGTGCCGCCGCCGCGTTTGGCGCGGGTAAACTCGCCGTAGCTCACCGCGTTGGCCGCCAGCCGGTACAGCGCTTTGGTCATCATCGCTTCCTGCACCAGCACATCGTTACTGGTGCGGCACGCCGTCAGCCCCTGCTGATAGCGGTTAAGCAGCGCATCCACATGTTCGGGTTTGATGGCGAAACGCGACTCACGCTCCAGCCGTCCGCCCAGCCAGTGCTGGCGGATCTGGCCGATACGCACCTGCTGAAAGGCAATCGCCGCCGCCAGCCGCTGTTCTTCGTTAAACCAGAAGCTGACCCAATCCTGCAAATACTCAGTAGGGCGGTATTCACTCTGCGGCGACAGCCATGACACCGCCACTTCGGCTTCATTGGCAGCGAACAGCGGCGTTCCCCCGCCGCCACAAAACCCGACCATCACCCCGGCGCGGGCAAATTCCCGCATCGCCGCCTGCGTGACCGAGGTACCGGTGCCGAGCATCACCACGCTGGTATTGGCAATCGGGATATTCCAGTACAACGACTGATTCCCTTCTTCGGTGACATATTCCACCCGCCCGCCATTCACCAAAATACGGCAATGCTGGAGGTAATAAATATTGGCGCGTTTGGAATGCAGAATGGTTTTTAAATCCGACGGGCTGAATACGTTATCCATAAAACGGTTTCTCTGTCGTAGTGATAAAGCAGCACCACCCGCGTAATAACACGCAGGCTAATAATTTATTGGAAAAAATGTAATGCACTGGAAAATAACGAGAATTAGCCTAACACAGCCAAAACGAGAAAGTGAATGACGCCCAAAATACTTTTCGTATTTTCATACCCTTTTTTTCAGGCGTCTTTTTCGATATTGAAAAATCAATAAGTTACCGAAAGCCGAAAAAAAAGGGTCTGAGGGCAAAAATCGCCAATTGCGAGTCAGAATACAAAGAGTTAGAGTCAACGGGCTACAGTTCACTGCCGAGTAGGCAGCTTAGAAAACATCTGCGATGGTTTTACCTCTCGCCCGTCCGTTCACTGCCGAGTAGGCAGCTTAGAAAAATAGACGCAGTGGTGATGACAAAATGCACTAGTTCACTGCCGAGTAGGCAGCTTAGAAATGATTCAGCACCAGAATCAGATTGAGGTCCGCGTTCACTGCCGAGTAGGCAGCTTAGAAACTCAGCTTGAGTTATAACCATTTGCTTGAGTGGTTCACTGCCGAGTAGGCAGCTTAGAAAATCACCTGAGCGCAAAGCGGCCACATCTGCGAGTTCACTGCCGAGTAGGCAGCTTAGAAAAATACGTGCATGACGGTGATTTGCCGCTTGGAGTTCACTGCCGAGTAGGCAGCTTAGAAATTTCGCCAATCCCGCTTTCACGGAAGGTACATGTTCACTGCCGAGTAGGCAGCTTAGAAATGTCTTCCTCACTAGTCCTGCTGTCGGAGCGAGTTCACTGCCGAGTAGGCAGCTTAGAAATGATTAGGCCCAACGCGGAACGTGTTGCCTACGTTCACTGCCGAGTAGGCAGCTTAGAAATTGTCGATTACCGCCACGCGCTCTTTTGTTTCGTTCACTGCCGAGTAGGCAGCTTAGAAAAGAAAGCGACTTACCCATTCTTCCGCCGTGTCGTTCACTGCCGAGTAGGCAGCTTAGAAACAAATCAAATGTTATACGCTGTTTTCCTTTCAATTCACTGCCGAGTAGGCAGCTTAGAAAACAGTTCTGGCGATTAAGGGGATTAAATTAGATTTTCACTGCCGTACAAGCGGTGGTTGACGGGTTTACTGGCGTTAAAACTACGCTGAGGTGGGCGACTTCGCCGGATGAGCGGCATGGATGCCGCGAAAGCCTGTGCCGTGTTGGACAAAAACGCCGGGAGCGTTTTTGAACAGCGTTTACGCTGGCCCGTAGGGCGAGCCCCAGGGATGGGGCGAGTAACCGCGTCACAGGCGGTCCGAATAGCGAAGGCGAACGCCGAAGGCACCGCGTTAGCGGCGTAGTTTAGCCACCCAGCCAGAGGTCAAGGAGAGGTGGCGCTTGCACCTCTCCTTGTCGTGCGTGCGATGATGTGGCAAAGAAGCGACTCGGTTTATCCCGCACGAAACTCTTCACGCTTTCAGGCACGCCTTCGGTGTCGGCGTGATGCGGTTAATCACGCACGAAACCCTTCACCACACTACCCTATACACTACGCCCTTAATCCAACAGCGCTTTCCCCGCTTCAGGGATATTCTGTCAGAACGATGTCCAATCATCATGGCTGGAGGCAGTAGCAGCGGCACGTTTTTCGGCCACAGCCGGGCGAACCGGCAACGCCGCGGGGGATAACGCCGCCGCAGGCCGACGGGTGGGCGGCGTTGCTGCCTTGCTGCCTTGCGACGACAGGCGGAATGCGCTCACCGCTTCAGCCAGCAGCGATGCCTGAGACTGCAACGACAGCGCAGCGGAAGCCGACTCTTCCACCAGCGCCGCATTCTGCTGGGTGGTGGTGTCGATTTGCCCGACCGCAATGTTGAGCTGACTGATGCCATCGCTCTGCTCATGACTGGCCTGCGAGATCTCGTTGATGATGCCATGCACATCGTTAACGTGGCTGGTCAGGTCATTCATGGTGGATTCAGCGTTATCCACCAGATCCATCCCTTCCTGAATCTTGTCTACCGAATCATCGATCAGTTCTTTTATCTCTTTCGCTGCCGTAGCACTGCGTTGCGCCAGCGAGCGAACCTCGCCCGCCACTACCGCGAAACCGCGCCCTTGCTCGCCGGCACGTGCGGCTTCCACCGCCGCATTGAGCGCCAGAATATTGGTCTGGAACGCAATACCGTCGATCACGCCGATAATTTCAGCCATACGCATCGACGCTTCACGAATGCCCCGCATCTTATGGGTGACGGACAGCATCACTTCACCGCTGCGATTCGCGGCTGACGATGCCTGATTCGCAATCGACGTCGCCTGCTGGGTGTTGTCGGCGGTGTTTTTGATGGTCGAGGCCAGCTCTTCCATGGAGGCCGCCGTCTGCTCCAGCGAGCTGGCCTGTTCTTCGGTGCGGGAAGAGAGATCCTGATTACCCGCAGCAATTTGCGAAGCAGCGCTAGAGATAGCCTCCGCACCATCGCGCACCTGGCTGACAATCTGCCGCAGACTGGCATTCATGTGATCCAACGCCTGCAACAGCAACCCGGTTTCATCTTTACGGTTGGAAGAAATGTGTGAGGAAAGATCGCCTTGCGATACACGGTCTGCCATCGCCAGCGCCTGCTGAATCGGCTGGGTGACACTGCGGGTAATCGCCATCGCCACCCAGATACTGAGCAACACACCAGCACCCAGAATCGTTAGCAGAATCAGCCGGATGTTGAGGTAAGTGGACGACATGGTATCAATGGTGCCTAACATGGCTTTGTTATGGTAATCCACCAACCGGCGCACCGCATTACGGTACTCGCGCTGCGTCGGGTCAAGATGCTGATTAAATTCATCAAACGCCGCTTCCCGGTTGTGGTTTTTTACCAGCTCGCCGACTTTTAGCCCCGAAGCCAGAAACTGAGCGCGAATACGCTGTATATCGCTGATCAACTCCTGACTCTTCGCATCCTGAGATTCATTAGCATGTTTTACCAATGCATCCATCAGCCGGGTAATGTCTTTTGAGAGCGGGGGAATTTGGTCGGATATCGCCTTGATACGGTCATCGCCCGACACCAACATTAACTGCTGAGAAATTCGGACGGCTTCATTCACATCTTCTATCAGCGCGTTGGCATTAACAGTTTGAGGATAAATATCCTGCACAATGTCACGCGCGTTATCATGAAAACTTGACAACTTTGCTATTGATAATATACCCACACAGACCAACATAATAGCCAGCACGGCAAAACCAGCCCCCAGCCGATACCCTATTCGCCAATCAGATAAACGCATATTCAGTTCCTCACTCCTTTATTAAGAACACAATGCAACAAAGATGATTCTCAAGGGCAACGCACAGAGCTATGGCTAAAACAGACATCTCATCCGTTACAGTCATTGATCGTGATAAGGGAAAAACAACAGCCAGACAAATAGTTCAACCAGCCATCATAATGAAATGTTTCTCGTTCCCATTCCTGGCGACAAAAATCATTTCTTTTCCACAGTGGGTAAAACAAAAACATTAAAAAAGAGGTGTAAAACGTAGTGCAGACTAAGACCAGACTCAACGTCATCTGTTCCAGCAACCATTTAATATCCCCTGGCTTGACCCAGAGCTGCTATCGGCTGTTGTCTATAAACCTTTATATCGGGATCGGCAAAAACACTCAAAAATTAACCAGATATGGGGAAATATTATCGTTTAATTGTTATTGATCAAAAATAACAACATAAATCACTTACTTTTTGTATGGTTAATAGCAAGAAATCTACAGGCAGGCATCCGTCGTGCATGAGAAACAGCCTCAGTGATGAGCCACCTCGGTTAAGAAAGAAAGGGAATAACATGAGGTTTTATCAAGGAGTCAGTAAATCGCCTGACCCCGTATGGGCACCCCCGTGAAAGAGGCACACAGAGGCTGCACATCACGATAAAACCGCCCTTCCGGCTACCATAATGGGTAAACCGCGCAAAAAAATAGCAACAGCATATTGATTAACAATTGCTCGAATACATGATAATTATTCTTATAGGTTACTTTCTAATTTATACTTATAACGCTTATTAGAACACAGTTTCTTTTTTTCTTTTCGTTCCAACTAATCGTTCCAACTAAAAAATTCCTTTACCGTCTGTTGACACTATTTTAAACCTTGACTAATACTTAAATACTAAGGTCAAACAGGTGTTTTTTCTTCACCTTAACCTTAAATGGGGAATAGATAAGTTGCATATCGTTAGCAACTAAAAATGATAATAATCCGGTAACTATAACTACATGCGAACAAAAAAACTGCCACAAATAAATCTATTGCATTTAATTTTATTTATTTCCCTTACCAGTATGTTTGTTACATTACTGAATAGCTATTTCACTTTTTATCACGTGCAAAAAAAACTGCTTATTGAACAGGCAACAAAAGTGAACTCAAGTTATTCATACAAATTATCTGCAACTGTAGATAATTTTTTCTCTACGTCAGAAGAACAACTGTCTTACAGCGCGAGACTTATCGCCAGCCATATGAAGTCAGGAAATCTTGGCGCCCTGCAAGCCGAGTTGCAACGCATTCATCGGTTAAGCCATGCCTTTAACTCGATGGTGGTGGTAGCGGGAAATAGCCAGATTATCGCCGCCTCGCCAACGTCGCTTAATTTGCCCGGCATCATCCTGACCTCCAGCCAGCATCTTAGCAGACTGAAAGAAAGACGATTTTCTATCAGCCCCCCTTATACCTCCCTGAACGGCAATTATATTATTTTTATTTCACAACCTATTGTGGATAATTTAGGCAATTATCTCGGTTATATCGGTGGTTCCCTTTATCTGAATAGCCAGCGGGTTCTGAATGAGTTTATGAATACGCAATTCAGCAATGACAGTTTTAATACTTATGTGATTGATAAAGAAGGCACCATCATTTATCACCACGACATTACCCAAATTGGCGCTAAATTTAACGATTCACATGCCCTGTCCACGATTAGCAGTCAGAATAAAGGCAGTTTTATGATGCCGGATGAACAAGGTATCCCTTCACCGGCTTCATTTATTCGCACACAAAAATCAGACTGGATTATCATCACTCAACAGTCATTTCACTCCATTGAAGAAGCGCTGAATAACGTGATGCTCAATGTGCTCAGACAGGGTACGCCGCCAGGCATCCTCACGCTGCTGGCGATAAGCCTGCTGGCCTATTACATTGCCAAACCGCTACGCCGACTGGCGAAATCAGCCAGCAGCATGGAACAGCTCGGTGTGATAAACAAAATCCGCGCGGTCAAAGCCTGGTATCAGGAAGTCGAACAGTTAAAACGGGTATTGCTGATAGGTACGGTGCTGTTGCATAAACGTATTGGCCGCCTCAGCTCGGAAGCCCATACCGACCCGCTTTCCGGTATGCTGAACCGCCGCGGTATGCTGGAAAGCATGGAGGAGATCCGTGGCGAATATAAAAAAGTCTCCGTGATCGCCATTGATATCGATCACTTCAAAGCGATTAACGACTCTTTTGGTCATGACGTTGGTGATGAGGTCATTCGTAAACTGAGCCAACAGATCCGCAAAAACTACCGTAAAACCGATCTGATCTGCCGCATTGGCGGTGAAGAATTTCTGATTCTGCTGCCGGGTGCCGACATTACCGTCGCCACAGTAATCGCCGAACGACTACGCAATAATGTCGCCAACACGGTCTATATACCAGGTTCGCATCACCATCAGGTCACTATTTCAATTGGCGTGACCACCTTTAACCCACAGGAAGCAGCTCTGGATATCGCCATTAAAACGGCGGATAAGGCGCTGTACAAAGCCAAAAACAGCGGACGTAATCAGGTGGTGGTGGAATATCTCTCTGAAGATATGTCACTGGCACAACATTAACAACCGGTCCGGTATGCTCAATCGCAGCATACCGCCGGTAGTCATACCTGAAAACAAGGTTACTCAACGCCGCCTCTCCTTGACCACTGGCTTGATAGCTAAACTGTGCCGCTGGCGCGGTGCCTTCGGCAAGCGTCTTCGCTGTTCGGGCCGCCCGTGACGTGCTCCCAGCACGGCACGGGCTTTCGCTGCGTCCATGCGGCTCACCCGGCGAATCCGCTAGCCTCAGCACAGTTTTGACGCTGGAAAAACCACTTCCGTCAAATAGGAAGGTTTATCAATAACCTAAACTGATTAACCCCGATCCAGAATCGGTTTCAGGAACCGGGCGGTGTGAGATTGCTCGCACTGCGCCACCGTTTCCGGCGTGCCGGACACCAGAATCTCGCCGCCGCCGCTGCCGCCTTCCGGTCCCAAATCGACAATCCAATCCGCGGTCTTGATCACATCCAGATTGTGCTCTATCACCACAATGGTGTTGCCCTGATCGCGCAACTGATGCAAAACCGCCAGCAACTGCTGAATATCGGCGAAATGCAGGCCAGTCGTCGGCTCGTCCAGAATATACAGCGTCTGCCCGGTGCCACGCTTCGACAGCTCACGCGCCAGCTTCACACGCTGCGCCTCACCGCCGGACAACGTGGTGGCGGACTGCCCCAGCCGAATGTAGGACAAACCGACATCGATCAGCGTTTGCAGCTTGCGCGCCAGCGCCGGAATGGCATCAAAGAACTCGCGCGCCTCTTCAATGGTCATTTCCAGCACTTCATGGATGCTCTTGCCCTTGTATTTAATCTCCAGCGTTTCGCGGTTATAACGTTTGCCTTTGCACTGGTCACAGGGCACATAAATATCCGGCAGGAAGTGCATTTCCACCTTGATAACACCGTCACCCTGACAGGCTTCGCACCGCCCGCCGCGCACGTTAAAACTGAAGCGGCCAGGGTTATAGCCACGGCTGCGCGCTTCCGGCACGCCGGCAAACAATTCGCGGATCGGCGTAAACACACCGGTGTAGGTGGCCGGGTTCGAGCGAGGGGTACGACCGATCGGGCTTTGATCGATATCGATCACCTTGTCGAAATGCCCCAGCCCCTGGATCTCGCGGTACGGTGCGGGTTCGTTCAGTTCACCGCCGTTAAGCTGACGCTGGGCAATCGGGAACAGCGTATCGTTGATCAGCGTCGATTTACCGGAACCGGACACGCCGGTAATGCAGGTGAACAGCCCGACTGGCAACGTCAGGGTCACGTCTTTCAGGTTGTTGCCGCGCGCGCCAATCAGTTTCAGTACTTTAGTCGGATCGGCCTGCACCCGCTGCGCCGGGATCTCGATTTTGCGCGCGCCGCTCAGGAACTGCCCGGTCAGCGATTCCGGCACCGCCATAATCTGCGTGGCCGTGCCTTCGGCAATCACCTGACCGCCATGAACACCTGCGCCGGGACCGATATCGATGATATGGTCAGCGGCACGGATGGCGTCTTCATCATGCTCTACCACAATCACCGTGTTGCCGAGGTTGCGCAGGTGAATCAACGTCTCCAGCAGGCGTTCGTTGTCGCGCTGATGCAGACCGATTGACGGCTCGTCCAGCACATACATCACCCCGACCAGACCGGCACCGATTTGGCTCGCCAGACGGATGCGCTGCGCCTCACCGCCGGACAAGGTTTCCGCCGAGCGCGACAGCGACAGGTAATTCAGGCCGACGTTAACCAGAAAGCGCAGCCGATCGCCAATTTCTTTCAGCACTTTTTCGGCGATTTTCGCCCGCTGACCACTCAGCTTGATGTTATGAAAAAACGCCATCGCGTGGCCGATGCTCATATCGGCAATCTGCGGCAGCGTTGTCTGCTCCACATAGACGTGGCGCGCTTCTTCACGCAGGCGGGTGCCGTGACAACTGGCGCATGGCCGGTTACTGATGAACTTCGCCAGTTCCTCACGCACCGCGGTCGATTCCGTCTCTTTGTAGCGGCGCTCCATATTGTTGAGCACCCCTTCGAACGGATGACGACGCACTGAGGTGTCGCCGCGATCATTGATATACTTGAACTCGATATTTTCCTTGCCGGAACCGTACAAAATCACCTTGTGAATCGCCGGGCTGAGGCTATCAAACGGTGCTTCCACATCGAACTCATAGTGCTCCGCCAGTGAACGCAGCATCTGGAAGTAGTAGAAATTGCGGCGATCCCAACCACGAATGGCGCCGCCAGCCAGCGACAGCTCGCCGTTCTGCACCACACGCGCCGGGTCGAAAAACTGCTGTACGCCCAGCCCGTCGCAGGTCGGGCAGGCCCCCGCCGGGTTGTTGAATGAAAACAGCCGGGGTTCCAGCTCATGCATACTGTAGCCGCACACCGGACAGGCGAAATTGGCGGAAAACAGCAGTTCCGGCGCGTTCGGCTCATCCATATCCGCCACCACAGCGGTGCCACCGGACAACTCCAGCGCGGTTTCGAACGATTCGGCCAGGCGCTGCGCCAAATCGTCACGCACTTTAAAGCGGTCTACCACCACTTCGATGGTGTGTTTTTTCTGCAACTCCAGCTTCGGCGGGTCCGACAGGTCGCACACTTCGCCGTCGATACGCGCGCGGATATAGCCCTGCGTCGCCAGGTTCTCCAGCGTCTTGGTGTGTTCGCCCTTGCGGTCTTTAACCATTGGCGCCAGCAGCATCAGCCGCTTGCCTTCCGGCTGCGATAAGACATTATCCACCATCTGGCTGACGGTCTGGGCATCCAGCGGAATATCGTGTTCCGGGCAGCGCGGCTCACCGACACGGGCAAACAGCAGACGAAGGTAATCGTGGATTTCAGTGATGGTGCCGACGGTAGAACGGGGGTTGTGCGAGGTGGATTTTTGCTCAATGGAAATGGCGGGCGACAACCCTTCAATGTGGTCCACATCCGGTTTTTCCATCAGCGACAGAAACTGGCGCGCGTAGGCCGACAACGACTCCACATAACGACGTTGCCCTTCAGCATACAGCGTATCGAACGCCAGCGAGGATTTGCCGGAACCGGATAACCCCGTCACGACGATCAACTTATCGCGTGGAATAATCAGGTTAATATTCTTCAGGTTATGGGTTCGGGCACCACGAATTTCGATCTTATCCATGCATACTTTTCCCGCAATAGACGCTGTTTTTTATCCTTTACGAAAGAAAGGAAAGCGATAGAAAAGGCCGATTATGGCATAAACAAAACTGAATGGATATCCAGTATTTGACTGCAATAACAGCAATATGGCAAATAAAGACGCAAGCTGGCTCGCGGCTCTCGCACCGGTATAATCTATAGCACTGACGTGCTAGAATTATTCGTTTAAACTTTTAAAACGTGATTGTTCAGGAGACACCAACATGGCCAGCAGAGGCGTTAACAAAGTGATTCTTATCGGGAATCTGGGTCAGGACCCGGAAGTCCGTTACATGCCGAATGGCGGCGCAGTCGCTAACCTGACTCTGGCCACGTCGGACAGCTGGCGCGACAAGCAGACCGGCGAGCAGAAAGAGCGCACCGAGTGGCACCGCGTTGCACTGTACGGCAAGCTGGCGGAAATCGCCGGCGAATACCTGCGCAAAGGCTCTCAGGTGTATATCGAAGGCCAGTTGCGCACCCGCAAATGGCAGGATCAGAGCGGTCAGGATCGCTACACCACCGAAGTAGTGGTCGATATCTCCGGTAGTATGCAGATGCTGGGTGGCCGCGCAGGCGGCGGTGCACCAGCCGGTGGCGGCATGGGCGGTAATATGGGTGGTGGTAACGCGCCACAAGGTGGTTGGGGTCAACCGCAACAGCCGCAGCAAGCCAACCAGTTCAGCGGCGGCGGTCAGTCCCAGTCCCGTCCGCAGCAAAGCGCGCCGATGCCAGGCAACGAACCGCCGATGGATTTTGACGACGACATTCCGTTTTAAAAAACACCCTGGCATTTTTTAAAACGGTTCTGATTCTTAGTGGGCTGTCGCAGAGAAAGCGACAGCCCCTTTATATTACGATGCTCGTGGTGAATAGCGGATATTCACTAATGGAGGATGGAAACGAGCATACCATTGCTGCGCCTACAGGTTGCTCGCAGGCAATGATTTTATACCCTAAATAATTCGAGTTTCAGGAAGGCGGCAAGGGAAGGAATCCCGATGAGCTTACTCAGGTAAGTGATTCGGGTGACTGAGCGCAGCCAACGCACCTGTAACTTGAAGTATGACGGGTATAAAACCAGACATAGGTAGCTCTGATTATATTCCCCTTCAACAACCGCTACTCCGTTCCTTGCCACCATTTTGAATTCGGAACATCCCAAGGCAGCGCAGGCTGTGTGCGTATTTTTTTGTATTCGCCATTGCAGAAATGATACGAAATCAACTCTAAGAAATGGCGTTTTTCTCCATCCGGCTTGAATGTTATAACAAACAGCAAAAGGGGATTCTTTGCAGACTGCCAAATATTATTAATCTCCTTAACTTCATCATCTACACGACCAGATTTACAGTAGGAAATGAACGCAGAGAAATGTTTTTTATCGCTATCGGATTCAATTTTTTTAAGTTTTTCAATTTTATCATTCCCTTTTTTCCCCTAATTCATCCCACGTCCATTCGACGTTGGCCATTATCGTACCGTTAGCGTCACGAATTACTGAACCTGTTCTATTACCAGACTCAAAAAATAAATAACACCCTAGTAAATCAGCATATTTCTTAACAGCACACCCAATATGATTCGTCCAATTCACGCTATAGATATACTTTCTGTTTGGAGCAGGAAAATCCTGATACCAGAAAGCGTTAAATATAACAACAAAATCTTCCATTATTGTTTCCATCAGACACATCCTCATAAAATGATATAGTTAGCACCATCACAATAATAAATCACAAAATTATTGTCAGGCCATACTCTCATAAATTATCGAGTATTAATCATTTGCTGTACTTCTGCAAATAAAATCATCCAAGTAGCTTCGCCAAATAATATTCCATTTTTTGGGCATAGAAGTTAAAAAATGGGGTGTCGCCGGCCACTTAATGAGTTCAGCACTTAAAAAAATATGAGTTCTCTTTTTTCATCACGTTACTATGCCATTCATCATGGCTAATTTACGTATTATTCCGTTGAACGTCCCAATACGCTTTTCGGCACACGCACCATCAGCAATACTGTCTTTTATTTAGCGCTTAAACATGTAGTGCCCCCCGCACCGACTCCCTGATCACCACATGCCCGGCCAGCTCGATGCGCTGGGCGACGCCAAGCGCCTGTGCAGGCAGCAGTTGTTGGGTCAGCAGGTGCAGCGCGGCGCACGCCATCTCTTCGAACGGCAGATGCACGGTGGTAAGCGACAGCGGCAACATGTCGAGCGGCAGAATGTCGTCCATGCCCATCACCGAGAAATCATCCGGCACCCGCAAGCCGTGCTGACTGAGCGCGTCGATTACACCAATGGCCTGATTATCGGCAGCGCAGAAAATGGCGGTGACGCCGAGCCGGTCCGGGTGACGCGCCAGCCAGTCGAGCAGCGCGTCGCGGGCGGTCAGCGGCTGAAAATCCGGCAGCGACAGAATCAGCCGCTCATCGGGTGCGATCCCGGCTTCAGCCAGCGCATCCCGGTAGCCGCGCTCGCGTTCACGGATAGTCTGACGCGAAGGCCAAGTCAGATGCAGGATGCGGCGGTGCCCCTGCGCTATCAGATAACGTACTGCGGCGGCGGCTGCATAGTGGTTGGCAGGCATCACGGCGTTAAGCCGCATGGTCGGGTCTTCGCCGTTAATCAGCACCGCCGGCACGCCGCTTTCCGCCACCGCATTCAGCAAGGCGGAATGATCGTCATTGACTATCAGGATACCGTTGGCCTTATCGCCCCGCAGCGCCTGTAACAGTTGCTGTTCGTTGATGCTGTCCGGCTCGCCGACAAACGGGCTGAGCTGGATGTTGCGCTGCTGGCACAGGGTTTTTAGCCGGTTGATCAACGTCAGCGACACCAGATTAAGGTCGCTTTCCAGCATCAGATTACGCGGCGTCGCCAGCATGATGTGGCGCAGCGGCTCCGGGTTCTGCGCCGTTTTACTCGCCTTGTGCAGCGGATACCCCTGCTCGGCAGCAATCGCCATAATCTGCTGGCGCACTTTGGCGCTGATGGGCGCGGTGCCGTTCAGCACCCGCGATACCGTACTGATCGACACGCCCGCACGCTCAGCAATATCTTTGAGCGTCTTCATTTATTTCATTCCTGTGTTGGCAATACCGGTGGTGATGTATTTTTGCAGGAACACGAATACCGCCGTCACCGGCAGCAGCGACAGCATGGTCATCGCCAGAATATAGTGCCACTGTACCGAGAACTGCCCCTGAAACGCATTCAGGCCGATTTGCAGCGTAAAGTTATCCTGGCTGGACAGCACAATCAGCGGCCACAGGAAGTCGTTCCAGCGCCAGATAACCGAGAAGATCGCCAGCACTGCCAGCGCCGGCGCAGTGAGCGGCAGGATGATTTTCCAGTAGATGCGAAATTCGCTGGCGGCGTCGATGCGTGCCGCTTCGATCAACTCATCCGGAATGGTCAGCATGTACTGGCGCAGCAAAAACACCCCGGTGGGCGTGGCGATAGTCGGGATGATCACCCCCCACAGGTTATCGCCCATACGCAGGCCAATCACCACCAGAAAGGTCGGCACCATTACCACCGACAGCGGGATCATCATGGTGGACAAGAATAACGTCAGTACCGTGCCGCGCCCGCGAAATTCGTATTTCGCCAGGGCGAATGCCGCCATCGAACTGAGCAGCAGCGTCAGTAGCGTCGCCATCACCGTTACGAATACGGTGTTTTTCAGGTAGGTGGCGAAGTGAAATTTCGACATCGGCGTGGCGTAGTTGTCGGTTTCCAGATGCAGGGTTTTCTGCGGCGTCAGGTTCTGCACCGGCACCCGCACTATCTCCTGCGGCGCTTTCGGGTCCACCATCTGCGCCAGCAGGCCGATGCGGCGCACCATCGCCAGTGTTTTGCTGCTGCCGTCGTCCTGCTTCGCCTGCCACAGCTCCAGCGGTTTCGGGTAGTCGGGCAGCGTGACGGTGCTGGCGGCCTCCGGCAAAAAACTGGGCGGAAAACGGTTGATCTCCGACGGCGTTTTCAGCGACGACATCGCCGCCCACATCACCGGGATCAACACCAGCAGCGTGCCCACCACCAGCCACACCCAGCTCAGAATGTCGGTGACGTGAATCCGCCCCGGATAACGGGTACGGGTAAGAAACGCGATTATCTTCATCATGCCGACTCCCGGTTATTTTTTGCCTTCCAGACGGCGGGTGAGCAGAAACTGCAACGCCGTCAGGATCATCAGCACCAGCCCCATCAGCACCGACGCCGCCGACGCCAGCCCGTACAGCGAGGCATTGGACGAAAACGCCGTCTGATAAATGTACTGCACAATAAAGTTGTTGGCGGTACCCGGCCCACCGCCGTTGGTCAGCACCCAGGCTTCATCGAAGATCTGCACGCTGTTGATGGTCAACAGGATCACCACCACCAGAATGTTGGGTGCCAGCAGCGGCAGCGTCAGGCGATAGAAACCGCGCCAGCGCGAGGTGCCGTCCACCGCGGCGGCTTCATAGATATCACGCGGAATCGCCTGCAACCCGGCCAGCAGAATCAGAGTATAAAAACCGACGTGAAACCACACCGAGACGAACACCACCCAAAAACGCGCCAGCGACGGCTCCAGCAAAAACGTCACTGGCTGGCCGCCCAGCGACGACAGCACCAGATTCAGCAGCCCATTACGATTAAGGAACCACTGCCACACCAGCCCCACCACCACCGGCGACAACAACACCGGGTAAAAGAAGATGGCGCGGAAAAAACCGCGGGCGATGATCTTGCGATTAAGGATCAGCGCGGTGACCAGCGCCACGCCGAGCGTGCAGGTCACATTAAAAAAGGTGAATGAGACGGTGTTGTAAATTCCCGTCCAGAACAGGTCCTGCTCGCAGCTGGCGGGCACGGTGTACTGCTCGCAACGCAGCAGGGTAGCGAAGTTCTGCAACCCGACGTAGGGCCGGTCCCACAACAGAATGTTGGTGCCGCCGGTAAAGGCGTAGCACACCGCCAGCAGGATCGGAATAAATACGAACACGGCGAACAACAGCATGTTCGGTGCAATGAAAAACCACGGCATCACCCGGCGACCGCCGAATTTTTGCAGCAGATTGACCGATTTTTCCACCGGCGTCACCAGCGTATCCACCAGCGACGCACCGGGCTGAATCAGCGATTTTCGGTTCATGGTCGTCCCCCAATCATGATTGTTTTCACTCATGGCTGTCTCCTGCTCATGGCTGTTTCCCGCTTATAACTGTTTTGCATTCACTACGGTCTTACGCCTTCAGGCATCCGGTTCCGCCAGACGCGGCAGCACCTGACCGGTGTCGGCGTCAAACAGGTGGCAATAGGCGTGCGGGAAACGCACAAACACCAGCTCGCCGGTGCGGAATTCATGGTGCCCCGGCAGGTGCACAATCAGTTCGTCTTCAATACCGGCGCAGCGACCATAGATAAAGGTTTCGTGCCCCATCATTTCGCAACGGTCGATGCACAGCGACACGCCGTCGCTATGCTCCTGCACCAGTTGGCAGTGTGATGGCCGGATACCCAGTTCCACCGTTTTCCCCTCTTCGCCGCGAAACGGCAGGCGTAACAGATGACCGGAGGGGCAGCGCACCTCCACTCCGTCATCCGACGCGCTGCTGATGGTGACTCGGAATATATTCATGCGCGGCGAGCCGATAAACCCGGCCACAAACTTGTTTTTGGGTCGGTTGAACAGCTCCAGCGGTGTCCCCACCTGTTCGATACGCCCGCCGTTGAGCACCACAATGCGCTGCGCCATGGTCATGGCTTCGACCTGATCGTGGGTGACGTAAATCATGGTCGTGCGCAGCTTCTGGTGCAGCCGGGTCAGTTCGCCGCGGGTTTGCACCCGTAGTTTGGCGTCGAGGTTGGATAAAGGCTCGTCAAACAGGAACAGGTCCGGGTCGCGCACAATGGCACGACCGATGGCGACACGCTGCTGCTGCCCACCGGACAGCGCACGCGGCTTGCGTTCCAGATATGGCTCCAGCCCCAGCATTCGGGCCGCTTCCGTAATGCGGCACTCAATTTCGTGTTTGGGGAAATGCAGGTTTTCCAGCCCGAATGCCAGATTTTTGCGTACCGACAGATGCGGATACAGCGCGTAAGACTGGAATACCATGGCGATTTTGCGTTCCGCCGGGCTGAGATCGTTCACCTTGCGATCACCGATCCACAGCTCACCGTCGGTGATGGGTTCCAGACCGGCGATCATCCGCAACAACGTGGATTTGCCACAGCCGGAAGGCCCGACGAATACCATAAACTCCCCGTCGCGGATGGTCAGATCCACGCCTTTGATAATCTGTACCGACCCATAGCTTTTATGGACGTTTTTTAGTTCCAGACTCGCCATCACCGTTTCCTCAAACCTGTTTCTGTTTTCAAACCCATTTCTGTTTTTCAAACAGAATGTCGCTGCGCCAGCAGCATCAGCATGACCAGCGCCTGCCCGTACGGCACGGCGACATTGGGGATATCGTGATAAAATTGCAGGTCATGACCCATTGCGGTGCCGTCCGACACGCCTTGCACCACACCCTGTTCATCGATTTGCGCCACCACCGCCGCCAGCCCTTTGTCCAGCACCTGTTGTGGAAAATCCGCCAACATGCCGAGCTGACGAGCAGTAAGAATCCCGGCGATGAAGCCGGCGCTGGCGGAGGTTTCCAGCGGTGAATCCGGGTCGTTAAGCAAGGTGTGCCACAACCCGGACTCATGCTGACAGCGTGCCAGCGCACGGGTCTGCTGGGTGAGAATAGCCTCCAGCGTACGGCGCACCGGCGCTGAGAGCGGCGAGTCCGTCAGACAGCATATTTCCGGCAGCACCAGTGTGACCCAGGCATTGCCGCGCCCCCAGAACGCCCCGGCGTAATGGTGGCGGCCCAGGAAAGTCCAGCCGTGATACCACAACCCGGTGGCGGCATCCGCCAGATAGCGGGCGTGGGTCAGCAACTGGTATTCCGCTTCCTCCAGCAAATCCCGGCGTTTAAGTACCCCGGCGCTGACCACCAGAAACAGCCCGGCCATGAACAACGTGTCGTCCCACAGTTGCCCGGTGTTGGGGCGCTCTTTCACCGTGTGCTGGAAGCCGCCGTCTTCAGTTTTCGGCAGTGAATGCAGCAGCCAGTCTGCCCACTCTGCCACCGCCGCCAGCCAGTGCGGACGCGGGTTATCACGACACAACAGCGCCAACACCAACATCGGTGCGGTGGAGTTAATTTGCCGCGGCGGTAGCCCGGCCTGTAATTTTTGTTCGTACCACTGCTCCAGCGCCGCCAGCATGGCGTGGTCCTGCCGTTGCCGCGCCAGCTTCCAGAAGCCGTACAACCCGACGCCTACCTCCCAGTCCCACTCTTCGAACTGGATGGTCAGCGTCTCGCGGGTAGGTGCGCCGTCGGTCACGCTGTTAATGGCCTTCAGGCGACAAAACGCCAACGCCACCTTATCCAGCAGCGCATCAATCTGCTGGCTGCCAGCAGCTCCGTTTATTGATGGTGTTGTCATGTTACCGATCCTCCTCGGTACGCTCAGGCATTACCGACACCGTGTCGGGAAAGACGAAAGTATGATGATTGACTGCGAACCCGCTCGCCGGATGCCAGCTCATCAGGCCGTAATCCGGGTCGTCAAACTGTGCTGCGCCGTCGTCAGACAGTTGTGCCTGACGATGGCGGAAACGTGCGATAAACGCCGGGAAATCTGTGGCGCCCTGTCCGCTATCCACCGCGATGTACCAGACGTTGCACTCGCCCGGCGCACGCACTTCGCTATCCGGCTGCCCGCCGTCCGGCGTATGGGTTTGCAGTCCAGCCGGGTTGTGCAGCGCGGCGTAGCCGTTGCCGCCGCGCACAAAGCACCAGTTCGGTTCCAGTACGACCTCGTCCAACGCGGCACGCGGCAGGTAGAGGTGTGTCCAGCGGCGCAGATCCTGCTGCAAGTCGAAGATCATCCAGGCACGATTGCGATGCTGCATCACATGCGGCAGGCGGCCATTCCCCGCCCAGTAAGACGGGCGGTGCACGCCATCCGGGCGATCCTCGCCGGGATGGTTAACCCACAATCGCGCGGCGTAATGACGACCCAGACGAATATCCAGCACATGCTGTTGATGCCCCGGCTGACCGGGGTGATGGTCAAATACGGAAGAAAACGCCACGTCCTGCTGTTTCCAGGCAATGACGCGGGCGCTGCGATTCAGCCCCTGCACCCAGCGCGCCTGCCCGCCTTGCGGTGACGGCCAGTGGGCAATGGCGCAGGATTCGTCAGGCGGCTGATACTGGCTCAGGCACAGCAACGGCAACGCGGCACAATGCGGAATCAGCCAGCCTTCGCCCCACATTAGCGCGCACAGCCCGGATAATTCAGTCAACATGCCGGAGCGCAGTTCTTTATCGTAAGCACGCCCCATGGTGCCGACTGCCACACCATTTTGGTGCACCCAGGCGGTCATCAGGAAAATACGGTCGATCACCGTGCGAGCGCGTTCACGCAGGCTTTCATCGCTGGCCAGTTCGGCTAACGCCACCAGCCCAATCAGATCGATGGGGTAATACGCCGCGGAGTTCCACTCCACCAGCCCGTGTTCCAGAATGGCATCGAACCATCTGTCCAGCCGCTGACGGGCGATAGCCTGCTGCTCGCGGCCCTGACGGCCACTACATACGAAGACTTCATCGGGAAAGTTTTGTCCGGCCAGATACTGCGCCACATGAAAACACAGGCAGTGGTTTTCGCTCCAAAACCACATGGTGTCGTTGCCCGGCTCATCGATCCAGTAACGGAAACCCAGGATCGCGCTGCGCACGCGCCGCCAGTCATGAGCCGCCAGCCGCTGGCCCTGATAGCGTTGCCACAGCCAGATCAGCGGCACCAGTTGAAAGTCGGCGCAATCTTCCCGGCGGCTGATTTTGTGCAGCGCCTGATTGAGGACAGGCAGGATGTTCGCCGTCCCTTCACCGGTAGCGAAAATTGCCAGCACCCGGCCAATGCGTTCAAAACCATGCAAAGCGGTGTGGCGCAGCAGGTAGTCGCGTCTGGCCGCCAGCGTCGGTAGCGCAGGCATGGTTTGTTTCGGCAGGCGGCCAAAGCTGATGCTGCGCATCAGGGTGATACCGCCGCACACCGCACGGCAGACCAGATCGTAATACCCCGCCAGTCCGTCCGGCAGCGTGACCTGCCAGCCGGTATTGTCTATCGCCAGTGACAACTGTTGCTGCCAGGACGGTACCGACTCGTTGACGTTGCACACCAGATGGTGCCGGATATCAACCGGCACCGGTAACGGCGTAGCGGCGCGCAGGGTCAGGGTATCGGTATCCGTCAGGTTATCGACCAGCGAAAGACTGTTGAGCCAGCGATCCAGCGCCCACATGCGTTCGTTGCAGGCCGCATCCGGCGCAACCTGCCAGCGCAGCGGCGTGTCATCAAGATAACGCAGGCTGAACAGGTAATCGGTATCGCGCTCGCACAACTCTTCGGCGTGCACCACTAAGGTATTCAGCCCCAGTTGCAGCGGCAGCGTCAGTTCGCATTGCTGCTCGGTATTGCGGCTAAACGGGGTAAAACGGCGGATCTGGCTGCCGTTGAGCCAGATGGTGACACCACCGCAGGTGGACAGCAGAAAGCGCGCGGTTTTCAGACCGTCGCTGTGCAAATAGCAGCGGGCGAAACGTTGCACATGCGTCGGGCACGGCCAGAAGTCGCTGAAATTGACCGACTGGCTGTCATCGCCGCCGCTCCACAGGGTATGAAAGCGGAGTTGCTCCGGCAGGCTGACAGTGCGCGGCGCCGTTTCCCGCAGAAAACGTACCCGACAAGGCAATACACCGACATCCACAAAGCCATTAATAAAACGATAATTGACCGTATCCGGCAAGGTATCCGCTTCTGCGGGATAATATTTTTCCTGCAGCTCGGTAATCATAAACCGGTTAATCACGTTATTTTTCTTTAATACCCAACCGATATTCATGGCGAATCCTTGTTACGGTTCGAACGAATAAATGGAATAGCGAAAACCTATTACCCAAAAAACTTATTACCCAATAAAAAAATCCAATAAATAATAAACGTCTGACAGTATTTATTTGCACTATTATCGTGCGCGCCATGCCTTTATTTGGCGCAATGCAATTTTCCAATACCAGACTCAGTATGAGCAAGCTGATAATGCAAATTTTGCATTATCAGGCAATTTGCACTTAACATCGTATTTTTGCATTATAGAGTAAATTATCGCATGAACAATATGCGATTCTTATCACAAAAAGATGTTGACTCAGTGTTATGTCGAAATATATTTAATATGCCTCACAAAAAAGAATGCCATTTTTGTTCATGATAAACTGCCACACGGCATTATTAATGCAAATTTGCATTCATATACCCAAAATAATTCGAGTTGCAGGAAGGCGGCAAGTGAGCGAATCCCGATGAGCTTACTCAGGTAAGTGATTCGGGTGAGCGAACGCAGCCAACACACCTGCAACTTGAAGTATGACGGGTATACATCAGGGATTGTCGAATATACCCGAAGTAATAGCGTAATAATGCCAACGCACCTGTAACTTGAAGTATGACGGGTATAAACGGGTATATATCCAGAACCATAATGGGTGGGAGAAAATGATGAATCGCTATCAGCACGCGCTGTTATTATCCTTCATGACGCTGGGCGCTTTTGCCAGCAGCAACGCCATTGCCACCAAAACACAAATTACTTTTTTATACAGCGACGACGACCCGGAACTGGTCCATTTTATGGAACAGAAGGTGAAGACGTTTTCACAAAACAACGATCATATTGACGTGAATTTCGTCAGCACCGGCTATAACGCGTTGCAAACCCAACTGCCGATGCAACTGGCCGCCGGTCTGGGACCGGATATCGCTAAAACTACCCAGATGGGCCTGCTCTCCTACACCCTCGACCTGCGCCCTTATCTGGCCGACCCTGCCGGGTTTGAAAAACGCTACGGCGCCGGCATTGAAAAAATTATGCGCATCAAAGGGGTACACAAGGATAACGCGCTGCCCGGCTTTGTCGCCTCCTGGACTGCCGACCTGCCGTTCGTCAACGTGACGTTATTCCAGCAAGCCGGCGTGCCGCTGCCGCAACCGGGTTATACCCTGGAACAACTGATGCAGGCGTCGAAACAGGTTGCAGCCAAAACCGGCGTCGCCATTCCCTTTACCATCGACCGCAGCGGTTTTCGCTTCTCCGGCCCGGCATACTCCTACGGCACGCGCTACGACAAAGACGGCCAGATTAATTTCCCGGACGCCGCTGCGCAGGCGTGGATCAAAGACCTGAAACGTTGGTCAGACGAGGGGATTTTCCCGCGTGAAATGTGGGGCGCCGCCGGCGGCGGTCAGTACAAGAGCATGGCGGACGACTTTGTGAACGGCAACATCGTCACCTATTTTTCCGGCAACTGGCAGTTGAACCAGTTCAGCAAGCAGATTGGCAACGGTTTCGACTGGAAAATGTTGCCCGCTCCCTGCAAGGAAAAATGCATTTCGATGGGCGGCGCCACCTTCATCATGCCGTTCAAAACCAGCAAGCACCCGAAAGAAGTGGCGGAGTTCATGGAATGGCTGGGCAGCGACGCTATCCAGCGTGAAATCGCCGAGCACTTCAACATCATCGTCGGCGCCGATATTCCGGATCTGCACTACCAGACTAAAGATCAGCACGTAATCGACGGGTTAAACACCGCCCGCGCCGAGATAGCCAAGATCCCGGCTTATGTGTTCGATTGGGAAAAAATGGAAAGTCTGGGCGGCAACGAGCTTTACCCGATCATCCTGACCCGTTTTACCCAGTATCTGAACAATCAGGTGTCGTATGACGAGTTCCTGCGCCTGACGGAAAACGACGTGAAACGGCTCAATCAAACCATCGTCGCCAACCGGCAACAGCAGAAAGCCCAGTAACGCAACGGTATGGAACACCCGCTGATTCATCTACCTTTCGATGGCGACGCCCCGTTTGACTGGCAGACGGAAAATGCCGTCTGCCAGCAACGCTGGCCGGATGAAGACCGTTTTCTGGTCGTCACCGGCACCTTCACCCGGTTGTTGTGCTGGCGGCAGGGACGGCTGCAACGCTATGGCGGCAACCTGTTTCCGGTGGGCGACCCGGCCAGTCAGGCACGGCTTGGGCTGTGGGGCGTGCAGGCGATGCTACAGGCGGTGGAAGGCATAACGCCGCTGACGCCGCTAGCTGATACCTTGTTTGCCCGTTTCAACCACCACATTGAACAGGTGGTGGACTGGTCGAAGCTGGCGCAGGCCGATGATTACGCCGCGCTGGCCGCCGACATTCTCGCGCAGCCGGACGACGCACTGGCGGTGCCGCTGCTGCAACGCTGCGCCGGTGAACTGGCGGCGCTGCTAAGGGTGCCCGAAGCGCCCCCGCTGGAACAAGTCTGCTTTAGCGGCGCGCTGGCGGCGGCCTGTCTCCCCTATCTTGCTCAGGAGAGCCGCTTATGACCGCAACCACCGCATCTGATGCCAGTAAAACACCTTATGCCGATGAAACGCTGTACGCCGGTGTTGATGGCGGCGGTACCGGCTGCCGGGCGCGTATTTATCGGGCTGACGGCACGCCGCTCGGACAAGGTGTCGGAGGCCGCGCCAATCTGCTGCTGGGCGTGGAAACGGTGCGTCAGGCGGTAGACGAAGCCCTGCTGCACGCGCTGAAACACAGCGGATTGAGTGAACAGGACCGTGCGCGTCTGCACGTTGGGCTGGCATTGGCTGGCGCGGAACACCGCAGCGCCTATCAGGCGTTTCTGGCCTTGCCGCACGCCTGCGCCGCGCAGGTGCTGAATACCGATGCGTTGGGAGCCTGCCTGGCAGTCAATCAGGGGGATGACGCCGGCGTGGTCATCGCCGGCACCGGTTCCTGTGGGCTGGCATGGCATCAACACATCATCACCGCCTATGGCGGCCACGAATTCCCGATATCCGATCAAGGCAGCGGTGCGCGTCTTGGGCTGGCGGCCCTGCAATACCTATGGGGCGTCAGGCAAGGTTGGGCTACGCCGTCGGCATTCAGTCGGCAACAGGCGCTGCCGTTTGATAACGACGCAGACGCCACAGCCTGGCTGAAGCAGGCCAAACCGGGCGACTACGCCCGCTTCGCCCGGCCAGTGTTTGACTGCGCCCGTCAGGGCGATGCGCTGGCAACCAGCCTGCTGCAACAGACCGCCCGCGAGATTGAAGGGCTGCTGGCGGCAGTGGCTGAACATGCACCACCCCGCCTGTCGCTGATGGGCAGCATCGGCTTGCATATCCGGCCCTGGCTGTCCGAAACATGGCAACAACGGTTGTCACCCCCCAATGGCGACGCGCTGGACGGCGCACGGCTGCTCGCGGTACACGGCTACGCGCTCTACGCCTGACGTTCTTGTTCTCTGATCGCAAGGCGCGCGAAGGTAACGCGTGCCTGTAAAATGCCCAACGGAAACGGCGCAACGGCGATACACTCCACGTCTCTTCTCCCCCTGCCTCCCCCTGCAATATCTGACTCATCATCCCCTGATGCGTCAAACGCACTTTTTTAGCGCTCCCTTCCCTCATCAAAATTGTTATGTTATAACATTAAAATAAACAGGAGGGTGATGTGACCAGTCTTTACGCTTTTTCCGCCGTGGCCCGGCTGGGTATCGCCAGTGTTTTACTGGCGTTGTTATGGGGTTTGATTTCCTGGGCGGTAGCGCTGGCATGATTGCATTACATACGCTGACGTTTGGCTATCCGGGCCAGCCCCCGTTGGGTACGCTGAACGGTTGCTTTGAAAGCGGTTCGCTGACCGCGATTATCGGCGCTAACGGCACCGGTAAATCTACCCTGCTCAAAACGCTGGCGGGTCTGTTGCCGCCGCTTGGCGGTCATTTCTGCATGGCCGCGCCGTCGCGTCGCCAGTTGGGTTACCTGCCGCAACTGGCTGAATTTGATCGCCAGTTTCCGCTCAGCGTCAACGATCTGGTGCTGATGGGGTGCGTCCCGCACTGCGGCATGTTTGGCCGTATTTCCGGTGCATGGCGAAAAAAAGCCCTCGACGCACTGGATACCGTCGGTATGGCGGAATTCGCTCAGGCGCACATCGGCACGCTTTCTGGCGGCCAGTTACAGCGGGTGCTGTTTGCCCGGCTGCTGGTGATGCAGTCACCGGTGATCCTGCTGGATGAACCCTTTACCGGTATCGATGCCCAGACCACCCGCACCCTGCTGGCGGTAATCCAGCAATTGCATCACCAAGGGCGCACCATTCTGGCGGTACTGCATGACCTGGAACAGGTAGAAGCCCATTTCCCCCGCGTACTGATGCTCCGCACCGAAGATCACTGCTGGGGCGACAGCCACGACGTGCTGCCCACCTCATCTTTCGCTGCCCCTGCGCCGCAACTGAGGCTGGTGCCATGACGCTGCTGCATCTGTTGACTGAACCGTTCGGCGATTTCGGTTTTATGCGCCGGGCGCTGGTGGGCTGTCTGGCGCTGACGCTGAGCGCCGCGCCGCTCGGCTGTTTTTTGTTGCTGCGCCGTATGAGCCTGATCGGCGATGCGCTGTCTCACGCGGTGTTACCCGGCGTGGCGATAGGCTACCTGATTTCCGGCATGTCGCTGGTAGCGATGGGTGTGGGCGGCTTTATCGCCGGGCTGGCGGTGGCGATGCTGTCCGGCGTGGTCAGCCGCCATACCGAACTGAAGGAAGACGCCAGTTTCGCCGGGTTCTATCTCGGTTCGCTGGCGCTGGGCGTCACCCTGGTATCGCTGCGCGGTTCCAGCGTCGATCTGCTGCATGTGCTGTTCGGCTCTATTTTGGCTATCGACGCCAATGCGCTGATCACCATCGGCATGATTAGTTCCTGTTCAGTGCTGGTGCTGGCGTTGATCTACCGGGCGCTGGTGATCGAATCGTTCGATGTCACCTTCCTGAAGATCCTGTCGCGCCAGTCACGAGCACTGATCCACGGCCTGTTTCTGTCGCTGGTGGTGCTGAATCTGGTAGCAGGATTCCAGTTGCTCGGCACGCTGATGGCGGTCGGTATGATGATGCTGCCCGCCGCCTGCGCCCGTTTCTGGACCCAGCGCCTGCCGGTCATGCTGCTGACCGCGGTAGGCATCGGCGCTGGCGCCAGTCTGGTAGGGCTGACCTGGTCTTATTACGCCGACCTGCCCGCCGGCCCGGCGGTAATCCTCACCACGACGTTGTTGTTCTGTTTTTCGGTTCTGTTCGGTTCCAATGGCGGCATGTTGCGTAGGCGCCGCTGACACCTGATGGTTTTGCATGACAATTTTGCATGACAAACACGCTAAGAGGAAAAAATGAAACGTTCTATTTTGATTATGGCGCTGTCCAGCCTGCTGCTAAGCCCACTGGCAATGGCAAAGGCGTTGAATGTGGTGGCAAGTTTTTCGGTGCTGGGCGACATGGTCAGCCAGATTGGCGGTCAGCACGTACACGTCACCGATTTGGTGCAGCCGAACGGCGATCCGCATGAATTCGAGCCATCGCCAAAAGACAGCAAAACCCTGGCGCAGGCCGACGTGGTGTTCGTCAACGGGCTGGGGCTGGAAGGTTGGCTGGACCGGTTGGTTAACGCTTCCGGCTACAAAGGCGAGGTGATCACCGCCTCCACAGGCATCAAGACGCTGAAAATGGAAGAAGACGGCAAAACGGTAACCGACCCGCACGCCTGGAACAGTATGAAAAACGGCATCACCTACGCCCACAACATCGTTAATGCACTGGTGAAAGCGGACCCGGAACACGCCGACGACTACCGCAAACAGGGCGATAGCTACATTCAGCAGTTACAACAGTTGGATAACTACGCTACCCAGACGTTTGCCGCCATTCCCAAAGAAAAGCGCAAAGTGCTGACCAGTCACGACGCGTTTGGCTATTTTGCCGCCGCTTACGGCGTACAGTTCCTGTCGCCTGTCGGTTACTCCACCGAGTCGGAAGCCAGCAGCAAAACCGTGGCTAAACTGATTAATCAGATCAAGAAAGAGCATGTGAAGTTGTACTTTATTGAGAACCAGACCGACCCACGGCTGGTGAAGCAGATTGCTGATGCCAGCGGCGCGCAGCCGGGCGGCGAGCTTTACCCGGAAGCGCTGACCGACAGCAACGGCCCTGCCGCCACTTACACCGCGGCGTTCAGGCACAATGTCGATACCATCGCAGTCGGCATGAAATAAATCATCAGGTTGCCCGGTATCGCCGGGCAACCGTATAGCTATCCTCCACTCTGCGCCCTCCGCACCACGCTCCCCCGTTCCTGCCGCGCCACAAATCCGATTATCGTCCGATAGCCCCTTATTTCGGTTTCGATTATGCTGATGGCGCGCGTTAACTCTGCGGTTCATCGTGCGGATTCATACAGCATTCGCCCCGCCGACAGCACCGAGAAACTCTGTTCACATGAAGGAAGACTATGTTGAAATTCGGCGTATTTTGCGGTTCCGCCCCCGGAAACAATGTGATTTACCAGCAACAAACGCAAGCCCTGATCCGTTATCTGGTCGGCCACAACGCCGGAATTGTCTACGGCGGCGGAAAAGTAGGCCTGATGGGGCTGGTGGCGGATACCGCACTGGCCTGCGGCGGCCAGGTAACCGGGGTTATCCCAAAACATTTGGTGGATAAGGAGCTGGCGCACCCGGCGCTGACCGAACTGGTGATCACCGAAGACATGCACGCACGCAAAGCGAAAATGGCGGCGCTGTCAGACGTGTTTATCGCGCTGCCGGGCGGTGCCGGTACGCTGGAAGAGATCATCGAACAGTGGACCTGGGCGCAGTTGGGCCTGCACCACAAAGCCTGCATCCTGTTCAACGTCAACGGTTACTATGACGGCTTTATCGATTTTGTCACCCGAACCGTTCAGGATGGCTTCATGAAGCAGGATTATCTCGACATGCTGATCATTTCAGACCATCCCGAAACGGTGCTGGACAAGGCGCTGTCTTATCAGCCGCCCAAAGCCAAGTGGGATAAATAACCGTATCGACAGGCGAAAACCGCCGCTCAGCGGTCTGCCACGTTGACCAGTTGCAACGTAAACGGCTGCGCCCGCAACTGACGTTCCACCTCCGGCGACAATGCGCTGTCGGTGATGATATCGGTCAGTTCAGACAACGGCGACACGCAAAACAGCGAGTAAGCGCCATATTTGCTGCTGTCAGCCAGTAACACCCGGCGGCTGGCGTTCATGCCCAGATCCTGCTTGATGCCGGCTTTTTCTTCGGTGGGTGTGGTGACGCCTTTCTCCAGACTCCAGGAGTTGCAGCTGATAAATGCAATATCCGGATAGATACTGCGCAGTAAACGGCGGCCATGCTCACCGATGCACGACTGGCTGCTGTCGTCGATACGTCCGCCGATGATCGTCACTTCAATCTGTTTGAACTCTGAGAGAAACAACGCTATCTGCAAATCGGCGGTAATCACCCGCAGCGGCAGATGCGTCAGGTTGCGCGCCAGCTCCAGCATGGTGGTGCCGGCATCCAGCACCACTGCGTTGCCCGGCTGCACCAGCGTGGCCGCCTGTCGCGCGATGGCTTGTTTCTCCACCAGGCTACGTTGCAGCTTTTCATTGGTGGTCGGCTGAGAAGGGATAAAGCGATTAAGCGTCACCCCGCCGTGGCTACGGCTGATGACGCCCTGCTCGTCGAGCTTGATCAAATCGCGGCGAATCGTCGCCGGGGACGCATCAATAACCGTCACAAGTTCATCCACCGTCACCAGATTATGGCTTTTCAGATAATCCAGAATCTGATCGAGACGGCTTTGTCCTCTCACTCGTTCTCCAGTTACACGCAACGTATCAGTCAATGTGTACCCCACAACGTATTCAACAGGTTCCCTACCGCAAATTCTATCAGGCTAGTTGCATCGCCAGTTTGATGGAGATCGCCATGCTGTCAGACTTCGCTTTACCTGTCCAGGCGATATCAAACGCAGTGCCATGATCCGCCGAAGTGCGGATAAACGGCAGCCCGGCGGTGATATTCACGCCATCATAAAAGCCCAGCAGCTTGAGTGGAATATGGCCCTGATCGTGGTACATCGCCACTACCATATCGTATTGCCCCTCGTACGCTTGCAGGTAGACGGTATCCGGCGGGCACGGGCCGTAAGCGTCGATGCCTTTGGCTTTCATCGCCTCGATGGACGGGCCAACAATCTTGATCTCTTCGTCGCCGAACAGACCATTTTCGCCCGCGTGCGGGTTCACCCCGGCTACGGCGATGCGCGGCGCCTGATAACCGACGCGTTTCAGGAAAGTATCCGCCATGGCAATCACGGTTTCCACCCGATCACGGTTAAGCGTATCCAGGAATTTACGCAGCGCAATGTGGGTAGTGACGTGAATCACCTTCAGTTTGTCGGTGTACAGCACCATGGCGTAGTCACGGCTGTGGGTCAGCTTCGCCAGCAGTTCAGTATGCCCCGGATAGAGGTGCCCGGCGGAGTGCAACGCTTCCTTGTTAAGCGGCGCGGTGGCGATAGCATGAACCTCACCGGCCATCGCTAATTCGGTCGCACGCTTCACACAACGATACGCCAGATCGCCTGCTTGTGGCTGCACCACCCCTTGCTTCAGGCCTTGCGGGTCGTCCAGCGGTTCGTTGATCACGTTGATAACGCCGGGAGCGAAATGGGCATCGGCAGGACGCTCGATTTCATTGAGCTCCACCTGCGGTACAACACCTAACGCCAGAATACGGCGCAGCGTCTGTACGCAGCCCACCACCACCGCCGGCGCGCCGGACAGTTCACCTTCGGCCAACGATTTGATGATGATTTCCGGACCGATGCCAGCCGGGTCGCCCATGGTTACCGCAATAATTTTACTCACACACGCTCTCCTCAATAAAACGCAATACATTCAGCAGGGTGGCCTCATCGCCAAACCCGCCCGCTTTCGTCATGACAGGAATATCCCCAACCAGACTGTCCAGCAGATGCCCCCAGGGTACACAAGAAGCAATCTGCCCTTTAATGCGAAATCCGCTGGCCTGCAGCGTCGTTGCCGCGGCAATGGCGATATCCCCGCCGGATAAATAGAGTCCGCCCGGCTGCTGACGCTGCACAATGCGCCGCGTCAGTTCCCCCAGTCGGCGACTGATAGTCTCGCCCAGTTGCTGGCGGCTCATGCCGTAGCGCTGGCACAGCGCGTCCACCTCAAATCGCTGGTTATCATCGCGGCAGGTACGAATTACGCAATGGTGACCCGCCGCCAGTTCCACCGCCGCCTGCTGACTGATCTGCACCAGCAAGCTGTCGCCAGCCGCCAGTAATCCGGCAATATCCACATCGATTAGCTGAACATTCGGTCGCTGGCTGACTGCATTAATCTGCAATTGAGCGATTTCACTCATCGAACCAATCACTGCCAGCAAGGCGCGGCAGGAGGCCGGAAACGTCAGATGCTGCGCCAGCGCCTCGCTCAACCCAGCCGAGCCAACCAGCAACGGCTTTTCTGCCAGTTGAGCCGCGGCGTGAATAATATGGTCAAGATCCTGGCGGCACTCAGCATCCAGCACCACCAGCCGCACGCCGCTATCGCTTAGCTGTTGCAGGCGTGTCGCCAGCTTGTCGTCACGAACCTCGTTCAGGGACAGCGTCGTCTGAGACAGTGCCGTCTGTTCTGCCAGACGCTCACCAATGGACGCCGAGCGCACCGGCGTTTTCGGGTCGCTGGCGAATTCGGTGTCGGTCAGCACTCTGCCGTGCACCCATACCTGACCGCCACGAGTGATACGGCCCAGCGCCGGTGCGGCAGGTGCAATCAATGCCAGCGATAAACCCGCTGCGTTGAGCGCGGCTTCAATTTCCGCGCCTGGATTGCCGCGCAGGGTAGAGTCCACCTTTTTGACAATCCAGCCGCGCGCACCGGTTTTGCACCACTGCGCCACCGCTTGCGCGGTGCGCTCCGCCGCCAGTGAAGCCGCGACGGCACGGCTGTCGGTATTCACCACCAGCGCGTCATCCGACTGCCCGGAATGGATCGCCTCGGCGTCAAACATCACATTTACCCGCGCCCCCTGCAGCGCCAGCCCGACGCCCGCATCGTTCGCGCCGGTGAAGTCATCTGCCACCACCATTACCTGGGTCAATTCACGCCCGTCCGGCATAGCCGTTCTCCATCAGTTCCATCACCTGTATTTGATTATATTAAATCACGATTGATTATATGTGAACAAAATCAAATTATTCAAAACCAATTTCACCTATAAATTAGTCCACAGAATGCGAGAAAAACGATTTTTTTCTATCAATAAGTAGATATGTGATTGAAAAAAATCAGACCTATCCAGCTGAAGTCACAGCAAAAAGACAAGGTACCAGTATGAATATCAACAGCACCCTCATCAGCGGTTATCAGGCACTTCAGGATCTGAGTTATCTCCTGCACGGCAGGCAGCACATACTGTTGGTGACGGACAAAAATATCGTGGGGCTGGCCGGGGTACAGGCCCTGATTGCGCAATTAAAGGCAGGCGTGCCGCAACTTTCCCTGATTGATAACGTGCCAGCCGAACCCAGCCAGCATGACGTTGCCGCCGTACTGCAACAGCTGCCGGCCACGCAGCCGGATCTGGTGGTCGGCGTGGGCGGCGGCAGCGTACTGGACGTTGCCAAGCTGCTGTCGCTGCTGTGCTCCGGTGAAGAAGGCATCACGCTCGATAGTTTGCTGGAAGGCCGCAAGCCGACACGACGCACCACCTCGCTGCTGATTCCAACCACTGCGGGCACCGGTTCCGAAGCCACGCCGAATGCCATTTTGGCTATTCCGGAAAAAGAAACCAAAGTCGGGATTATCACCCCGGTGATGCTGCCGGATTACGTGGCGCTGGTGCCGGAGCTGACCACCAGTATGCCGGCGCACATCGCCGCCTCAACCGGCATTGACGCGCTGTGCCACCTGATCGAATGCTTCACCGCCACCATCGCCAACCCGGTGGCCGACAACTATGCGCTGATCGGCATGAAAAAGCTGTTCGCCAACATCGATACCGCGGTGAACGAACCTTCCAATCTGGAAGCGCGCCTGAATATGCTGTGGGCCTCCTACTATGGCGGCGCGTCTATCGCCCACTCCGGCACCCATCTGGTGCACGCCATGTCTTATCCGTTAGGCGGCAAATACCACATTCCACACGGGGTGGCGAACGCCATTTTGCTGGCGCCTTGTATGCGCTTTGTTCAACACGCTGCGGCGGAAAAATTCGCGCAAGCCTATGACCTGCTGCCGGATGCCAACCCGTCGCTCACCACCGAACAAAAAGCCGCCGCATTGGTGGACTACTTCACCGCGCTGGTGAAACGCCTGAATCTGCCATCTTCGCTGCAGCAACTGGGGATAAGCCCGGATCACCTGCCGTATCTGGTGGAATCCGCACTGCAGGTACAGCGGCTGATGAAAAACGTCCCGACTACCGTGACGGCACAAGACGTTCACGCCATTTATTCAACGCTGTTTTAACCGTGGGTTTTCACCATTTGTTTTAACAAATGGTTGAACTACGTGTTTAACAACGTCGCTCTGGATGATGAAGATAACGAGGAACAATAACGATGACTAAAGCGATTACAGGCGTATTGACAGCAATCGTCACGCCTTTTGACCATCAGGGGGAGTTCAGCCCCGCCGCCATGCGCCAGCAGGTTCAACGCCAGATGCGCTACGGCAACGGCATTTTCTGTAACGGCACCAACGGTGAATTCTTTGTATTGCACACCGATGAGAAAGTGGCCGTTACCGAAACTTGCGTCAATGAAGCCGCAGGTAAGGTGCCGGTCGTCGCACATATCGGCGAAATCTCTACCCGCGAAACCATCAAGCTCGGCAAACGCATCGCTGCGCTGGGCGTGGATGCGGTATCCGTGATCACCCCGTATTTCGTGCCGCTCAAACAAAGCGAGCTGATCGACCACTACCGTGCCGTGGCAGACGCGCTGCCGGTGCCGGTGTTCATGTACAACATTCCGGCTCGTACCGGCAATACGCTGCAACCGGAAACGGTGCGGACTCTGGCCGAGCACCCGAACATCATCGGCATCAAGGACAGCGCCGGCAGCTACGAAAGCCTGAGCGGTTTCCTGCAGGCCGTGAAAGATATGCCGAACTGCGACGTGCTCAACGGCCCGGATTCGCTGATCCATCAGGGGTTTGTCGATGGTTGTTCCGCCTGTATTTCCGGTCTTGCCAACGTGGCGCCCAAAGCCATCAGCGAGATCTGGCATCGCTTCCACGCCGGAGATATTGAAGGCTCCCGTCAGGCGCAGGAACAGGTGAGTGAACTGCGTAAAACGCTCTACGCGGTAGCGTTCTCACCTGCTGTGGTGAAAAAAGCGCTGGTACTGATGGGGCAGGACGTGGGCGTCAGCCGCTACCCGATTGCGTTCTCAGCACAAGACGAAGAGACCATTCGCGCCATCATCGCACCGTTCGCTGAGTGAATAAAAACAAACTTCTACAGCTACAGGATCGAAAACCATGAACCATTTTGATCTGACAGACACACTGATTATCGTTGGGATAATTGTGTGCTATATCGCCCTCACCTCCTGGCTAACCCTGCGCCTGCGCAGTAACTCCAACGCGGAGTTCATGGAAGGCTCACGCGCGCTGCCGGCCTTTATCGTCGGCATCCTGCTGATGACCGAATTTATCGGCGCCAAGTCTACGGTCGGTACCTCGCAAGCCGCCTTTGAAAGCGGTATCGCGGCCTCCTGGTCGGTGATCGGCGCCGCCATCGGCTTCCTGCTGTTCGGGATGATTCTGGTGAAAAAGATCTATAACACCGGGAAAATCACCATTTCTGGCGCTATCGCCGAACGTTACGGCAATACCACCAAAAACATTATTTCCATCATCATGATCTACGCACTGCTGCTGGTTAACGTGGGTAACTACGTCAGCGGCGCGGCGGCCATCTCCACCGTGCTGAAAGTCAGCCTGCCGGTAGCCGCACTGATTACCGCCATCGTCAGTACCTTCTATTTCTACTTCGGTGGTATTAAAGGCGTTGCCTACGTCACGCTGATCCACAGCGGCCTGAAATATGTTGGGGTGATGATCATTCTGTTCGTGGCGCTGAAAATGACCGGCGGCATCACGCCGATGGTCGAGAAAATGCCGGAATTTTACTGGACCTGGGATGGATCTATCGGCGCCAGCACCATCGGTGCGTGGCTTATCGGCACCATCGGCTCCATTTTCTGTACCCAGTTCGTGATTCAGGCTATCGCCTCCACTAAAGATGAAAAATCCGCCAAACGTGCGACCTGGATTGCATTCCTGTTCTGTATGCCGATCGCCATTGCAATTGCCATCATCGGTGTCGCGGCCAAATTCGTACACCCGGAAATCAAGAGTCTGTACGCGTTGCCCATCTTCCTGCAGGACATGAACCCGTGGCTGGCTGGTGTGGTCACCACCTCGCTGGTCGCTTCTATCTTCATCAGCGTGAGTACCGTGGCGCTGGCTATCGCCTCGCTGATCGTGAAAGATTTCTATGTGCCGTACTGCAAACCAACGCCGGAAAAAGAGTTCAAGATGACCCGCGTGTTCTCGCTGATCATCGGCTTCCTGCCGCTGGTGTTCGTGCTGCTGGTGCCGGAAGTACTGAAACTGTCGTTCTTCACCCGTGCGATTCGTCTGTCGATTTCCGTGGTGGCGATGGTCGCCTTCTACCTGCCGTTCTTCAGTAGCGCCCGTGGCGTCAACGCCGGGCTGATCCTGTCCTGCGTGGTCACCTCAGTCTGGTACATTATGGGTAACCCGTTCGGCATCGATAACATGTACATTGCGCTGGCGACCCCGGCTGTGGTGATGGTCATTGACCGCTTGATTCCTAATAACGCGGCTAAAACCCAACAGCACACCGAATCATCCGTACCTCATTCTGGAGTATAAGTAGTCATGACGACCGAAACTATTACCATTGAACGTGACGGGCTGGTCCGCCAGGCAGAAGGCGACAGCCAACGTCTTGACGCCTACATCCCGTCAGAATGCCCGCAGAACCACGCCTCTAACCTGCTGCATCTGCCTGACGGCGATGTGCTGTGCGTCTGGTTCGGCGGCACCCAGGAAGGGGTGTCGGACATATCGATTTATCTGTCACGGCTGGTGAAAGGGAGCGGGCAATGGACGCCTGCTGTCAAGCTCTCCGACGACCCGACCCGTTCCGAGCAAAACCCGGTGCTGTTTCTGGCACCGGACGGCGTACTGTGGTTGTTGTACACCGCGCAGAAATCCGGCAATCAGGATACCGCTATCGTGCGTTACCGCCAGTCGCTGGATCAGGGTCAAACCTGGGGCGAGATTGGCGTACTGCTGGAGCAGCCCGGCACCTTTATCCGCCAGCCGATTACCGTGCTGCCCAACGGCGACTGGCTGCTGCCGGTGTTCTACTGCCGCGTCCAGCCGGGTGAAAAATGGGTTGGCAACGACGACATCAGCGCGGTGAAGATCTCCAGCGATCAGGGGAAAACCTGGCGTGAATCGGTGGTGCCGAACAGCACCGGCTGCGTGCACATGAACATCACCTTGCTTAAAGACGGCACCCTGCTGGCGCTGTTCCGCAGCCGCTGGGCCGATTTCATCTACCGTAGCCACTCTACCGACGGCGGTGAAACCTGGTCTGAGCCAGAGGCGACAAATCTTCCGAACAACAACTCGTCGATTCAGGTAACCACGCTGGACAATGGTCATCTGGCGCTGGTGTTCAACGCCATGAACGCCGATGGCGCCACCGAGCGCCGTCTGTCGCTGTATGACGAAATCGAAGATGAAGAAGAGAGCGATGCCAAAATGCCGGAAATCGCCACCGGACGCAGCGCCTTCTGGGGCGCGCCACGTGCGCCGATGACACTGGCGATTTCTGAAGACGGTGGGAAAACCTGGCCGTGGCAGCGCAATCTGGAAGTGGGTGACGGTTACTGCATGACCAACAACTCAACCGAGAAACGCAACCGCGAGTTCTCCTACCCCAGCATCAAACAGGGGCCGGACGGCAAATTGCACATCGCGTTTACCTACTTCCGCCAGGCGATTAAGTACGTCTGCGTCAGCGAAGCGTGGGTTAAAGGCTAGCCTTCTGCCTCCCTCCCTCTTGCAGGGAGGGAGATTCTTACCGCTTCACGTCTACTTGCTAAGGAACCGCTTATGATCGCAGGTAATCTGAATCATCTGCCACTGGCAACGTTGCCCGAACCGCTGTGGCGCATTCTTTCCGGCTTCACGCTGGCGCAGTTGAACGCGCTGCCGGAAGGTAAATACCAGCCGGAGGGTGTGGACTGGTTCTACTCCATCGGCACGGTATCCACCGCCCCGAAAGCCGAACGCCATACCGAATTCCATCGCCGTTTTCTCGATATTCAGTTGATTCTGGAAGGGGAAGAGATCATCGGCTACGACCTGAATGACGCAGGTGATCGCGCCGCCACCGAACGCAAACCGGACCTGTTCATTCTGGAGCAACCGCAGGTACCGCACGCCATTCAGCTGGCCGCCGGGGATTTCGTCACCTTCTATCCGGGTGAACCGCATCAGGCGCTGTGTGCCATCAACGACCAGCCTGCCCCGGTGAAAAAAGCGGTATTCAAGGTGCCGGTCGAATTACTGCACGCGCAGGGGTAAAACGTATGTCAGCACAAAAACAGGCGGTGATCACCGGCAGCAGTTCCGGTATCGGCGCCGCTATTACCGCTACCCTGTTAGCGGCGGGGTGGAAGGTTATCGGGCTGTCGCGTCAACCTGGCCCACATCAGCATCCGAACTTCACACATTATCCGCTGGATATCACCGATACGCCTGCGCTCTGCGCCTTGCTGGACAGCCTGAATACCGTCGATGCGGTGATCCACGCTGCCGGGGTAATGAAAGCCGCTACGCTGGGCACACTGTCATACGCCGACAGCGAGCAATTATGGAAGCTGCACATTCAGGTGGCCGAAGTGCTGGCCGACCGGCTGGTGAGCAAGCTGCCGCAGGGTGGCCGCATCGTCCTGCTGGGCAGCAGAACCTCCAGCGGTGCCGCCGGACGGAGTCAGTATGTCACCACCAAATCAGCGATGATTGGTATGGTGAGAAGCTGGGCCGCGGAGCTGGCACCGCGCGGTATCACCGTGAATATCGTGGCACCGGGAGCGACCGAAACGCCGATGCTCAACCAGCCGGGAAGACAGAGTTCGCCGCCGAAGCTGCCGCCGATTGGCCGGTTTATCCAGCCGCAGGAAGTGGCGGATCTGGTGGCGTATCTGCTGTCGCCTTCGGCATCGGCCATCACCGGGCAACAACTGGTGATCTGCGGCGGTGCCTCGTTATAACGCCGCTATGCTACTGCCTCGTGGTAACCTGGCCACACAGCGCTATGCCGTGTGGCCAGGACGCACACCTATTCCTTCGTCGATTCATTCAGATATTCAGCGGCTGGCGACGCTCAACGCCAGTCGCGGAGTTCTACTGACCCTCATCGAGTCGGCGCTCATCGAGTCAGAATTCATCGAATCAGCAATCGTAAAGCGACTAACGGACTGCTTCAATTCCTGCGAATGCGTTTCCAGATAGGTGGTATCCGTCGCGGTTTGTTCAACCATCGCGGCATTCTGCTGCGTTGTGCGCTCCATGTCGGCCAGCGACCGGGCAATCTCCTGCGTGGCGACAGACTGTTCCGCCGAGGTGTCCGCTATCTTGCGGATAAACTCGCTCGACAGATCAACCGCCTGATTAATTTTCTGCATCACTTCAGATGCCTGATTGATTTCATTGTATCCCTCGCCGATTTTCCCTGATGACGCATCAATTAAGTTTTTTATCTGATGCGCCGACGCGGTGGTTTTCTGCGACAGGGTGCGGATTTCAGCGGCAACGACCGAGAACCCGCGACCAACCTCTCCTGCACGCGCCGCCTCCACCGCGGCATTAATCGCCAGAATATTGGTCTGGAACGCAATATCCTCAATCACTTTAGTAATCGACGAAATACTGTCTGAATGCTGTTTGATGTTTTCCATCGTATTCACGATCTTACTCACCAGCTGGTAGCCCTGATGCGTTTCATTCGCCACGTTTTCAGATAACTGGCTTGCCTGTCTGGCGCTGGCGGCGTTGTCCTTCACCGATTCCGACACCTGCCCCATCGCCGCCGAGGTTTGCTGCAACGCCGAAACCTGCATATCGGTACGTTGCGACAACGCCACACTGCTTTTGCTGATATTCTCGCTGGCGACCGTCACGCCATCGGCATGTTCCAATACATTAGCAACAATAGAAATTAATGACCGGCGCATAGTTTCGATAGCTGCCATCACACTGTGCTGCTGTTTATCGTTAATGATGGTTTTTTCCGCCAAATTACCGGATGCAATTGCACGGGTCATCGTCAGTAATACCGCAGGCTCTGCGCCCAATGCCTGAAAAATTCGGTGGCGAGTGGTAAACATCGCTAAAGCGCCCAGTAAGATAGCGACGATTAAAATAATCGGCATAGCCACAGAAAAATACCTTGCCGTGTCTCTTGCCGTATTCGTTAACTGGTTATTTTGTGCAGCCTCATAATTAATAAACGCATTCACATCAGCCAACCACTGCACAAATGCACCCCGCCCTTCACTCAATAACAGATTACGTGCAGACTCCGTATTTCCTTCATTCTTCAAAGCAATCAATCTGGCAATAATTGCGCTGGTTTTATTATTCGACTGCTGTATGTTTTGATATAAATTTTTTTCTTGTTCAGATATAGCAAACTGGCGCAACATCGCATTAAGCTTAACATCCGACTGTTGATAGATAGAATCCAGTTCATTGATATTGTTTATTATTTTATATTTTTCTTGTTGATCAGCTATCAATAAATCCCGTACCGCAATTGACCGATCATGTACGCTGCCTCGTAAATTCACTGCATAGAATTGCTTAACACTATTTTCATCATTAACCTCAGTTAATATATTGCTAATATGACGAATAGTGATCAGACCCGAAATACCTAACAAGACACTCACTAATATAGGAATAATAAAACCGACTACAATTTGTCTTTTTACCGTCATGGTATTTTTCATGTATCCTCCGATGCCAACCTAATCGTGTAGAAATTATCTCAACAGGCATGATGCACGCTATTTGGACACAGGAGTAAAGAGAAAACCAGAATGTACACATAGTACGTGATGATTTCTGGCTCTGCTCAGGTCACAAATAGCAAATAAAATAGCCTGTGAGATAAATGATTACCGTATGTTTTAATAACCATCATGTTTTAATAACTATTATGCTGTAGTAAGCATCATGCTTTAATAGTCATCATGCTTTACTAACTATCATGATTTCATTTTATACTAAGCCAAATTGGCATCATAATCGATAGGGCAGAGCATCGGATCACACTATTAATACAATTGGGATAATTGATATATATCGGATATACTTCAATAGATAAGGCGTGTTGGCTTTATTATCCTCTTCGCGTCTCGTCATTTTGCCACGTCGCGACAGCGCGTTCAGCACTCAAGTTAGTCTCTGCGACCCGAATAGTATTTGATATCGATGGGCACACATCATCCCTTATCCACAAATGCCCGGTAGCTCTCCAGCAATTCCAGAAAATCCTCCAGACCGCACAACGACAGGCTTTCTTCGTCGTAATAGCTCATGCCTTCTTCCAGCTCATCGGTTTCAATCGCCAGTTGGTTGGCGCGCACCATCACCTCTTCGCTGTCCAGCAATAACGTGTATTCGTGACCCATGCGTTCCCACTGACGCTCGCTACCGGCCAGTTCACGAACTGCGGCTTCCACTTCATCCAGCACCGCCTGCTGACCTTTGACTTCTTCATTCAGCCAGTGCCCTACTGCTTCATGGCCCATCGACATCCGGACAATCACCTGCCCGGTTACATCACGCAAAAACTCATAGTCCACGATCATTCTCCTCTGCCTGATTCGCTATCGCGTGCCACAACAGTAAAAAAAGGGAGACCTTTCGGCCTCCCTTCCTGTTAATTCCAACGAACTATAGCGGTTTACACGGCAGTCTGGAAGATCACCTTGTCCGCTTTGTTGGTGTACTGCTGCAACTGGTCAAAGTTCAGATAGCGGTAAGTATCATCCGCCGTCTTGTCCACTTTCTCCATATATTGCTGGTACTCTTCCGGCGACGGCAGACGACCCAGCAGCGAGGCGACCGCCGCCAGTTCAGCCGAGGCCAGATAGACGTTCGCACCCGTACCCAGACGGTTCGGGAAGTTACGCGTCGATGTTGACACCACGGTCGAGCCGTCTGCCACACGCGCCTGGTTACCCATGCACAGCGAACAACCAGGGATTTCAACACGAGCGCCGTTCTTGCCGAATACGCTGTAATAGCCTTCTTCGGTCAGCTGTGCGGCGTCCATGCGGGTAGGCGGAGCCACCCACAGGCGGGTTGGCAGCTGCCCTTTATTCTGATCCAGCAGCTTACCGGCGGCACGGAAGTGACCGATGTTGGTCATACAGGAACCGATAAACACTTCATCGATCTTATCGCCCTGCACCGTGGAGAGCAGGCGCGCATCGTCCGGATCGTTCGGCGCACACAGAATCGGCTCTTTGATCTCGTTCAGATCGATGTCGATCACCGCGGCATATTCGGCATCGGCATCAGCTTCCAGCAGTTGCGGGTCAGCCAGCCATTTTTCCATCCCCTGCACACGACGCTCCAGCGTACGGCGATCACCATAACCTTCGGCAATCATCCACTTGAGCAGAACGATGTTGGAGTTCAGGTACTCGATGATCGGTTCTTTGTTGAGCTTAATGGTACAGCCCGCCGCAGAACGCTCCGCCGAGGCATCGGTCAATTCGAACGCCTGCTCCACTTTCAGGTCCGGCAATCCTTCGATTTCCAGAATGCGACCAGAGAAGATGTTTTTCTTGCCTTTCTTCTCTACGGTCAACAAGCCCTGTTTAATCGCGTAGTACGGAATAGCATGAACCAGATCACGCAGGGTAATCCCCGGCTGCATTTTACCGGTAAAACGTACCAGCACCGATTCAGGCATATCCAGCGGCATTACGCCGGTTGCTGCGGCAAACGCCACCAGACCGGAACCTGCCGGGAAGGAAATCCCAATCGGGAAACGGGTGTGGGAATCACCACCGGTACCCACCGTATCTGGTAGCAACATGCGGTTCAGCCAGGAGTGGATCACACCGTCGCCTGGGCGCAGCGACACGCCGCCGCGATTCATGATGAAGTCCGGCAGAGTGTGATGGGTATTAACATCGACCGGCTTCGGATAAGCAGCGGTATGGCAGAAGGATTGCATCACCAAATCGGAAGAGAAGCCCAGGCAAGCCAGGTCTTTCAGTTCGTCACGGGTCATCGGACCGGTGGTATCCTGAGAACCGACCGAGGTCATTTTCGGCTCGCAGTAAGCGCCAGGGCGAATGCCCGCGACACCGCAGGCGCGGCCAACCATCTTCTGCGCCAGTGAGAAACCACGGCTGCTCGCCGCCACGTCTTTAGCATGGCGGAACACGTCGCTGTGCGGCAGGCCGAGCGATTCGCGCGCTTTGGCCGTCAGACCACGACCGATAATCAACGGAATACGGCCACCTGCGCGTACCTCATCCAGCAGTACATCGGTTTTCAGCTCAAAACTCGCCAGCAACTCGTTACTGTCGTGGTGACGGATTTCGCCCTTGTACGGGTAGACATCAATCACATCGCCCATATTTAGTTTGGTGACATCCACTTCGATAGGCAGCGCACCGGCATCTTCCATGGTGTTGAAGAAGATCGGCGCAATTTTACCGCCCAGCACCACGCCACCAGCACGCTTATTCGGCACGTTCGGGATATCATCACCCATGAACCACAGTACCGAGTTAGTAGCGGATTTACGGGAAGAACCGGTGCCGACCACGTCGCCGACGTAAGTCAACGGGAAGCCCTTCTTGCTCAGCGCCTCGATCTGCTTGATTGGGCCGACAGCGCCGGGTTGATCCGGCTCGATGCCTTCACGGGCATTTTTCAGCATTGCCAACGCGTGCAGCGGGATGTCCGGACGCGACCAGGCATCCTGTGCCGGGGACAAGTCATCGGTATTGGTTTCGCCGGTCACCTTGAATACCGTGACGGTGATTTTTTCCGCCAGCTGAGGACGGGACAGGAACCACTCAGCATCCGCCCAGGATTTAACTACCTGCTGCGCGTGGGGATTGCCGGCTTTGGCTTTTTCTTCCACATCATAGAAATTGTCGAACATCAGCAGGGTGTGAGACAGGGCTTTGGCGGCGACCGGAGCCAGGGCGGGGTTATCCAGCGCTTCGATCAGCGGCTGAATGTTGTAGCCGCCTTGCATGGTGCCCAGCAGCTCAGTCGCTTTTTCTGGGGTGATGAGGGGAGAAACCGTCTCGCCTTTGGCGATGGCAGCCAGAAAACCGGCTTTAACATAAGCCGCCTCATCAACGCCCGGCGGCACACGATTGACTAATAAATCGACTAAAAACGCTTCTTCTCCGGCAGGTGGATTTTTCAACAACTCCACCAGTGCCGCCATTTGCGAAGCCTCTAACGGTTTGGGTACGATCCCTTGTGCAGCCCGCTCGGCTACGTGCTTGCGATAATCTTCTAGCACGACGTTCTCCTCGCTCTCATTGTCTAATTATGCCCGGCGCTCAGTTCCAGCTTTAGGCTGATTATCAGCGTATGGATAGGTAAGGTCAGAGTGCCCGGTCCAGCCTGCTGAGCATATCAGAATTCAAACCGATTGTTAATTCGTTTACATTAAGGCAACATTTTGCAAATACGTTGTCTTTAGAGGCACTGCTACGTTCAGCAACATAATCCAGACATCCTGACTCATCTCAGCATAGCAGTTAGCAACAAAATCAAACATCGATTACCCCACAGAAACGATAAGGATACAGAAAGAAAGTGAAGGGGGGGGTCAGCGTCACCCAAGCCGTCAATATTGCCAGTTACACCAGTACGGCTAACGTTACTACCGCACAGTCCCCCTCCAGAGCAGTTAATAACACTACGACCGAAACAAAACTACGTCCGAAACAACACTACGTCTGAGAAACTTGATGAAAAATCGCTATGCTTCGCGCGTCATTCGCGGCATTGTCTTCTTTCTTATTTAAGCCACACTACAAATATCGTTATGTCGAACTATCCCAGTATAACCGCCCAACTGGCGCGCCTGATTATCACCACCCAGCCGGATGCCACCACCCTTGATCTTGCTCGCAGCGGGGTAACGGATTTCCTCGCCTGCGCACTGCCAGTCTGGCATGGTGCAGTTGTAGACAGTGGGCTTGCGCCGCTGAAATCGGTCTATCCCGACCACAACAGTCAGAATCGCAGCCTGCTGCTAGGCTATGCCGGTCACGCACTGGATTTTGACGATTTTCACTCAGGGTTTCGCGGCCACCCCAGCACAGTTATTCTGCCGGCGTTGCTGGCACTGGCTGGCGAGCAACCAACGCTTACGCCAGCGCATTTTCTCACCGCCTATGTTATCGGCGTGGAAACCGCAGGAAGGCTGGGGCTGGCAGCAGGGCCTCGCCATTACAGTCTGGGCTATCACAATACCGCCACGTTAGGCGCCATCGCCGCAGCCGCTGCGACCTGCCGCCTGATCGGCGCCACGCCAGACCAAACCGCCAATGCGTTGGGGCTGGCCGCCTCACAAGCGGCCGGGCTACGCGCACAGTTCGGCTCTGCAATGAAACCACTGCACGCAGGACTGGCGGCAAGGGCTGGGTTAAGCGCCGCTCAATTGGCATTGGCTGGGTTCCTCGGCAATCACGACACCGTGCTGGATGCGTTTCTCGCTGCTCACGGCGACGGCCAGCACCACAACGACGCGTTGATAGCCGATTGGGGCAAACCATGGCGCATGGTTTCTCCAGGGTTGACCTTCAAGCGTTATCCCACCTGCGGCGGCACTCACAGCGCGGCGGAAGCGACATTTATCCTGAGAGCGCAGTGGTTGGCACGTTATGGGCAACAGCCAGACGCTCTGCCAGACACTATCGACCACATTACGGTAATGTTCCCGCCGGGTGGCGACGCAGCGCCGTTTATCCGGAAGGCCACTACCGGTGTCGAAGGCCGATTTAGCCTCGAATACGTGATTGCCGCCGCGTTACTGGAAGGTGAGTTGCGGCTGGATCGATTTACCGAAAAGCGGGTTGATCCCGAAATTGCGGCGCTGGCCGATAAGGTCTCGCGCCAGGCTGACCTTAGTGCACCACCGGATGAACACAATCCAGATGGTCGCTTCCATGACGTCAGCCTGCTGATGAAAGATGGCTCACATCTTGACGCCAGAGTCACCTGGCAGCAAACCGCAGCCGTAAAAACAGATGTTGCGGCTAAACTGCGTCAGACACTGAGTCTGATGCCGTGGCTACCGGCTGACGACGTGATCAGCCATAGCCAGTTGCGCACGCCCGGCGCACTTGCGGCGCTGGTTCGGCTGCTGTCATAACCGGCAGCAACTCGTCAGGCAACACAACACCCAACCAGGGGGGACGCAATCTGTTTTTTCGACGGTTTTTCTTATAAACAAAACAGATAAGGCTGACAAAAAACGTTGGAATGCTGGAAGGAAGGTAAAAAAAATCCGGCAACAGGTGCCGGATTTACATGGAACAGACAAGACTCTCGTCCCCCGCAACAACCGTTGCGGGGAAACGAATTATTTCTTCTTGGCTTTCGGGTTCGGCAGGTCGGTGATGCTGCCTTCAAAGACTTCAGCCGCCAGACCTACGGATTCATGCAGCGTCGGGTGAGCGTGGATGGTCAGTGCGATATCTTCTGCATCACATCCCATCTCGATAGCCAGACCGATTTCACCCAACAGTTCACCACCGTTGGTACCGACAATCGCACCACCGATCACACGGTGTGTTTCTTTGTCGAAAATCAGTTTGGTCATACCGTCAGCGCAATCGGACGCAATCGCACGACCTGATGCGGCCCACGGGAACACGGCGGTTTCGTAGCTGATGCCTTTTTCTTTCGCTTCTTTTTCGGTCAGGCCAACCCATGCCACTTCCGGCTCAGTGTAAGCGATAGACGGGATCACTTTCGGATCGAAGTAATGTTTCTTACCGGAGATGACTTCAGCCGCGACGTGACCTTCATGCACGCCTTTGTGCGCCAGCATCGGCTGACCGACGATATCGCCGATAGCGTAGATGTGCGGCACATTGGTACGCATTTGTTTGTCAACGCGGATGAAACCACGATCGTCAACTTCCACGCCAGCCTGACCAGCATCCAGCAGTTTGCCGTTCGGCACACGACCGATAGCCACCAGCACCGCGTCATAACGCTGCGGTTCTGCCGGGGCGCTCTTGCCTTCCATTGATACGTAGATGCCGTCTTCTTTGGCTTCTACCGCAGTCACTTTGGTTTCCAGCATCAGGTTGAATTTCTTGCTGATGCGTTTGGTGAAGACTTTGACGACGTCTTTGTCCGCAGCAGGGATCACCTGATCGAACATTTCCACTACGTCGATCTGTGAACCCAGCGCATGGTACACCGTACCCATTTCCAGGCCGATGATACCGCCGCCCATGACCAGCAGACGACCCGGAACGGCTTTCAGTTCCAGCGCATCGGTAGAGTCCCAAACGCGTGGGTCTTCATGCGGAATAAACGGCAGTTGAATCGGACGGGAACCCGCCGCAATAATCGCGTTGTCGAAGTTCACCGTGGTATTGCCGTTTTCACCTTCCACCACCAGGGTGTTCGGGCCGGTAAACTTACCAAAACCGTTGACGACCTTGACCTTACGGCCTTTGGCCATACCCGCCAGACCGCCAGTCAGTTGATTAATAACTTTTTCTTTCCAGGTGCGAATTTTATTGATATCGGTCTGCGGTTCGCCAAACACGATGCCGTGCTCAGCCAGCGCTTTCGCTTCTTCGATAACTTTCGCTACATGCAGCAGTGCTTTGGAAGGAATACAGCCCACATTCAGACAGACGCCACCCAGCGTGGAATAGCGCTCGATCAGCACGGTGTCCAGACCCAAATCTGCACAACGGAACGCCGCGGAGTAACCTGCGGGACCCGCGCCAAGTACCACCACCTGAGCTTTAATTTCAGTACTCATCATGACCTCTTAATTAATTTCCGGCGGGTCTGTGACGTCATTATTGTTGAGTCTTAACGCCCTCTTCCACCGGGACGTGTCTTTACCGTTATAGTTTACAAAATTGTTAACAATCTTGAAACAACAAGCGGCTAACGATTTGTCCTTAATCACTGATTGTTGTCACAAATAACAGCTTATCAGAAAAAAGCCGGCCGTCAGGCCGGCTTTTTTTTCGATTACATCACCAGACGACGAATGTCGGACAAGGTGTTGTTGATGATGGTAATGAAGCGTGCACCATCAGCGCCGTCAATGACACGGTGGTCGAAGGACAGAGATATCGGCATCATTAGACGCGGAACAAACTCTTTACCATTCCAGACCGGTTCCATGGCGGACTTAGACACACCCAGAATAGCCACTTCCGGCGCGTTGACAATCGGCGCGAAATGCGTCGTGCCAAGGCCGCCGATGCTGGAGATGGTAAAGCACCCACCCTGCATTTCGCCAGCGGTCAACTTGCCGTCACGGGCTTTCTTAGAGATGGTCATCAGTTCACGAGACAGCTCAATGATGCCTTTCTTGTTCACATCTTTGAACACCGGAACCACCAGACCATTCGGGGTATCAACCGCAACACCGATGTTGATGTATTTCTTCAGCGTCAGACGCTGACCGTCTTCAGACAGCGAACTGTTGAAGCGAGGCATCTGCTCAAGCGCAGCGGCAACCGCTTTCATGATGAACACGACCGGCGTGATCTTCACATCCAGTTTACGCTTCTCGGCTTCCACGTTCTGCTGTTTACGGAACGCTTCCAGATCAGTGATGTCGGTTTTATCGAAGTGCGTAACATGCGGGATCATCACCCAGTTACGGCTCAGGTTAGCACCAGAGATTTTCTGGATACGACCCAGCTCCACTTCTTCAATTTCACCAAACTTGCTGAAATCAACTTTCGGCCACGGCAACAGACCCGGCAGAGAACCGCCAGTCGCCCCTGCTGCCGGAGCAGACTCAGCGCGTTTCACGGCTTCTTTCACGTAAGCCTGTACGTCTTCGCGCAGGATACGACCTTTACGGCCAGTACCTTTTACTTTCGCCAGGTTGACGCCGAACTCACGCGCCAGACGACGAATGACCGGTGTGGCATGGATGTAGGCGTCGTTTTCAGCAAACTCACCTTTGCTATCGGCTTTCGCTGCAGCTGGTGCCGCTGCCGCCGGTGCTGGTGCACTTGCTGCCGGAGCCGGTGCTGCCGCTACAGGAGCCGCAGCCGGTGCGGCACCTTCCACTTCGAATACCATGATAAGCGACCCGGTTTTCACCTTGCTGCCGGTGCTAACCTTGATTTCCTTCACGGTACCGGCGAACGGTGCCGGAACTTCCATTGACGCTTTGTCGCCTTCCACGGTGATCAGCGACTGTTCTGCCGACACTTTATCACCGACTTTGACCAATACTTCCGTCACTTCGACTTCATCGCCACCGATATCCGGCACGTTGACGTCTTTAGCACCACCGCTCACCGCTGGCGCGGCAGCAGGTGCACTCGCGGCAGGAGCCGGAGCAGCAGCAGGCGCTGCACCCGCAACCTCAAACACCATGATCAGTGAGCCAGTTTTCACCTTGTCACCGGTCTTGATGCGAATCTCTTTTACCGTACCCGCGAACGGTGCCGGCACTTCCATAGAGGCTTTGTCGCCTTCTACCGTAATCAGCGACTGCTCTGCTGCTACGGTGTCGCCGACGTTAACCATCACTTCGGTCACTTCGACTTCGTCGCCGCCGATATCCGGCACTTCAACTTCTTTCACCGCGCTGGCAGCGGCAGGTGCCGCAGCCGGTGCTGGCGCAGCAGCGGCCGGAGCCGGTGCGGCGGCTGCCGCACCTTCTGCTTCGAAGACCATGATCAGTTTGCCGGTCTCGACTTTGTCGCCTACCGCCACTTTGATCTCTTTAACCACCCCCGCCTGCGGAGAGGGGACTTCCATAGAAGCCTTGTCACCTTCAACGGTAATCAGCGACTGCTCGGCTTCCACTTTGTCACCCACTTTGACCAGCACTTCGGTGACTTCAACTTCATCTGCACCGATATCCGGTACCTTGATTTCGATAGCCATTACTCTTTCCCTCTTATGCTACGCGCGGGTTAACTTTTTCAGGGTTGATGTCGAATTTCTTGATGGCTTCAGCCACGACAGATTTTTCAACTTCACCGCGTTTAGCCAGTTCGCCCAGTGCAGCAACAACCACGTAGGAAGCATCCACTTCAAAGTGGTGGCGCAGGTTTTCACGGCTGTCGGAACGGCCAAAACCATCAGTACCCAGTACGCGATAATCGCTGGCCGGAACGTAGGTACGTACCTGCTCGGCAAACAGTTTCATGTAGTCGGTAGAGGCGACTGCCGGTGCGTCGTTCATCACCTGAGCGATGTACGGTACGCGCGGCGCTTCGGTCGGGTGCAGCATGTTCCAGCGTTCGCAGTCCTGACCGTCGCGGGCCAGTTCGGTGAAGGAGGTAACGCTGTACACATCAGAACCGATGCCGTAATCGTTGGCCAGAATCTGTGCGGCTTCGCGCACATGACGCAGGATAGAACCGGAACCCAGCAACTGAACTTTGCCTTTGCTGCCCGCCACGGTTTCCAGCTTGTAGATACCTTTGCGGATGCCTTCTTCGGCGCCCTGCGGCATCGCCGGCATGTGGTAGTTTTCGTTCAGTGTGGTGATGTAGTAGTAAATGTTTTCCTGTGCGTCGCCATACATACGAACCAGACCGTCATGCATGATGACCGCCACTTCGTACGCGAACGCCGGGTCGTAGGAAATACAGTTCGGAATGGTCAGAGCCTGGATGTGGCTGTGACCATCTTCATGCTGCAAACCTTCGCCGTTCAGTGTGGTACGACCGGATGTACCGCCGATCAGGAAGCCACGTGCCTGTTGGTCACCAGCCGCCCAGCACAGGTCGCCGATACGCTGGAACCCGAACATGGAGTAGTAAATATAGAACGGAATCATCGGCAGGTTATTGGTGCTGTAAGACGTTGCCGCCGCCAGCCAGGAGGAGCCTGCACCCAGTTCGTTGATCCCTTCCTGCAGGATCTGACCTTTCTGATCTTCTTTATAGTAAGCGACCAGTTCGCGGTCCTGCGGGGTGTACTGCTGACCATTCGGGCTGTAGATACCGATCTGACGGAACAGACCTTCCATACCGAAGGTACGCGCTTCGTCGGCGATGATCGGAACCAGTCTGTCTTTGATAGACTTGTTCTTCAGCATCACGTTCAGTGCACGCACAAAGGCGATGGTGGTGGAGATTTCTTTGGTCTGCTCTTCCAGCAGAGAGCTGAAGTCTTCCAGCGTCGGCAGGTCCAGCTTCTCATCAAATCTCGGCTGACGGGATGGCAGGTAGCCTTCCAGCGCCTGACGGCGTTCGTGCAGGTATTTGTACTCTTCGGAATTTTTGTCGAAGGTAATGAACGGCAGTTTTTCAACATCAGCGTCAGCAACCGGCACATTGAAACGGTCGCGGAAATAACGCACGCCGTCCATGTTGATTTTCTTGACCTGGTGAGCAATGTTCTTGCCTTCAGCCGCATCACCCATACCATAACCTTTGATGGTATGAGCCAGAATAACCACCGGCTTGCCTTTGGTTTCCTGTGCTTTTTTCAGTGCAGCGTAAACTTTCTTCGGATCGTGACCACCACGGTTAAGTGCCCAGATATCGTCATCGCTCCAGTCTTTGACCAGTGCAGCGGTTTCCGGGTATTTACCGAAGAAGTGCTCACGCACGTAGGCACCGTTTTTGGATTTGAAGGTCTGGTAATCGCCGTCAACGGTTTCGTTCATCAGTTGAATCAGCTTACCGCTGGTGTCTTTACGCAGCAGTTCGTCCCAACGACCGCCCCAGATAACCTTGATCACTTCCCAGCCAGCACCACCGAAGATGCCTTCCAGCTCGTTGATGATCTTGCCGTTACCGGTGACCGGGCCGTCCAGACGCTGCAGGTTACAGTTGATGACAAACACCAGGTTGTCCAGCTTCTCACGGGTCGCGATAGTAATCGCACCTTTAGATTCCGGCTCATCCATTTCACCGTCGCCCAGGAAGGCGTATACGGTCTGCTTCGTGGTGTCTTTCAGACCACGATTGTTAAGATACTTCAGGAACTTGGCCTGATAGATAGCGTTAATCGGGCCCAGGCCCATTGACACGGTCGGGAACTGCCAGAATTCCGGCATCAGTTTCGGATGCGGGTAGGAAGACAGGCCATTACCGTGAACTTCCTGACGGAAGTTGTTCATTTGATCTTCAGTCAAACGACCTTCCAGGAAAGCGCGCGCGTAAACGCCAGGAGAAATATGCCCCTGGAAGAACACCAGGTCACCGCCGTCTTGTGCATTACGAGCACGGAAGAAGTGGTTGAAGCACACTTCATAGAAGGTAGCGGAAGACTGGAAAGACGCCATATGACCGCCCAGCTCCAGATCCTTCTTAGATGCGCGCAGTACCGTCATCACCGCATTCCAACGGATTGCGGAACGGATACGACGCTCCAGATCAAGGTTCCCCGGATACGCGGGTTCATCTTCTGCCGCGATGGTGTTGATGTAGTTACTGCCAGCACTGCCCGCAGCCACTTTCACCCCACCTTTACGTGCTTCAGTCAATACCTGATCAATCAGGAACTGAGCGCGCTCAACACCTTCTTCACGGATAACCGATTCGATCGCCTGCAGCCAGTCACGCGTTTCGATCGGATCCACGTCATTGTTCAAACGTTCTGACATGGTGTATTCCTTATCTGTTTCTAATCAGTGGATTTGTCTGGAGCCTGTCTTCCTGCACTCTGGTCCTGTGGAGAAAACACAGGAAGACAGGCTCTTCGTCTTGTTACCGCAAACGACCGCCAGTCGACGGTCTAATCCTTGCGTTGCTGGAGCCGGCGTAACGAGCGTTCCCGCCGACTATGTTCCCGGTTAAGTTCCAGCAATACTTCCTCAATAAAAGCCAGATGACGATGCGATGCTTCGCGTGCTTTTTCTGGCTCGCGGGCAACAATCGCCTCAAAAATTCTGGCACGATGGCTACTCACCTGCGTCAGCACTTCACGACTCAGATAAAGCAACTCAAAATTCTGTCTGACGTTTTGTTCGAGCATCGGTCCCATACAGCGTAACAGATGCAACAGCACCACGTTATGCGCCGCCTCGGTCACCGCTACCTGATAATGCATGACCGCCTCTGATTCCCCTTCCAGATCGCTGGCTTCACGCGCCGTTTCAATCTGGGCATGACAATCACGGATGCGCTGCAAATCCTCTTCTGTGCCACGCAACGCGGCATAATAAGCAGCAATACCTTCAAGGGCATGACGGGTTTCAAGGAGGTCGAACTGAGATTCTGGATGATTACTCAGCAGTTCCGCCAGCGGATCGCTAACACTCTGCCAAAGATTGTTCTGGACAAAGGTACCGCCACCCTGACGGCGTAACAGTAACCCTTTTGCTTCCAGCCGCTGAATCGCCTCGCGTAGCGAGGGACGGGAAACCTCAAACTGTTTTGCCAGTTCGCGTTCCGGCGGCAACTTTTCACCGGGGCGCAAGGTTCCCTCAAGGATCAAAAACTCCAGTTGTTGTTCAATCACATCTGACAGTTTGGGTTGACGGATCTTGCTGTAAGCCATGTGAATTCTTCCCGGCGAAAAAGCGCGGAGTCAATTGGTAATACCAATTTCAAAAACATGACGCACAAAGTAACAAAGTATTCACCTTCTGTCTATACAGACCTTGCGTGAAATCACCAATCACCCCACATTTTAACAAATGCCTGGAATATTGTGACAAAAGCGCAAGTAGGTCAGAGGTATGACCATTTCAGAAGGGTATACATTTTAACTTTTTTGAAACCATAATCAGGCAAAGCTGAACCGTTCAACCCGAAACAATGTGAATTAAAATTCATTAAATATGAATTTTAATGAAATAAAAAATGCTATTGCCTTCACTCTGCCTGCCGTTATTCTAGCCTATCGCATTTGTGATATGGATAAGGCGGCTATAACCAGCGCCGGTCCCCCACGACGATAAAAGCGCAAAATCATAACGTACAGATGACGGTGATCATGACATCACACTTTTATGCCATGCCTCGCAATAAATCAGTGCAATCCTCTGCGCTTATCACTATTCTCTGACGCGCGATAGCATCGGCAACAATTTAGGTTTGCCAGCGTCGTAAATATAAAATTACATATACGTAAAAAGACAAACAAACCCGCCCCAACCACACTGTTGGTGGACAGTTTGTCTTGTCATCGGCAGGGGGTAAACACATGCAAGATCAACAAGACGGTACGCTACAACGCGGCCTAAAAAACCGTCACATACAGTTGATTGCTCTGGGAGGCGCGGTGGGTACCGGGCTGTTTCTCGGTATCGCGCAAACAATCAAAATGGCTGGGCCATCCGTCCTGCTGGGTTATGCGATAGGTGGCCTTATCGCATTTTTCATCATGCGTCAGTTAGGCGAAATGGTGGTGGAAGAGCCGGTTGCGGGTTCATTCAGCCACTTTGCCTATAAATACTGGGGCAACTTCGCCGGTTTCGCCTCTGGCTGGAACTACTGGGTGCTCTACGTGCTGGTCGCTATGGCGGAACTGAGCGCCGTCGGCATCTACATTCAATACTGGTGGCCCGGCATTCCCACCTGGGTTTCCGCTGCCGTATTCTTTGTGCTGATCAACGCCATTAACCTCGCCAACGTGAAAATGTACGGCGAATTGGAATTCTGGTTTGCGATTATCAAGGTGGTGGCGATTGTCGGCATGATTGTCTTCGGCGGTTGGCTGCTGCTGAGCGGTCAGGGTGGTCCTGAAGCCACCATCACCAACCTCTGGGCACAGGGGGGATTCTTCCCCAACGGCATCAGTGGTCTGGTGATGGCAATGGCGGTTATCATGTTCTCTTTTGGCGGCCTGGAACTGGTGGGTATTACTGCTGCCGAAGCAGATAAACCGGAAGAAAGCATTCCTCGCGCCACCAATCAGGTCATCTATCGTATCCTGATTTTCTATGTCGGTTCGCTGACTGTCCTGTTGTCACTCTACCCATGGGGAAAAGTGGTGGAAGGCGGCAGCCCGTTCGTCATGATTTTCCATGCACTGAACAGTGAATTGGTCGCCAACATACTGAATCTCGTGGTGCTGACAGCGGCGTTGTCGGTATACAACAGTTGTGTCTACTGCAACAGCCGTATGCTGTACGGTCTGGCTAAACAGGGGAATGGCCCACAGTCTCTGCTGAAAGTAGATAGCCGCGGCGTGCCGGTCGTAGCGATTGGCATTTCCGCACTGGCTACCGCACTGTGCGTACTGCTCAACTATCTGCTGCCGGGCAAAGCGTTTGAACTGCTGATGGCGCTGGTGGTGTCTGCTCTGGTGATCAACTGGGCGATGATAAGCCTGGCGCACTTGAAATTCCGTGCCGCCAAAGAGCGCGAAGGGGCCACAATCCGGTTCAAAGCACTGTGGTTCCCCTTTGGCAACTACCTGTGTCTGGCGTTTATGGCTGGCATTCTGGTGATCATGTACCTGACGCCGGGCATCCAGATTTCCGTCTTATTGATTCCAGTCTGGCTGTTAGTGTTGGGCATCGGCTATCGCTTTAAAAAGCATCAATAATCCGTTCCCTTTCAGTATGGCCGCCGTAGCGGCCATACTGTTTTCGTTGGATCTGTCACCTTATCTCTGCGTTATACCAGCGTACCGTAGATAGTCAGCAACGCCACGACCACCACCAGCGCCAGCGTAACCTTTTTCGCCAGCGAGACTGCCGCTCTCGGCGTAGAAATCGGGTCGCCATGCGATTCCCGTTCCAGCGAAAACTGCGCCAGCTTTGTCAGCACCCAATACTGAGAAGAGTGCACATCCATCATGGCGGCAAACCAGGCCGGCAATGCTTTCTCACCGTGCCCCAGCAACGCATAAGCGGCGCCGGCCAACCGTACCGGAATCCAGTCCAGCCAATGCAGTAAAGTATCGACACCGGAATTCGCCCGTTCCAGCGGTGTATGATGACGGGCCAGGCAGCACTGCCGGGCGCGCAACACGGTGTACCCCACCAATGCCACCGGACCATAAGGCCCCGCCGCGACAAACCAGAACAATGGAGCCAGATAAAAGCGGAAATTTAGCCACAACAACGCATTTTGTAATTCCCTTAGCCGCTCATGTTCGCTGGCATCCAATGGCAAACCATGAATCAACGCCAGTTCCTCGGCCATTTCCCGGCAGGCATCCGCTTCACCGCGCTGAGCAGCCTGAATATAACGATGATAATGCTGACGTGTTTCTCCCGCACCGATGCACAGTACCCCTACCGCAATCCACAGTAACAGCAACGGCAAGCCGAACAGCCAGCCGCTAAGCAACCACTGAGCCACCAGCACCACCGCCATACCCGCGACAGCAAGCAGTAACGTTTGCAGCAACGATGGCGCGGAAAGATGACGGAACACCCGCTCCAGATGGTGATCCAATTGCCAATGTTCACCACGCTTAAACAACCGCTCCCACCCCAGGACCAGCAATAGACTAAACAACGTCATCAGTGATTACTCCCCTTGTTCCGGTAGCGTCTGCCATAACTGTTGATATCGTACCCAATCGAATGCGGGACCGGGATCAGTCTTACGTCCCGGCGCAATATCACTATGCCCGGTAATACGTTCAGGCGTAATACCATAGGTTGCACTCAGCAAGAGGGTAACCTCCGCCAGCCGGGCATACTGTTCTGAGGTAAACGGCAGCATATCGGTACCTTCCAGCTCAATACCAATAGCGAAATCATTACAGTGTTCTCGTCCTTCAAACTGTGATAGCCCTGCGTGCCAGGCCCGCTGATCAAACGCCACATATTGTATGATTTCACCGGTACGTCGGATCAGGCAATGCGCTGACACTCGCAGATGACATATTGCCGCAAAATAGGGATGGTCTTCCCCATCCAGCGTACCGGTAAAGAGTTGATCAATGTAAGGTCCACCAAACTCCCCCGGAGGCAGACTGATGTTGTGAATCACCAGCAAAGAAGGTAACTCCCCTTGCGGACGCTCATCCTGATGTGGTGACAGAACGCGTCTGACACCGGTCAGCCAGCCATGCTCCACTTTCATCAACACTCCTTTTCGTTGCTCTGCCATTCAACAAACCATCATCGCCCCAGTATTTTTTGCCTGACAATAACCGGGCCTCTCACCAGCAGGACTAACCGACTGATTACACTCATTGAGCCAACATCTTACCGCATCTACGATATTCCTGACGGGTTAAAAAAACCTTGTGATTTATCCGCCGTCGCTCGTCAGGGGACGCACACAAACCATGATGTTCCACTCATCTTCTGGTATGCTGCGCCCCTTCTTTTCGGCAAGTACCCGATGATTCCGCCATCACAGGCAAACGTTTTCGTCTTCTGCTTATCGCCGGAAAGTTTTTTCAGCATCTATTTTGTTATTACCGCCCGAATCGCTACTTGCAACCCAGGCAGTCAGGCCGGGGCTGCTGACAATGCGTCGGACAATACAGAGAATCGTCATGAAGAAAATCCTTGCTGCTTGTGCAATCAGCACATTGTCATACAGTTTACCCACTCTTGCAGATAACAACGCGCCGCAATACCTCTCTGATTGGTGGCACCAGAGCATCAATGTGGTAGGCAGTTATCACACGCGTTTCGGACCTCAGTTAAACAATGATGTGTATCTGGAATACGAAGCCTTCGCCCGCAAGGACTGGTTTGATTTTTATGGCTACGTCGATGTGCCAAAAACCTTTGGTGCAGGCAACACGCCTGACCGTGGTATCTGGGATAAAGGTTCTCCGCTGTTCATGGAAATTGAACCCCGCTTCTCGATTGATAAATTAACCAATACACAGTTAGGCTTCGGCCCATTCAAAGAGTGGTACGTCGCTAATAACATCATCTACGATCAGGGCCGTAATAACGACTCACGCCAAAGCACTTGGTACGTAGGTCTGGGCACCGATATCAATACCGGCACCGATCTGTCGTTGTCCGCTAATATCTATGCCAAATACCAGGGGCAGAACTACAGCGCGCCGAATGAAGATCGTTGGGACGGTTACCGTTTCAAAATTAAATACTTCTACCCACTCACGTCGTTGTGGGGCGGCAAGCTGACCTATATCGGCTTCACCAACTTCGACTTCGGCTCCGATCTGGCTAATAACGCCGGTCCGTCTCGTACCAGCAATGCCATTGCTTCGAGCCATATTCTGGCGTTGAATTATGACCACTGGCACTACTCGGTTGTCGCCCGTTACTTCCATAACGGCGGCCAGTGGGCCGACGGCACCGAGCTGGATTTTGGCCGAGGTCCATTCAACGTCCGCACCACCGGATGGGGTTATTATCTGGTGGCCGGTTACAACTTCTAATCCGTTGCTACTTGTCATTACGTATCCCGACTATTGTCGGGATACGGACAAAACTAACGCAATAATGCGTTGAATTGAGATAATATTTAAAAAATACGGCCCGTTAAACGGGATAGCATAAATTCCGAATTTCCCTCGGAGTAGCATGATGACAACACGTCGTTATAGTCAGGAACAGCGTCAGGCTGAGCTGCTCAGCCGCATTGAGCAGGATATCCCCATCAGTGTACAGCTGGCACTGCGTGAAGACCTGGGGGGAGACGTCAACCCGGAGCACGATATCACCGCGCAATTATTGCCAGCAGAAACGGCAGCCAACGCAGTCATTATTACCCGCGAAGCTGGCATTTTCTGTGGACAACGCTGGCTCGACGAAGTGTTCCGCCAGTTAGGCGACCAGATCACTATCGACTGGTTAGTCCGCGATGGCGATATCCTGACGGAAAACCAGCCGCTGTGCCGACTGCACGGGCCGTCTCGCATACTGCTCACCGGTGAACGCACCGCACTGAATTTCCTGCAAACGCTCAGTGGCGTAGCTACCGAAGTCAGCCGGTATGCAGCGATACTGGCTGGGACCCGCACGCGGTTGCTGGACACGAGAAAAACGTTGCCTGGCTTGCGCACTGCACTTAAATATGCGGTATTGTGCGGCGGTGGAAGCAATCATCGCCTCGGCCTGGCGGATGCGTTTCTGATCAAGGAAAACCACATTATCGCCGCCGGCTCTATCAAACAGGCTGTCGAGAAAGCCTTCCAACTGCGTAGCGATGTGCCGGTAGAGGTTGAGGTAGAAACACTGGACGAATTGCAACACGCTCTGAACGCTGGCGCGGATATCATTATGCTGGACAATTTCACTCTGGCGGCCATCCGCGAAGCAGTAACACTGACAAATGGGCGTGCACTGTTGGAAATCTCCGGCAATGTGACATTGCAAACACTGCCGGATTACGCCGCCACCGGTGTTGACTATATCTCGGTCGGCGCACTGACCAAACATGTGCAGGCGCTCGATCTGTCGATGCGTTTCAGTTAATCCCTCTCGTCTCATTACGGCTCAACTCCATCAGCTCGGTGTCTCCGGGTTGATGGTTATCCTGCTCAGGTATTTGCCTTTCCGCCAGCCTCCTTTTGGCTTTACACTGTCATTTTGCGAGCCTGCTCGCCTGTTTTCTGCAACTGCTTATCGTTGCGCCTCCCTGTTTGCATAGCGGATTCCTGATTGAAAATAAGGCCATCGCCAGCCCGGCTTGTTGCCATTATCCTGCCGCCACCAGCCACACCAGGGAACCAACAACATGACACAACAAGGATTTTCATTAATTGAACTGATGGTGGTCATCGTCATCATCGCCATTCTTAGCGCACTGGGGATTCCGGCATATCAAGGCTATCTGCAAAAAGCCGCCATGACTGACATGCTGCAAACCATGAGCGCCTATAAAACCGCGGTGGATCTCTGCAGCCTCAGCAATGCAGGATTAGAAGGATGTAATGCAGGTAGCCAGGGGATTCCAACACCGACAACATCACGCTATGTCAGCGCGGTTTCGATCAATCAGGGCGTCATTACCCTGACGGGTCAATCGACACTGCAAGGACTGAGCGTCATCATGACACCGACTCTGGATGCGCAGAACGGCGCATCTCGCTGGACAAGGGCCTGCCGCACCAGTACCGATGCAGAGAGCCTGCGTCAGGCATGTGAAGACGTCTTTCGTTTTGACGCTACCGGTGGGTGATAATGATGACTCAAGACACACAACATCCTGAGCTACAATTACTCTGCCGACGTTATCACGCTCTGCTGCTGGATATGGACGAACAGGTGATTTCTGTTGCCGTGGCGGGACCGGTTGCGGAAGATCTGATTGCTGCACTGCGGTTCGCCAGCCATCGGCGAGTGCTGGTGGAACAATGGCCCGCCGCACGGCTGGAGCAGCAGCTCACCTCGCCACAGGCTGAAGAGATTACCGCGCCTTATCAAGCCGACGCGGTAACGTCAGAAGAACCTGATGATACGCCAGTAGTCCAGTTCATCAACCAGATGCTGAAACTGGCAGTCCAACGGCGTGCTTCCGATATCCATATCGAACCCTTACCTGCCGGTTATCGCGTCAGGCTACGTATTGACGGGGTGTTGCATGAAATCCCATCCGCCCCGGATTTGCCAGCAAACCGAATGATTGCCCGCCTCAAAATTATGGGGAAACTCAATATCGCAGAACGGCGCTTGCCACAAGACGGCCAGTTCAGCCTCCGGCTGGAACAACACGTCTATTCACTACGCATCGCTACCCTGCCCGTTCAGGGCGGCGAGAAGGTTGTGTTAAGGGTATTGCAGACACAGCAACAAGCACTGGAGCTGGATGCATTGGGCCTGCAACATCACGCGCTACAGCAACTCAAGCAAACGCTAAACCTGCCACAAGGCCTGATTTTGGTTACCGGTCCCACCGGCAGCGGCAAGACATTCACGCTGTATAGCGCTATCCGCTGGCTGAATGACGTCAGTCGCAATATTTGCAGCGTGGAAGATCCGGTAGAGATTCCATTATCAGGAATCAACCAGACTGCTATCCATGCGCCAGGTCAGTTGGATTTCGCCAGAGTATTGCGCGCTCTACTGCGCCAGGACCCAGACGTGATCATGATTGGCGAAATCCGCGATGCCGAAACCGCAGAGATTGCCGTCAAGGCTGCACAGACCGGTCATCTGGTCCTGTCCACCCTGCATACTAACTCTGCTCTTGATACGCTGGCTCGTCTGGAGCATCTGGGCATCCCCGGTTATTTACTGGCCGCTGCGCTCAAACTGGTGATCGCCCAGCGACTGGTCAGACGATTATGCCCACACTGTCGCCAGTTGGACGAAGATATGACGACCTTGCCTGATACGCTATGGCGCGGCCCACTACGGCAATGGCGGGCGTCAGGATGTGAACACTGCTTTTCCGGTTACTACGGTCGGGCGGCTATTTATGATCTACTACCGATCACACCTGAGATACAGCAGTCCTTGTCCGGCTCTGCCGCATTATCTGACAACGGCCTGCCACTCCCCTTACAACAACGCCCCTTACGACCGGACAACCGACTGCTCTCCGCCGGGCTGGCGCTGGTTCACGAAGGCATCACCTCGCTGGAAGAAGTCTATCGTGTTGTAGGGGATGACATTGAATAGGGACTGTTTATGGCAGTACAAAAACTCTACCACTGGCAAGCGCTTCGCAGCGATGGTGAACCTTGCTCCGGCGAACGTATCGGCTTTGGGCGGGGGGAGATTTACCAATACCTGCTGGAACTTGGCTACCAGCCTCTGCACCTGAAAACCGGGCAGTACCTAACCCAGCGTTACTGGCAAGGTCCCCAGTTATCAATCATCATCCGGCAGTTAGCTACACTGCTACAAGCCGGATTACCGTTACTGGATGCACTGGACCTACTTGGCCGTCAGAACGAAAAAGCAGGCTGGCGCTGCCTGTTGCAGGAAGTCCGCCTGCAAGTCGGTCAGGGGCGTTCGCTGTCAGAAGTGCTATTGGATTATCCCGATGTCTTCCCGGTAATGTGCAGCTCGTTGATATCTGTCGGCGAATTGACAGGAAAACTGGATGAATGCTGTGCCCGATTGGCAAATTACCAGGAGATGCAACACCAGTTAACGGGAAAAGTTATAAAAGCCTTGCGCTATCCGGTGTTTGTCGTTGTTGTAGGGCTACTGGTCACACTACTGATGCTGACGCTGGTGTTACCGGAATTCGCTGAATTGTACGCCTCCTTTGGCGCGCCGCTTCCCTGGCTAACGCGCATGATGCTGGGTTTATCGGATGGATTAAGCCGTTATGGTGCGCTGTTGTTCACTTTTCCTACGGTAATGTTACTGGCTTATCGGAAATTACGGCGGCAAAAAGTAGCATGGCAACAACGAGAGCAGCAGCTACTACTGAAACTACCACTGCTATCCACACTGGTACGAAGCCATTGTCTGAGCCAAATTTTTCATGCCTTGGCTATGACACAACAGGCGGGATTGACACTCCCATCCGGACTCAGCGCGGCTGCAACATTAAACAACCCGGTTTACCGGCAATCGCTCGCGGAGCTCCAAAGCCAGCTTGAACAAGGCATTCCACTTGGGCAAGCCATCCATGGTTATCCGTTGCTTTACCCTGCGCCCTGCCAGCAACTTATTAGTGTCGGAGAGGAAACAGGTGCGCTGGATCAGCTATTTGCCCGACTGGCAGGCTGGTATGAAAATCATACCCGACAGTTTGCAGATACACTGACGCAAACACTGGAACCGTTATTGCTGGTCATCGTCGGCGGACTGGTGGGAACGCTGGTCATCGCCATGTATCTGCCGATTTTCCAGTTGGGGAATGTACTGGCAGGCTCCTGAGCTTACCAGTACATAACAATGCGGCTCAGCCATTGAACACTGGGTTTTCCTGCTCGGCAACACGAATAAAGGTGGTTCGTTTGGTCAGTTCTTTCAAGCGTGCCGCTCCCACATAAGTACAGGCGGAACGCAATCCACCGAGGATATCGCGTACCGTATGTTCGACTGGGCCACGCAACGGCAAACGCACCGTCTTACCTTCCGCCGCGCGGTATTCGGCAACACCACCAACATGCCGCTCCATTGCTGAGGCAGAACTCATACCGTAAAACAGCATCATTTTGCGGCCATCTTCTTCAACAATATCACCACCACACTCTTCATGAGCCGCCAGCAACCCACCCAGCATCACGAAATCAGCACCGCCGCCAAAGGCTTTAGCCACATCTCCTGGCACGGAACAGCCGCCGTCACTGACAATTTGTCCACCCAGACCATGAGCCGCATCAGCACACTCGATCACCGCTGACAACTGCGGATAACCAACGCCGGTTTTTACTCGCGTCGTGCAAACAGAACCGGGGCCGATCCCCACCTTGACAATATCCGCCCCCGACAACAACAGTTCCTCCACCATTTCACCGGTCACCACGTTACCGGCACAAATCACCTTATCAGGGAAGACATCGCGTGCTTTCTGCACAAAATTAACAAAATGTTCCGAATACCCGTTAGCGACATCAATACAGATAAATTTCAACTCCGACGATAACGCCAGAATCTGCTTCATCTTCTCGAAATCGCCATCAGAAGTTCCACTCGATACCATGACATGACGTAAAACGGCAGCAGGCGTGCTATCGATAAACTGTTGCCACTGCGCTACGGAATAGTGCTTATGTACGGCTGTCAGCAACTCAAACGACGCCAGTACCCGCGCCATCTGGAAAGTCCCCACTGTGTCCATATTGGCTGCGATAATGGGTACGCCAGACCAGTCGCAACCCGCGTGCAGGAAGCTAAACTCGCGTGTCAGTTCCACCTCTGCACGGCTTTTCAGCGTGGAGCGTTTAGGACGAATAAGCACATCTTTAAAACCCAGTTTAATATCTTCTTCAATACGCATGATGAACGACCCAATGAAGTGAGGATAATGGTTCAGGGAAGAATGGGCGATAGTGCACCGACTTATACAGTGCACCTACTCATAATGATAATACGCCCGAATAATCCAGCGGCAAGACTGCGATTTTCCCTCAATTTGGGCTAAAATCCGATAAATTTACCCAGCCATTTAATTGATTACCATGGCATACATCGTCGCGCTGACAGGCGGCATAGGAAGCGGGAAAAGCACGGTTGCTCAGGGATTTGCGAAGCTTGGAGCCACCATTATCGATGCGGACGTGATCGCCCGCCAGGTGGTTGCGCCGGGACAATCCGCATTCGCCGCTATCGTAGAACATTTTGGTCGGGAAATATTACAACCAGACGGTACATTAAATCGTAGCGCTCTGCGTGAACGCATTTTTTCTAACCCGGAAGACAAACGCTGGCTCAACGCCTTGCTGCATCCAGTGATCCAGAAAGAAACCCGGCGTCAGCTCGCAGCCGTTAGCACCCCTTATGTATTATGGGTGGTGCCATTACTGGTGGAAAATCAACTCCAGGGAAAAGCCCACCGCATTCTGGTGGTAGATGTCCCTCTGGAAACACAGTTACAGCGCACCATGAGCAGAGATGGTGTTTCCCGCACTCAGGCGGAAAATATTCTGGCATCGCAGGCTAGCCGTGAACAGCGATTGGCCTGCGCTGATGATATTATCGATAACAACAGCAATCCGAGCTTACTGGCTCCGCGGATTGCCGCTCTACATCAGCATTATCTTGAGCTGGCCGCATCCGCAACCGACAGGACGACCTATAATGAGTGACGTTTCCTCAACAGTTCTTTTTGAATATCCGCTAAATGAAAAAATGCGTACCTGGTTACGCCTGGAATTTTTACTGCAACAAATGTTCGACAACCACGACCTGAAAGACATCGGTGTTGCTCTAACGTTTTTCCGCGCCGTGTCGGAGTTACTGGATATTCTGGAACGGGGAGATGCTCGCCCAGACCTGCTCAAAGAGCTGGAACGCCAGCAACAGAAATTAGCGCAATGGGGTGAACTGCCGGAAGCGGATATTTTGCGTATTAACACGTTACGTCAAAAATTACGCAACCTGTCCAGCGAACTGATTGCTGCTCCGCGCATGGGGCAAGGGCTGCGTGAAGACAAATTAATCGGCATGGTACGCCAGCGTCTGAGTCTGCCAGGCGGATGTTGCAGCTTTGACCTGCCCACCTTGCATATCTGGCTACACCAGTTGCCTGAGCAAAAACAGCGACACATCAATATTTGGCTGGAGAGCGTATTGCCGCTTAAACGTTCACTCGACAGCATACTGGAGTTGATTCGCCATGCGGGTGCCTTCAAAGAGCAAACCAGTCTTAACGGTTTTTATCAGGATAACGCAACCGATGCTGACCTGTTGCGTTTAAGGATTGGTCTTGAGCATCAGCTCTATCCGCAGATATCTGGTCATAAGACTCGTTATGCCATCCGTTTCCTGCCATTAGATAGCGATGGGCAAACCCCTGCACGGCTGGAATTCGAGCTGGCATGTTGCTAGGCAAGCCTTTGCTTGCTGGCGATAGCTGTTTTTCTAAAGATAGCTGTTTTCTGGAACTAAATGTTTTCTGGAGATAAATGCACCGTGGATGACGAAATGAGCGTTGTAAAATGCCCCACCTGTACCAAGGCGGTGGAATGGAGTGAAAATAGCCCTTATCGACCATTTTGCAGCAAACGCTGTCAATTGATCGATTTGGGGGAGTGGGCTGACGAAGAAAAACGCATTCCCAGCGCGGAAGATGTCTCTGACAGCGACGCCTGGGGTGAAACACAGCACTGAACCCAATATCGCGTCCTGCCATTCATAATCTCGATTCATGCCAGCAGGCATGAATCGTTGAAAAGAAAACCCGGCTTAGGGCTACACCACGCCTGCTTTCAATTGGCGAATCATCTCAACGTTGGCCGGTGGAAACTCTTGTTCATTCAATTCATCAGCCGTTAACCAACGAGAAGGCTGACCTTCACGACCATACGGCTCGCCATGCCACTGTTCTACTAAAAAGAAGTGCAACGTAATCAAACGCTCCCCGGCAGAAAACGTCTTGCTCCCCAGTGATTTCGGATTAATTACCTCAATCCCTACTTCTTCATGCAGCTCACGTACCAGCGCCTGATCCGGTGTTTCTCCCTCTTCAACCTTACCGCCGGGAAACTCCCATTTTCCGGCCATGTGTACCCCAGCCGGACGACAGGCAATGAAAAATTCCCGCTGCGGATTGCGGATAATCCCTACCGCCACAGATAAAGTCTTTTGCATCATTGTCCTTTCAACCAGTAAAAAGGCGGTCAATGACCGCCTTTTGAATATATCACTACGCTCTTCGCTTTACTTCTGAAGGCGCCCATGACACTGCTTATATTTTTTACCCGAACCACACGGGCAAGGATCATTACGACCGATTTTACGATCAGCATAAGGCGAATCGCCAGCCACGTCATCCTGATGGCTCAACTGCTGCTGGCGAGCCAGACGTTCAGCTTCGTCACGACGCTGCTGTTCCATTGCTTCAATTTCTTCCGGCATCCGCACCTGAACTTTGCTCAGAGTACTGATGACTTCATATTTGAGGCCTTCTAGCATAGCGGCAAACATCGCGAACGACTCACGCTTGTATTCCTGTTTCGGATCTTTCTGTGCATAACCACGCAGATGAATCCCCTGACGCAGATAATCCATTGCAGCCAGATGCTCTTTCCACAGCGAATCCAGCGTTTGCAACATCACGCCTTTCTCAAAGTTACGCATGACATCGCTGCCGACCACTTCCTCCTTACGACGGTATACATCTACCGCCTGCTCGTAGATACGCTCGCGCAACGTTTCTTCGTGCAGTTCTGGTTCCTTATCCAGCCATTCGGCAATCGGCAGTTCGAGGTCAAAATCATTTTTCAGACGCTGCTCCAGCCCTGGAATATCCCACATTTCCTCCAGAGACTGGGGGGGGATATGAGCATCAATAGTAGCTTTGAACACGTCTTCACGAATGCTGTTGATGGTTTCGCTGATATCAGAGGCATTCAACAGCTCATTACGCTGGGTGTAGATAGCACGACGCTGATCATTAGCCACATCATCATATTCAAGCAACTGCTTACGAATATCGAAGTTGCGGTTTTCTACCTTACGCTGCGCATTGGCTATCGCTTTGGTTACCCAAGGGTGTTCAATCGCTTCGCCTTCTTTCATCCCCAGTTTGCGCATCATGTTAGACACACGATCCGAGGCGAAAATACGCATCAGCGCATCTTCCATCGACAGATAGAAACGGGAGGAACCTGGATCCCCCTGACGACCAGAACGGCCACGCAACTGGTTATCAATACGGCGAGATTCATGGCGTTCAGTACCGATAATATGCAAACCACCCGCTGCCAACACGTCATCATGACGTTTTTGCCAGTCTGATTTGATAGCGGCAATTTGAGCGTCATCCGGGCTTTCCAGTTGTGCTACTTCAGCCTGCCAGCTGCCGCCCAATACGATATCCGTACCACGGCCCGCCATGTTGGTAGCAATAGTTACCGCGCCAGAGCGTCCGGCCTGAGCCACGATATCCGCTTCCATCGCATGGAATTTCGCGTTCAGCACGTTGTGCTTGATACCGGCTTTGGTCAGCGCATGTGATACCACTTCGGATTTTTCGATAGAAATGGTCCCCACCAACACCGGCTGCCCTTTGGCTGTACGCTCCTTAATATCGTCAATGATGGCGTTGATCTTTTCCTGCTCGGTCATATACACCAGATCCGGCAGGTCCTTACGGATCATTGGGCGGTTAGTCGGCACCACAATGGTATCCAGCTTATAAATCGAGCTGAATTCAAACGCCTCGGTATCTGCCGTACCGGTCATCCCGGCCAGTTTTTCGTAAATGCGAAAGTAATTCTGGAAAGTGATCGAAGCCAGTGTCTGGTTTTCGTTGTTGATCTTGACGTTTTCCTTAGCCTCCACCGCCTGATGCAAACCATCGGACCAACGACGCCCTTGCATGGTACGACCGGTATGCTCGTCAACGATAATCACTTCGTCGTCTTTAACGATGTAATCGACGTCACGGGTAAACAGTGCATGGGCACGCAATGCCGCCGTCACATGGTGCATCAGCATGATGTTAGCTGGCGAATACAACGACTCACCTTCTTCCATAATACCGCCCTGCACCAACAACTCTTCAATTTTAACCAGACCACGTTCGGTCAAGTTGACCTGGCGGGCTTTCTCATCCACCGAGAAATGACCTTCACCCTGGAAGGTATCAGAGTCCTCTTTCTCCTGACGGATTAGATGCGGGATGATCTTGTTCACCTGCATATAAAGCGTGGAGCTGTCTTCTGCCGGACCAGAGATGATCAACGGAGTACGCGCTTCATCTATTAGGATGGAGTCAACTTCGTCCACCAGGGCATAATACAACTCACGCTGCACGCGCTCTTCCGGGCTGAACGCCATGTTGTCGCGCAAGTAGTCAAAACCGTATTCGTTGTTGGTGCCGTAGGTGATATCGGCCGCATAGGCGGCACGTTTGGCTGGCGCCGGCATACCCGGCAGGTTGATACCAACCGTCAACCCTAAAAATTCGAACAGCGGGCGGTTGTTTTCAGCATCGCGCTGCGCCAGATAATCGTTGACGGTCACCACATGCACACCGCGGCCAGTCAAGGCATTGAGGTAAGCCGGCAGCGTTGCAGTCAGGGTTTTACCTTCACCAGTACGCATTTCTGCGATGCAACGCTCATTCAGCACCATGCCGCCTATCAACTGCACGTCGAAGTGGCGCATACCAAAAACACGTTTACTGGCTTCACGTACTACGGCAAAGGCTTCGGGCAACAATGACTCCAGGGTTTCACCTTTCTTGATACGGTCACGAAACACCTGGGTTTTCGCCTTTAGCTCATCATCGGAGAGTTTCTCCATATCCGGTTCGAGGCGATTGATCACATCCACAATTTTGCGCATACGACGCAACGCACGGTCATTACGGCTACCGAAAACTTTAGTCAATAATTTGATTAACATAGTAATTTTTTCTCAATAGCGCCAGTCTATCAATGCTGGCACGACATCACAAAAAGAATCTACGGCCACTTGCCGTAGGGTAAACACTGCCGAGATCAGGCTAAGGCCGGCCCGGCACGGATACCCTGAACCTGCGCTAACCACAGGCCGGTATGATAGGAAGGTGAAACATGAACTGGCGCCAGCTCGGCGCAACAGGAAGAATTGTGCGGAGTTGCCTCACTCGTCAGCAAGGCATTCAGTGTTTCCAGTAATACCTGGTGGTGTAATCTGGAAGCTTCTGCGGTTTCAACTACAGTAGCAGGTGGAGTGAAAGCAAACGACAGGTGACGGATCACCGTACGGATAGCATGTTGATGCCAGAAATCGTGACTGAATAACGAACGCCGGCGAGAATCTTTTAACGCCACCAGATCGGTGAGATTGAAATAAGATATATTTGGTCGGCTAACTGTCGAGGCGGAATTGGGTTCGGTAGCAGCATCACGCGATTCGGTGAAATTAGCAGGCAGGCCGAGCGTTGCCGCCACCATCCCCAGCAGTAGGTGAGGCCAAAAATAACGTCTGCCAAATTGTCGCCAACGATTTAAAATACCAATCACAAGTTTCTTTCCGTCGGAGCCTGCGTTATGCGTGATAACCGTCCACAATCACTGGAGTCATTTTTTGATGGTGCATCGCAAACCGGGTCAGGCCCGCTACACGATATTCAACAACGTGCGCTCGCACTGCTAAAGCTCAATCGGGCGGTTCATGCTCTGTTGCCGACAGCGCTACGTCCGTATTGTCGGGTAGCCAACTATCGCCATGGACTGCTGGTGTTGGAAACCGCCAGCGCCAATTGGTTAATGCGATTACGCTATGAACAACCCGCCCTGCTTTCCGCCCTGCGCGCACAGATACTACCATCATTGGCGGCGATCGACATCAGGATTAATCCAGCGCTGGCCGCAAAAATGCATGAAAACGAAAAAACTCATGCTGCCAAGGCAGTGAATGAAGCGAATGAAAAGACTACGACAACTACAAGAATTCTTAGTACGCAAAGTGCGGAAATATTGAAGGGGTTGGCGGAACAAAGCCCGGAGCGGTTACAGAAGATATTAAAACGACTGGCTTCACTGGCCGGAGAGAATACCAGCAAAAACCAGTCGTCATAGTGTTATATCAGGCCAGAACAGTAGACGGGGCTTTGAAAGCCAGCGGCATTTCAGCTTCGTCTTCAAAGGTCACGAATTCCCATGCTTCCTGTTTAGCCAGAACAGCCTGTAGCAGTTTGTTATTCAATGCATGGCCGGACTTGAACGCCGTGAATGCACCAATAATATTGTGGCCGCACATGAACAGGTCGCCAATCGCGTCCAGCATCTTATGCCGTACGAATTCATCGTCAAAGCGCAAACCGTCCTCGTTCAGCACACGGTAATCATCCACCACAATCGCACAATCGAAGCTGCCACCCAGACACAAGCCGCGAGACTGCAGATATTCGATATCGCGCATAAAACCAAAGGTACGCGCGCGGCTGATCTGGCGCACAAACGCATCGGCGGAGAAATCCAGCTTGAAGCGCTGTGAACCGGCATCAATCACTGGGTGATTGAAATCGATGGTGAAATCAAGGCTAAACCCGTTGAACGGTTTTAATTCTGCCCACTTGTCGCCGTCTTCTACACGTACAGGTTGCTTGAGTCGAACAAACTTCTTGGCACAGTTCAGCTCTTCGATACCAGCATCCAGCAGCAGGTAAACAAACGGACTGGCGCTACCGTCCATGATCGGAATTTCAGGCGCATTCACTTCAACAACAATGTTGTCGATGCCTAATCCCGCCAGAGCCGCATTCAGATGCTCCACCGTTGAAATACGCACGTCATGCTCATTAACCAGGCAAGTACAGAGCATGGTATCACGCACGGATTTGGCATCAGCCGGAAAATCAACCGGTGGATTCAAGTCAGTACGACGATAGATGACCCCGGTATTTGCCGGTGCAGGACGCATAGTCAGGGTGACTTTTTTGCCGGTATGAAGACCGACCCCTGTCGCCTGTACGATACGTTTTAATGTACGTTGTTTGATCATCGTATTATCTCGCATTCATCTGAACCTACGACCTCAGATTACACTAAGGCCGGCGGCACAGTTTAGCACAAAGAGCGGAGATTCCAACCAGACCTTAGTCCGCCTGCTTACGCAGGAAAGCAGGAATATCAAGATAATCCGGCTCTTTATTGGTCTGCACGCTCTGGTCGTTTACCACTTTGGCGGCAGGTTTTTCCTGCGTCAGCGGTGCCATGCCATGTTGTTGATAGCGGTGATCCATAACCGGCTGGCTGCTTTGCTTGTTGGTAACCAGCGTAATTTCAGGACGTTTGTCCATACCGATACCGGTCGCCACCACGGTCACCCGCAGTTCGTCATTCATATCTGGGTCCAGCGACGTACCAATCACTACCGTTGCATTATCAGATGCAAATGCGCGAATGGTATTACCAACCGTTTCAAATTCATCCAAACGCAGATCGAAACCGGCAGTAATGTTAACCAACACACCACGAGCGCCTGAAAGATCAATGTCTTCCAACAGAGGACTGGAAATCGCCATTTCCGCCGCTTCTTCCGCACGATCTTCACCACGAGCCACGCCGGACCCCATCATGGCATAACCCATTTCAGACATCACGGTACGCACATCGGCGAAGTCTACGTTCATCAGACCCGGACGGGTAATCAGTTCGGCAATGCCCTGTACTGCGCCTTTCAGCACGTCGTTAGCCGCACCGAACGCATCCAGCAGAGAGATGCCACGGCCCAATACTTTCAACAGCTTATCATTGGGAATAGTAATCAGCGAATCAACGTGCTTGGACAGCTCCGCAATCCCCTGTTCGGCAAACGCCATGCGCTTTTTGCCTTCAAAATTAAAGGGCTTAGTGACAACCGCAACAGTCAGGATGCCCAGTTCCTTAGCAACTTCCGCCACCACTGGCGCAGCGCCGGTACCGGTACCACCGCCCATGCCCGCTGCGATAAACACCATGTCCGCACCATCCAGAGCAGAACGCAATGCTTCGCGATCTTCTTCGGCGGAATTGCGGCCTACTTCTGGGTTAGCACCCGCCCCCAAGCCTTTGGTGATGCCGCTGCCGATCTGAATGGTCTGGCCGACCGCCGTTTTGCGCAGTGCCTGAGCATCGGTGTTAACCGCAAAGAATTCAACACCTTCGATGCGTTCACGCACCATGTGTTCGACGGCGTTACCGCCGCCACCACCGACGCCGATGACTTTAATCACCGCGTCGTTGGTTAACTCCATTGGTTCAAACATAGTTTCTCTCCGTCTTGTGCCTGTATTACTTCAAGATCAAAAAAGTCGTGCTAATGATCTCTTTTGATAAACGTTAAAATTCCTTTCTCAGCCAGCTGTTCAGGCGTTTAAACCAGTTGCTGACCGAAGCGCGTTTCTCAACTTCGTGTTCGCCACTCAGATGAGACTCTTTGCCGTAATGCAGCAGCCCCACCGCTGTCGAGTAATAGGGCTCCTGCGCATAATCCGTCAATCCGGTGATATTCAGCGGCTGGCCGATACGCACTTGTGTATGGAACACACGCTGCGCGCAGGCCGCCAGGCCGTCGATTTGCGCCGCACCACCGGTCAGCACGATGCCTGCTGCCAGATGATGCTTCACACCTTGCTGACGCAACTGCTCCTGCAACTGCAACAGTTCGTCATTCACCAGATTCAATAATTCGGTATAGCGGGGTTCAATTACCTCCGCCAATGTCTGACGCTGCAGACTACGCGGCGGACGCCCGCCGACGCTCGGCACTTCCACGGTTTCATCCTTGCTGACAATAGAACCGAGTGCGCAACCGTAACGCACCTTAATCGCTTCCGCATCCGTGGGGGGCGTGCCAAACGCATAGGCTATATCGCTGGTGACGACGTTACCAGCATAAGGAATCACTTTTGTGTGACGCAGCGCGCCGCCGGTATACACCGCCATATCCATGGTGCCGCCACCGATATCCACGACACACACACCCAGTTCACGCTCGTCTTCGGTCAATACGGCATAACTGGATGCCAGACCGGCGAAAATCAGTTGATCCACCTTAAGACCACAGCGTTCCACCGCTTTAACAATGTTCTTCGCCATGTCGTTATGACAGGTGATCAGATGTACCTTGGCCTGCATCCGCACGCCAGACAACCCAACCGGGTTTTTAATCCCTTCCTGATAGTCGATGGCATATTCCTGTGGGATAACATGCAAAATTCGATGCTCATCACGAACCCGGACAGATTTGGCCGTATGCACCACACTTTCTACATCGTCCTGCGTCACTTCTTCTTCAGAGATAGGCACCATGCCAATCTCGTTCTGGCAGCTAATGTGCTTGCCGGACAACGCCAGATACACCGAAGAGATCTGGCAATCAGCCATCAGTTCCGCCTGGTCGATGGCGCGCTGCACGCATTTGACCACCGATTCCAGATCGTTGACGCCGCCTTTATCCATGCCCCGTGACGGGCAGCTTCCCACACCGATGATATTGATCATGCCATCAGGCAGAACTTCACCGACCAGTGCAGCGACTTTTGCTGTACCGATTTCCAGCCCAACTACCAGTTTTCTGTCCGTCGACTTGATCATTGCTGTTTAGCCTGTGCCTGATTCTGTTGCTGAGTACTGTTTTTTTGCTGATCAATGTCTTTTTGCTGATCAATAAATGCCGGGCTCCAACCTACTGCAGCGCCGGTGTCATACCGTAAGTCAACATAATTAATCCGCTTGTTTTCATTTTGAGCCTGCCGCTGCAGCAACGGATAAAGCTCCAGAAAACGCGCCAGACGCCGACTTCTGTCATCACGCCCCAGTTCAAGGCGGACGTCATTATCCAACCCAACCTGCCATGAATGACGCGCGGTCATCGCCACCATCTTCACGGTAAATTTGCCTGCCGCGAGTGTCTGGCTTATCTCGCGATATCCCTCCAGCACATCTTCCTCGCCCCCTTCCGGGCCGTACAACATCGGCATTTTTTGATTGCCGATACGCTCAGCGGGAACGCTAAACGCGCTACCTTCGCTGTCAACCATAAACTGATCATTCCAGCGCGCAAACGGAACAAATTCAACCAGATGAATCTTTAATTCGTCTGGCCACTGCTTACGTACGCTGGCCTGTTTGATCCAGGGCAAGCGTTCAATCTGCTGCTGAATGACATTGACATCCTGCGTCATGAACGTGCCGGGCGGCCCCAGCGACAAAATCGCCTGACGAATATCGTCATTGGTGGTGTAGTGCCGTTCTCCGGTCACCACCAATCTGGATAGTGGCAAACGGCTGGCATCTTTCATCCAACCCAGCACCATCCAACTGCCCCAAAGGATGGTACCGGCCACCATCAACAGGAAAAAAATCCCTGCCAGCTGACTACCATTACTGCGTCGCGCGCCTTTTTCCTGCTCACGTCCGCGTGTATTCAACGCCGCCTGCGACATACTAATTCGCTAACTCCACAACGGGTACGCGGCGGTAACCGTTGTCTGTCATGACCGGACACGAAATAGCGGCATAACCAACCTCAACCGGCCAGTGGCCGATTTCACAGTGGTCAGTCATCACTACCATCACGAACGTAGTCATCCTGTTCTCAGTCTTTGGTCTTTGCCTGCAGGCGATTTTCCGCCAGCCGACGCGCCAGTTTGCCAATGTTGCCAGCGCCCTGAACCAGTATCAGATCATCACCCTGCAACGCCTGCGCCAGCAGCTCAGGCAACGTCTCCACATCCGGCACCATGATCGGATCGATTTTTCCACGACCACGAATGGTACGACACAGCGACCGACTATCTGCACCCGGAATCGGCGCTTCACCAGCCGGATACACATCCAGCATCAGCAACACATCTACCTGCGACAACACGTGAGCGAAGTCATCATATAGATCCCGCGTACGGGTATAACGATGCGGCTGAAAAATCATCACCAAACGCTTATCAGGCCAGCCAGCACGCGCCGCCTTGACGGTAGCGTCCACTTCCGTCGGGTGATGTCCGTAATCATCCACCAACATGGCGCTGCCGCTTTTACCGTTGACCGACTGCAGCGAGAATTCGCCCAGAAAATCAAATCGACGCCCGGTCCCCTGAAAACGCGCCAACGCCCGCAGGATAGCCTCGTCATCAATACCTTCTTCCGTTGCCACAGCTACCGCCGCCGCCGCGTTCAGCGCATTGTGACGGCCCGGTGCATTCAGCGTCACGTTGAGCAACGGCTTACCCTGACGCGCCAGCGTAAACAGCCCCTGTGCTCCGACCTGACGGTAATCGGCGACGCGTACATCCGCATCATCGCTAAAACCGTAGGTCGTGATATGGCGCCCTACTTTCGGCAACAGTTCACGAATCACCGCATCGTCAAGGCACATCACCGCATGGCCGTAAAACGGCAGGTTGTGCAGGAAGTTGATGAACGTCTGCTTGAGGTTCTCAAAATCGCCCTGATAGGTGTCCATGTGGTCGGCTTCGATGTTAGTCACAATCGCTACCATCGGCTGCAAATGCAGGAACGACGCATCACTTTCATCCGCCTCTGCAATCAGATAACGACTCGACCCCAAACGGGCGTGCGTTCCCGCTGCCTTAACCAAACCACCGTTGACAAACGTTGGGTCCAGGCCTGCTTCCGCGTAGATACTGGTCACCATCGCGGTGGTCGTTGTCTTGCCATGCGTACCGGCAATGGCGATGCCATGGCGAAAGCGCATCAATTCTGCCAGCATCTCTGCCCGGCGAATCACTGGAATACGGGCCTCATGAGCCGCGATAATCTCCGGGTTGTCTGCCGTAATAGCGCTGGACACCACCACCACACTCGCGTCGTTCACATTTTCCGGGCGGTGATGGAAATAGATCCGTGCGCCCAGATCGGTCAATTGCTGAGTCACCGCATTAGGCGCCAGATCGGAACCGCTGATCTCGTATCCTTCATTAGCCAGGACTTCGGCGATACCGCCCATGCCAGCACCGCCGATGCCGACAAAATGGATGTGCCGGACGCGGTGCATCTCAGGCACGATTGAACGCAGTTTCGCCAGTTCTTGAGTATTCACTATTTTTTATCGCAACCTACATCAACGCCGACTATTGTCGGCCATCATCAATTAATTTCAGACAGCCTGGGATGCCCGTTGCGTCGCCGCTGCCGCTACCTCAGCCGCCACCCGTTCCGTTGCATCGGGAATCGCCACAGTCCGGGCTTTCTGCGCCATATCACGCAAGGTGGCCCGATCCCAGGCGGACAACACCGCGCTTACCGCATCCACGCTCAGAGAGGCCTGTTCGATAATCTTCGCCGCCCCCGCTTGCTCCAGTGGCAACGCATTCCAGTACTGCTGCCGATCCTTATGCTGAAACGGCACAAATAACGCCGGCAACCCGGCTGCGGCAATTTCGCTGACCGTCAGCGCACCCGAACGGCACACCACCACGTCAGCCCACGCGTATGCCGCCGCCATGTCGTCGATAAACTCGGTAATCCGGTGTTGAGGCTCGCCAGCTTTCGCATAGGCGGCCTGAACCTCTGCCTGTGCTCCTTTGCCGGTTTGATGCCAGATAGTAACGGCACCATGTAACTTTGCCGCAACGCCGGGCAAGGTTTGGTTTAATACCCTCGCCCCCTGGCTTCCACCGACCACCAGCACGCGCACCGGGCCATTTCGCTCCGCCAGCCGCTCTGTGGGGGAAGGCAGCGCCAGCACGTCAGTACGTACCGGATTTCCCACCACATCCGCATGGGGAAATGCGCCCGGAAACGCCTGTAATACTTTCTTGGCAATGCGCGACAGCCAGCGGTTAGTCAACCCGGCGATGCCGTTTTGCTCATGCAACACCACAGGGACACCACACAACCACGCAGCCAGGCCGCCGGGACCAGATACATAACCGCCCATGCCCAGCACTACATCCGGCTGATAGCGGCGCATAATCGCCTGCGCTTGCCGCACCGCCCGGAAAATACGCACCGGTGCCAGCAACAAAGCTTTCAGCCCCTTGCCGCGCAGACCGGAAATACGGATAAAGTCGATGTCGATACCGTGCTTCGGCACCAGATCCGCTTCCATCCGGTCAGCCGTGCCCAGCCAGCGCACCTGCCAGCCTTGCGCCATTAGATGATGCGCAACCGCCAGACCGGGGAACACATGCCCACCGGTACCGCCTGCCATCACCATCAAACGCTTGCCTTCGCCACTCATCGGGTACCTCTCGTAAACGCCTGCGCTTTGGTCAGGCGCGTTTCGTAATCAATTCGCAACAACAACACAATAGCCGTCGACATAATCAGCAAGCTGGAACCACCGTAACTGATTAGCGGTAATGTCAGCCCTTTAGTCGGCAACATACCTGCAGCAGCGCCGACATTCACCAGCGTCTGAAAACTGAACCAGATACCGATGGAGCAGGCCAGAAAGCCCGAAAATCGCTGATCGATTTCCAGCGCCCGACGACCAATCGACATCGCCCGAAAAGCGACGAAGAATATCATTAACAACGCCAAAACCACACCGATATAGCCCAGCTCTTCCCCCAAAATTGAGAAGATAAAGTCGGTATGCGCTTCCGGTAGATACTCCAGTTTCTGGATGGAATTACCAAGCCCTTGTCCCCACAGTTCGCCGCGGCCAAACGCCATCAACGATTGCGTCAGCTGATAGCCGCTGCCGAATGGGTCGTCCCAGGGATTCCAGAACGAGGTTACACGGCGTACACGATACGGTTCCGCTATAATCAACAACCCGACGGCGAAGATGCCACAACCGATGATCGCCAGGAACTGCCACAGTTTTGCCCCTGCAAGAAACAACATCGCCAGCGTAGTAATAAACAGCACCACCACCGTACCGAGGTCCGGCTGAGCCAGCAGCAACACCGCCAGCACCACCATTACCCCCATCGGCTTACAGAATCCCCAAAAGTTGTTCCGCACTTCCTCGACTTTGCGCACCATGTAGCTGGAGAGGTAGCAAAACAACGACAATTTCGATAACTCCGCCGGCTGGATGCGCAACGGCCCCAGAGAAATCCAGCGTGATGCTCCGTTCACCGAGCTGCCCACCACCAGTACGATCAACAACATCACTATCGACGCCAGCAGCAGTACCACGCTGTAACGCTGCCAGACCTCCATCGGCACTCGCATGGTGACCAGCGACAAACCGAACGCCAGCCCCAGATACAACGCATCACGCTTGGCGAACAGAAACGGGTCGCTTGCCAGACGCTGCCCAACCGGCATCGACGCCGACGTCACCATCACAAAACCTATCACCGCCAGTCCCAGGGTCAGCCACAGTAGCGTCCGGTCATACAGCACAGTGTTGAGGTTGTCGCTTTCGCGCGTCCCCATCACCCAGCTTTTCAGACGTTCAACCATGCCGGCCCCGATAACACGCATTATCCCAGCTCCTCCGCCAGACGAGCGAACTCATCGCCACGCTGCTCAAAGCTACGGAACTGATCGAGACTGGCGCAGGCGGGCGACAACAGCACCATATCCCCTGACCGAGTGCGGCTGGCAATAAGCCGCATCGCCTGCTCCATGGTTTCAGTCCGTTCAGCAATGTCCGGACGCAGCGCCGCCAGTTGTCCGCCATCACGCCCAAAGCAATACAGCCGAATATGGTCGCCTTGCAGGTAACGCAACAGCGGAGAAAAATCCGCTGATTTCCCATCGCCGCCCAGCAGCAGATGCAGCGTGCCATCGACATGCAACCCGCTCAACGCGGCTTCGGTACTGCCGACATTAGTAGCTTTGGAATCATTAACCCAGCGCACCCCCCTCCGCTCCAACGCCAGTTGGAAACGGTGCGGCAAGCCGGTAAACGTAGTCAGCGCCGTCAGCGCCGACGAGCGGGGGATTCCCACCGCATCCGCCAGCGCCAAGGCAGCCAACGCATTGGTGTAGTTATGCTGACCAACCAGTTTGATTTCACGGGTATTCAATACCCGCTCACCCTTCACACGCAGCCAGGTTTCACCCTGTTGCCGATTCAGATGATAATCACCCACATCCACACCAAAGCTCAGACAACGCGCGTCCGCTCCGCGCACCGGCATGGTCAAGGCATCGTCTGCGTTCACAATGCAGACGTTGGCGTTTTCATAAATACGTAGTTTTGCGGCGCGGTACTGCTGCAATCCCAGCGGATAACGGTTGGTGTGATCCTCAGTTACGTTGAGGATCGTGGCAGCGGCAGCGTGCAGGCTATAAGTGGTTTCCAACTGGAAGCTTGATAGTTCCAGCACATACAGTTCACTTTCCTGCTTGAGCAATTCCAGTGCTGGTATGCCGATATTACCGCCCACGCCAACGGCCCAACCGGCAGCGTGCGCCATTTGCCCCACCAACGTGGTCACAGTGCTTTTGCCGTTAGAGCCGGTAATCGCAACAATCGGTGCCTGCGCTTCGCGGCAGAACAATTCGATATCGCCGATAATCTCAATACCAGCCGCCGCCGCTTCGCACAACACGGGCGTCGCCAACGCGATACCGGGACTGGCGATAATCAGGTCGGCGGACAGCAACCACTCATCATTAAGACCGCCCAGATGGCGCTCAACGGACTCAGGTAATTTATCCAGGCCCGGCGGACTGATACGGGTATCCAACACGCGCGGCACCACCCCGCGTGCAAGGAAAAAATCAACACAGGAGAGCCCTGTCAGCCCTAACCCGATAATGACAACCTTTCTACCCTGATAGTCCATTTTTACCGTACCTTGAGCGTTACCAGGCCGATGAGCATCAGCATCAGCGAAATAATCCAGAACCGCACAATCACTCGTGGCTCCGGCCATCCTTTCAGTTCATAGTGGTGGTGAATCGGCGCCATGCGGAAAATCCGCTGACCGCGCAGTTTGAAAGAACCCACTTGCAAAATCACAGACAGGGTTTCCACCACGAATACCCCGCCCATGATCACCAGCAAAAACTCCTGACGCAGCAATACCGCGATGGTACCCAATGCTCCGCCCAGCGCCAGTGAGCCGACATCCCCCATAAATACCTGCGCGGGGTAGGTGTTGAACCATAAAAACCCAAGTCCGGCACCAACAATCGCAGTACATACCACCACCAGTTCGCTGGCATGTCGGATATACGGAATATGCAGATAACTGGCGAAATTCATGTTACCGGTCGCCCAGGCAACCAACGCAAAACCGGCCGCCACAAACACCGTCGGCATAATGGCTAACCCGTCCAGACCATCGGTGAGGTTAACCGCGTTGCTGGTACCGACAATCACGAAATAAGCCAGCACGATGTACATCACACCCAGTTGCGGCATCACGTCCTTGAAAAACGGCACCACCAGTTGCGTAGCCGGCGTGTCTTTGCCAATGGCGTACATGGAGAATGCCACCGCCAACGCCAGCACCGACTGCCAGAAGTACTTCCAGCGGGCAATCAACCCGCGAGTATCCTTACGCACCACTTTGCGATAATCATCTACAAACCCGACGATGCCATACCCCACCAGCACCAACAGTACGCACCAGACATAGGGGTTAGCCAGGTTGACCCACAACAACACCGAAATAATGATCGACGCCAGAATCATCACGCCGCCCATGGTCGGTGTGCCGCGCTTGCTGAAATGGGACTCTGGTCCTTCGTTACGCACGACCTGACCAATTTGTAAACGTTGCAACCAGGCAATCAGATGCGGCCCCATCCACAGGGAAATAATCAATGCCGTCAGCAGGCTGACAATGGCCCGAAACGTCAAATATGAAAAGACGTTAAAGCCGGAATAAAACTTGACCAGATGCTCGGCCAGCCAAACTAACATGTAGCATTCTCCTGTAATGCGTGTACTACCTGTTCCATCGCCGCACTGCGTGAACCTTTAATCAAAACGGTAATGGTATTATGCTGCGTTACCAACGCCCGCAAACGGGCAATCAACGCTGCTTTATTATCAAAATGCTCGCCAGTGCCGCTCGCTTCGCCAATCAACGCGCTCAGCGTTCCCACACTCAATACCTTATCGATGTTTGCCTTGCGGGCTGCTTCACCCACCTGAAGGTGACAGGCTTGCGCGTCCTGGCCCAACTCAGCCATATCGCCCACCACCATCACCCGGTAGCCAGGCATCTCCGCCAACACCAGCGCCGCTGCCGTCATCGAACCGACGTTGGCGTTGTAGCTGTCGTCCAGCAACAGTTTTCCCGGCGCCAGTGCAATCGGAAACAACCGCCCTGATACCGCCTGTAACTGCGCCAGACCCTCTTTTACCGTGTCCAGCGTCGCCCCCACTGCCAGCGCCAGCGCCGCTGCCGCCAGCGCGTTAGCAACGTTGTGACGTCCCGGCAACGGCAACGTTACGGCGATATCGCCCATCGGCGTATGCAACACGAAAGCCGTTCCCCGCTCGCTCACACTGACATCACTGGCGTAAAAATCGATGCCGTCACGCTGTTGTGGAGCAAAGCGCCATAGGGTTTTCCCCATCAGCAAGTCCTGCCAGCGGGTTTCATCGTGACTGTCCGCGTTGAGGATCGCCACGCCCTGAGCCGGTAAACCGCCAAAAATCTCGCCTTTGGCCTGTGCCACGCCTTCCAACGAACCAAACCCTTCCAGATGAGCTGCGGCCAGATTATTCACCAGCGCCGCTTCCGGTCGCACCATCGCCGTGGTGTAGGCAATCTCACCAATATGATTAGCGCCCAGTTCAATCACCGCGTAGTCATGCTCTGGCGTCAGGCGTAACAACGTCAGCGGCACGCCGATATCGTTGTTGAAGTTACCCGCAGTGAATAGCACATTGCCGCACTGACGCAGAATCGAGGCGGCCATTTCCTTGACGGAGGTTTTTCCCGATGACCCTGTCAGCGCCACGACGCGCGCACGACTTTGCTGGCGCACCCAACCGGCCATTACACCCAACGCCAAACGCGTATCGTCTACCACCAGTTGCGGCACTTTAGCTTGTAAGTACTTACTCACCAATAATGCTGCCGCCCCATTATTAACGGCATCTGCAGCGTAATCATGAGCATCAAATTTTTCGCCACGTAACGCGACGAACAAACAACCGGCGGTAAGTTTGCGGGTATCTGTAGACACATCGCTAATAGTCAGGTCATCCCCCACCAACCGGGCGCCCAACACATCAGCCAACTGTCGCAACGAAACGCTGATCATACGATAACCCCCAGCAAACGCGCGACAGTAATGCGGTCTGAATAGTCCAACCGTTCATTTCCTACCAGTTGGTAGTCTTCATGCCCTTTACCTGCGACCAGCACCACATCATCGGCAGCCGCCTGCATCACCGCACTGGTGACAGCCTGCGCACGACCAGCGATCACCTGCACCCGGCCAGCATCCAGCAATCCGCTCAAAATGTCGGTGACAATCGCCTGCGGGTCTTCGCTACGCGGGTTATCGTCGGTAACGATCACCCGGTCAGCCAGTTGCTCCGCAACCGCCCCCATTAGTGGGCGCTTACCTCTATCACGATCACCGCCGCAACCGAAAACGCACCACAGCGTTCCCCGGCAATGCAACCGTGCCGCCGCCAGCGCTTTTTCCAACGCATCCGGGGTGTGGGCGTAATCCACCACCACGGTTGGCCGACCACTGGCAAGAAAAACTTCCATCCTACCGCAGACCGGTTGCAACGCAGAACCGACCTTCACCAATTGTTCCAGCGGATACCCCAGTGACAGCAGTGTTGCCAGCGCCAGCAACAGATTACTGACGTTAAACGCCCCCATCAGGCGGCTGTTGATAACCCCTGCGCCCCAACTGGAGTCAAACGTCACTGTGAAACCGCTGTCGTGATAATCGATATGGGTAGCTTTCAGCCAATGCGCCCGACCGCTATCAACATCGCCCGCCACGCTCACCGCAACCGCATCTGGCAGACGCCTTAACCAACGACGACCGACCTCGTCATCAGCATTAATAATTTTCTGGCCTGCCTGATGCTCGGCAAATAGCCGCCACTTGGCCGCTTCGTAATTGGCCATGTCACCGTGGTAATCCAGATGGTCGCGGCTCAAATTGGTAAAAACCACGGCGGCAAACGCCAGCGCTTCCACACGATGCTGCACCAACCCATGCGAAGAGACCTCCATGGCGGCAAAGTCTGCCCCCTGCGCCACCAGTTGGCTCAGAATCTGCTGTACATCCACCGCCGAACCGGTAGTGTTTTCCGACGGCACCACACGCCCCAGCAACCCATTACCCACCGTGCCCATTACGGCGCTGGTTTTACCCAATGCCTGACTCCACTGCGCCATCAACTGGGTCGTCGTGGTTTTGCCGTTGGTGCCCGTGACGCCAATCAGTTGCAGCGAGGTCGATGGCTGACAGTAAAAACGCCCCGCCAGCGCGGATAAACGCTGGTTCAGATTCTCAAGATAAATCACCGGCACACCGTGCATTTCAGTCAGGGTACCATCGGGCGTGGCGTTATCCGCCTGTGCGACAACCGCCGCGACGCCCTGCGCAATGGCCTGCGGAATGTAGTGCCGCCCATCTGTCTTGTAGCCAACGACTGCCACAAACAGATCCCCGGCAGCCGCCATGCGGCTGTCTAATGTCATTTCCCGCAGCGCAAGATCCGGGGCGTCGTTCACCCACGGAGCCAGGACATCGCGCAAGTTACGATCTGTCACCTGAACCCTCTTTTCTGTTGATTACAAAATCGCTTTTTTCACCGGTTGCCAGCGCATCCGGTTCGATATTCATGGTACGCAATACGCCGCCCATGATCGCACCGAATACCGGAGCCGACACCGCACCACCGTAGTATTTCCCCGCCTGTGGGTCGTTAATCACCACCACCAGCGCAAAGCGCGGGTTACTGGCTGGCGCGACCCCAGCGGTATACGCGATATATTTGTTGATGTACTTGCCATCCGGGCCGACCTTTTTCGCCGTCCCGGTTTTAATCGCGATGCGGTAGCCTTTTACCGCCGCCTTGGTGCCGCCGCCGCCTGGCAATGCGACACTTTCCATCATGTGCACTACGGTACGGACAATCTGTTCGGAAAAAACACGTTCTCCCGGTACCGGCGGGTCAACCTTGGTGATGGAAAGTGGCCGATAGATACCGAAGCTGCCGATGGTGGCGTAGACGCGCGCCAGTTGCAGCGGTGTCACCATCAGACCATAACCAAACGAAAAGGTAGCGCGTTCAATATCCGACCAGCGTTGACGATTCGGGTACAAACCCAGACTTTCACCTACCAACCCCAGATTGGTGGCTTTGCCAAGACCAAAACGGGAGTAAGTGTCCACCAACGCGGAAGCTGGCATCGCCAGTGCCAGATGAGATACGCCGACATTACTGGATTTCTGCAACACCCCGGCCAGGGTCAGCTCGCTGTAACGCGCTACATCCTTGATTTCATGACCGTTGATGTAATACGGCAACGTATTGAGTACCGCATTTTCCTTAACCACGTTGCGCTGTAGCGCCGTCATCACCACCATGGGTTTCACGGTTGAACCAGGTTCGAAAATATCGGTAATGGCGCGGTTACGGATGACATCGGTTGGCGTACCGGTCAGATTGTTGGGGTTGTAGGACGGACTGTTGGCCATCGCCAATACTTCGCCAGTATTGACATCTACCAACACGGCGGTGCCTGACTCAGCCTTATTGAATGCCACGGCGTTGTTCAGCTCACGGTACACCAGCGCTTGCAGGCGTTCGTCAATACTGAGCATCAGATTGTGGGCCGCCTGGCTATCCACTGAGGAAATATCTTCAATCACCCGCCCAAAACGGTCTTTACGTACGGTACGCTCGCCAGGTCGGCCAGTCAGCCAGCGATCAAAACTCTTCTCAATACCTTCAATACCCTGACCATCGATATTGGTAAAGCCGATCAAGTGCGACGTCACCTGACCTGAAGGGTAATAACGCCGCGATTCCTGCCGCAGGTTGATGCCTGGCAGTTTCAGCTTGTGGATGTATTCGCCAATCGCCGGATTCACCTGACGGGCGAGGTAGACAAAACGACCATTCGGGTTAGCGTTCACTTTAGCGGCGATCTGATCCAGTGGGATTTCCAGCGCATCCGCCAGCGCTTTCCAGCGGGTATCCAGTGAAATGCCGCCATGATCGTTAACATCTTTCGGGTCGGCCCAGACCGCGTTGACCGGTACGCTCACTGCCAGCGGACGTCCGGCGCGATCACTTATCATACCGCGAGCGGTCGGGATTTCCTGCACGCGCAGAGAACGCATATCTCCTTCACGCACCAGCTTGTCGGGCGCGATCACCTGCAGATACGCCGCTCGCAACATCAATCCCACCATACACAACAGAATACCGCCGCAAAGCAACGCAAAACGCCAGCTGACAAAGCTGGCATGTTCTTCCTGACGTTTCAGTTTTCCCGGTCGCGCTGCTTTCATAATCTAGGCGATACCTGTTAATGCATTACTGTTTAACCACAATATTTTCCTGTGAAGGATCAACGTGCACCATATGTAGCTTCTCGGTAGCGATCTGCTCGACACGGCTGTGATCGCCCAAGGCGTTCTCTTCCAGAATCAGGTTGCGCCATTCGATATCCAGCGCATCACGCTCCAGCAGCAACCGCTCACGCTCTGCCGTTAGCAGACGCGTACGGTGCGCGGTGGTCACCACCATAATGGCGGACACCAATACCGCTATCAGCAACAACGTCGCTAATTTTCCATGACGCAACAGGTCATCGCCGATGACGCCACCCAGCGAATGGCGCTCATTTCCGATCACGACGGCAGTCTCTCAGCAAAGCGCAGCACCGAACTGCGCGCGCGCGGATTATCCGCCACTTCGTCATCAGGCGGCATCATTTTACCTACCGATTTGAGCGTCTGGCCGCCCTGGCTGCGCAGTTGCGCCTCCGTCAGCGGCAGGCCGGCAGGCACCTGCGGTCCCCGGCTATGTTGGCGAATAAAACGTTTCACAATCCGGTCTTCCAATGAATGGAAGCTGATTACCGACAACCGGCCTTCTGGCGCCAGCACCTTCAGTGCGCCGTCCAACGCGCGTTCAATCTCTTCCAGTTCGCTATTGATATAGATACGAATGGCCTGGAATGAGCGGGTCGCCGGGTGCTTATACTTTTCCCGAATAGGACTGGCGGCAGCAATCAATTCCGCCAGCGCTTTGGTGCGGGTCAACGGGTCTATACGGTTACGCTCTACAATCGCGCGGGCGATACGTTTGGCGAAACGCTCCTCGCCGAATGTTTTCAGCACCCAGGCGATGTCTTCCGCCTCCGCCTTCATCAACCATTCTGCCGCCGACTGGCCTCGCGTGGGGTCCATACGCATGTCCAGCGGGCCATCACGCATAAAAGAAAATCCGCGTTCGGGATCGTCAAGCTGAGGTGAAGAAACCCCTAAATCCAGCAGGATACCGTCGATTTTACCGGTCAGCCCACGCTCCTCGACGTATTCAGCCAGTTCGGAAAAAGGTCCGTGGATAATAGAAAAACGTGCGTCATCAATCGTATTGGCGACTTCAACTGCCTGAGGATCACGATCAATCGCCAACAAACGGCCTTCCGGCCCAAGGCGGGACAGAATGAGACGGGAATGACCACCCCGACCAAACGTGCCATCAATGTAGACACCGTTGCTGCGAATGTTCAGGCCGTTGACGGCTTCATCCAGCAGCACGGTAGCGTGTTTAAACGTTTCTGCCATGACTATAGTGATAAGTCCCGCAGTCGCTCAGATAAGGGCTCCTGAGTTGACTGCTCAGCGTCAATATCTTCCTTGACTTGTCGATACCAGGTCTGTTCATCCCACAGTTCAAACTTGTTGAACTGCCCAACCAGCATCACTTCTTTCGTAAGACCCACATGCTGCCGCAGCGTAGATGCAATCAGTATCCTTCCGGCGTTATCCATCTGGCATTCGCTGGCGTGTCCGAGCAGCAATCGCTGAACACGGCGCTCAGCGGGGTTCATACTCGACAGGCGAGAAAGTTTCTGTTCGATAATTTCCCATTCGGGTAACAGGTAAAGCAGCAGGCAGGGCTGATGCAGGTCAATGGTACATACCATTTGCCCTTGAGCTTCCTCGTTCAGTAAATCCCGGTAACGGGTGGGAACGGCAAGCCGCCCTTTACTATCGAGGTTGACCAACGTCGCCCCACGAAACATGACAGTATTTAACCCTTCATGACCCTTTTTACCACTTTGCCCCACAAATCCCCACTATTGAGAGTTTACGGAGGGGATGAAAAGCTTGTCAAGCCAGCACGGATGCGCTTGGGCATTATTTCCCGCAGAGCAAGAGCGCGAAAAAAGCGCAAAAAAGTCACCATAAAGAAATAATTAGTATTAACGTCGTGATTATTTAAGGAAAATTAATGGCTTTTAGAGCGGTGCACAAAGATATAGAATTTTTTATTCAATGCAATATTATTTTGACTGCCACAGTTCGATAGGTATCTCTTAAATCTCTCTCTGCACGCGATATATTTTTATCATCTGATTTTTAAGATTTTTTAAAAATTATTTTTCCTTTTAGCACAGCTAATGGCAGGAAAAATGAAATTATTTAACCTGAAATCCCATTTTTTTGACCTGAACCACACAGTCAATCACTTCAACTTAGGTTATCTATGCGCGAGTGAAACATTAGCCCGCCGTTTCCCGAAACTAAATAGAATAACTGGCTTTATTTCCAGTATCGATCACATTCACTTGCACTTTACCTGTCAGTAACTTTTTCGCTGCAACGTATGGTTTTTCAGCTTTGTTTTTTTCTGGCATACATATTAAATTAATTATTTGTTTTATATGGGTTTAATTGCATAACTCACGATTTTCGAATGAAAAAAACGATTTGAACCCATAAAGTTGCGTCGCCGAACAAAAAATAAGAAAAAATAAGTTTTTTAAGCTAGTTAAAAGATAATAAATAGTCATGTAAACTACAAAAAAACCAATAAAGCAAAACTAAACACCATAAAATAACGAAAAAATTAACGTTATTATCCTCTACCATGGAGCCGTACGATATGTTTTCCCCCCTTTCCCGTATTCGCGGCATCGTTGCCGATACCGTTGCCATGGTGGTGTATTGCTTTCTAACCGGCATGGTGATCGAAATACTGTTATCCGGCATGACCTTCGAACAATCGCTCTCTTCGCGGCTGTTGTCGATTCCAGTCAATATTGTTATTGCCTGGCCTTACGGCCTTTACCGGGATCGGATTGTCGCTCTGGCGCTACGCCTGAATGCTAATTTACGCTGGGGAAAAAATATGGCGGACCTGTTTGCCTACGTTAGTTTTCAATCGCCAGTGTATGCCGCTATTCTGCTGACAATTGGCGCAGAACCGTCGCAAATTCTAAAAGCGGTTGCCAGCAATGCGGTAATTGCTATGTTCATGGGTGTAGCGTACGGTTATTTTCTGGAATATTGTCGTCGCCTGTTCCGGGTTAGCGTTTCTTCTCATCCACAAATCGTCAGTCATTAACCCTGAACAATAAACAGTCATGTAAGTAATATACCCGTCATACCTCAAGTTGCAGGTACGTTGGTTGCGTTGTTCAACACACGAGCGTGTTGTCCTGCAACTCGAATTATTTTGGGTAGATAAATGAAAGAAAAAATAGAGATAAAAATAGGATTTATCTTATGCGGCGTAGAGGCAAAAAATTACTCCATCGCCGCAGGGTATCCGTCAGTGACGGCTCAGAAAACCACGGCGGTAGAGATTACGGCGGATACGGTATAAGCCCGGTTTTGGTTTGCGCGGCTCATCCAGACTGGCCAGTACCAGTTCCAGCACCCGCTCCGCGACTTCACGGTGACGCTGCGCGACCGCCAATACCTGACATTCCAGAAAATCCAGCAATTCATTATCGCCAAATGTGGCGATCGCCAGATTGTTCGGCAAACGGCCACTCCGCCGGAGCGTTACATCCATCACGCCTTGCAGTAGCGGGAACGAGGTTGTAAACAACGCCTGCGGCATCGGGTGAGTGTTCAGATACTCTTCAAACACCGCTGCCGCTGCACTGCGTTCATAACTGTTGGCATAGATATAGTTCACCTGGCGCACATCGTCTGCCCAGGCACGCCGGAACCCCTGCTCGCGCAAAAAGCTGACTGATAACTCCGGCAGTGCACCAAGATACATCACCGACTCCGCCGGTACCTTACGCAGTTCCTGCGCCAGCATTTCCGCGTCTTCCATATCCGCCCCAACTACACTGGCGAAATGCTCGCGATCCAGCGCCCGGTCGAGTGCAATCACCGGCAGAGGATCATTCGCCCAGCGCTGGTAAAACGGGTGCTCCGGCGGTAGCGCCGTCGAAACAATGATGGCATCCACCTGACGTTGCAACAGATGTTCAATGCAACGCATCTCATTATCGGGCTGATCCTCAGAACAGGCGATCAGCAACTGATAACCGCGCTGCCGAGCCTGACGCTCCAGATAATTGGCGATACGGGTGTAGCTGGTGTTTTCCAGATCGGGAATGACCAGCCCGATGGAGCGAGTACGCCCGGCGCGCAAACCAGCTGCGACAGCGTTTGGATGGTAGTTGTGCTCCCTGACCACCGCCATCACTTTCTCTACGGTCTTATCGCTGACACGATATTGTTTCGCTTTACCATTAATGACGTAACTGGCCGTCGTACGCGAAACCCCAGCAAGACGCGCGATTTCATCCAGTTTCACTGGTAACCCCTTAATAAGCCGGATAAAAAGTAAAGAATGAACCGATAACCATACATTAACGGTGGATATAATACTGATCTAAGCGCAGAAAACACTGGCGGGCAACCGCTTTTATTAGTTACGTCAATCAGAATTAAAAAAGCCCGGCGTTATAGCCGGGCTAGATATTACCATCAAAAAAGCCAGTATTGCTGTACGAAAATCAGCAAATCATCAGACAACCGACCCTATTTCAGCAGCACGTCAGCGCATGACGCGGTCACCGCGCGATACACCCACGACGCCGGAACGTGCCACTTCAACAATTTCAGCGACTTCACGTACGCTGTTAAGGAACGCGTCCAGCTTCTCGCTGGTGCCAGCCAACTGCACGGTATACAACGATGCCGTGACATCCACTATCTGCCCGCGGAAGATTTCCGCACTGCGTTTGACCTCTTCGCGTCCATAACCGGTGGCCTGCAATTTCACCAGCATCAGTTCACGTTCGACATACGCCCCCTGACCCAGTTCGCTAACCCGCAGCACGTCCACCAGCTTATGCAGTTGCTTCTCAATTTGTTCCAGCACTTTCTCGTCACCCACTGTCTGGATAGTCATCCGCGACAGGGTCGGATCATCCGTTGGGGCGACGGTCAGACTTTCAATGTTGTAACCGCGTTGAGAAAACAGGCCAATCACGCGCGACAGAGCACCCGATTCGTTCTCCAGCAATACCGACAAAATACGACGCATGATCAGGTCCTCTCCGTTTTGCTTAACCACATCTCATCCATCCCGCCGCCGCGGATCTGCATCGGATAGACATGCTCGCTGCTGTCTACCCGCACATCCACAAACACCAGACGATTCTTCTGCTCCAGCGCTGCTTTCAGCTTCGGCTCCAGCTCATCCGGGGTATCAATGGTGATGCCGACATGGCCGTAAGCTTCCGCCAGTTTGACGAAATCCGGCAAAGATTCCATGTAAGAACTGGAGTGACGACCAGAGTAGATCATGTCCTGCCACTGTTTCACCATGCCAAGGAAACGGTTGTTCAGGCTCACCACCACAATCGGCAAGTCATATTGCAGCGCGGTAGACAACTCCTGAATATTCATCTGGATACTGCCATCACCGGTAACACAGATGACCGTTTCTTCCGGTAACGCCAGCTTGATTCCCAGCGCGGCAGGCAGACCGAAGCCCATGGTGCCGAGGCCGCCGGAATTGACCCAACGACGTGGCTGGTCAAACGGATAATACAGCGCAGCGAACATCTGGTGTTGCCCTACGTCGGATGCCACATAAGCCTTGCCTGCGGTCAGACGGTGAAGCGTTTCAATCACCGCTTGCGGTTTGATAGCGTCGCCATCGGTGTTGTATTTCAGGCATTGACGCGCGCGCCACTGATCGATGCGCAACCACCAATCGCGCATGGCGTCGAATTTCTGCTGAACCTCGCCGCCTTGCGCCAGCAACTCCAGCATCAGGCTAAGCACCTGACGGGCATCGCCGACGATGGGAATATCCGCCGCCACGGTTTTAGAGATGGACGCCGGGTCGATATCGATATGCAAAATGGTGGCATTCGGGCAGTACTTAGCGAGATTATTGGTAGTCCGGTCGTCAAAACGCACCCCAACGGCGAAGATGACATCAGCGTTGTGCATCGCCATGTTTGCTTCGTAGGTACCGTGCATACCGAGCATACCGAGGCTCTGACGATGGGTACCCGGAAAACCGCCCAACCCCATCAACGAACTGGCCACCGGAAGATTGAGTTTTTCCGCCAGTTCGCGCAATTCCTGATGACAATTGGCGTTGACAACCCCGCCGCCGCTATAAATCACCGGACGCTCAGCAGCCAGCAGCGTCTGCAATGCGCGTTTGATTTGGCCTTTATGCCCCTGCACCGTCGGGTTATAAGAACGCAGACTGACCTGATCAGGATAAGCATACGGCAGTTTTTTGGCCGGATTGAGAATGTCTTTCGGCAAATCCACCACCACCGGTCCGGGGCGGCCAGTAGACGCCAGATAGAAGGCTTTTTTCAGCACGGTGGGAATGTCTTCGGTCTGTTTGACCAGATAACTGTGTTTCACCACCGGGCGGGAAATCCCCACCATGTCGCACTCTTGAAAGGCGTCATACCCAATCAACGAGGTCGCAACCTGACCGGAAATCACCACCAGCGGAATGGAATCCATATACGCGGTGGCAATACCGGTAATGGCATTGGTTGCGCCCGGCCCGGAGGTCACCAGTACCACACCCACTTCGCCGGTCGCTCTGGCGTAGCCATCAGCCATATGTACCGCGCCTTGCTCGTGGCGCACCAGAATGTGTTCTATGCCGCCAACGGTGTGTAGCGCATCGTAAATATCCAGCACCGCACCGCCCGGATAACCGAACACATGTTTTACGCCCTGATCGATCAATGATCGAATCACCATCTCGGCGCCTGACAACATCTCCATGGGTTTGCCTCTTATTGTTCAGATAACGAGTCGCTTCTGCATTGACAGGGGAGCCCCGCGCGTATCACACGACGTTCAGCGAATGAAGCAACGGCATGTTCAGTTTTTACTCGCACGCCCACCTGCTCGCAGAACATCGCCCACATTTTTACACATAACTTATTAACATAACGCCAGATTATGAAGCAGGCAAACGCCACGGCTGGGCAAGGAGCAGCATAATTGATGGTAAATCAACTGTTAAAAGAGGGTAGAAGCAGATAAAACGCTGAGGTACGACCACAGCGTTAAAAAATATTCCGCTGTGGTCCGGCATTACAGAGTGAAATATTGATAATAAAATTGCGGCGCAAAGAGAACCATCGCCATCAAAACACCTGTTAGTCGGCGTACATGGCTTCAATTTCCAGTTGATAACGCTGATGAATGACCTTTCGGCGGAGTTTTAATGTCGGGGTCAGCTCCCCTTCCTCCTGACTGAACGGCGCAGGCAACAGAGTAAATTTTTTAACCTGCTCAAAACGGGCCAACTCTTTCTGCATGTCATGCAGCCGCTGTTCAAACAGCGACAGAATATGGCTGTGGCGCAGCAGTTCCAATCGATCCTGATACCCCAGATTCATCGAGCGGGCATACTCCTCCAGCGCCTCAAAGCAGGGAACGATCAACGCGGAAACATACTTGCGTGCATCGGCTATCACCGCGACCTGCTCAATAAAGCGATCTTGCCCCAGCGCCCCTTCCAAATGCTGTGGCGCGATGTATTTGCCCCCTGAGGTTTTCATCAGGTCTTTAAGCCGTTCAGTGATAAACAGGTTACCCTTGTCGTCCACCTCACCCACATCACCGGTTTTGAACCAGCCGTCTGGCGTGAAAGCGGCCTGCGTCTCTTGCGGACGGCGATAATAACCACGCATTACGGTAGCGCCGCGCACCTGGATTTCATTTTGCTCACCAATACGCACTTCAACGCCAGATAGCGGCATACCCACCGAACCCAGGCGATAGTGGTCGGCATCCCAGCAAGACACGGTGGCGCAGGTTTCCGTCAGGCCGTAACCATAAATGATGCGCACACCGATTGCCTGAAAGAAGGCGATAATGTTGTCATCCAGGCGCGCGCCCGCCGCCGGCAGAAAACGGACCTTGCCCCCCAACAACTGACGCAGGCGCGACAGCACCAGCCTATCAGCAAGACGATACGTCAACGCGCTCCACACACTGGCGCGTTTTCCGGCCTGTTGGCGTAAAGACCACGTATTGCCTTGTGCGATCCCCCAGTTAAACAGCGTACGCCGATGCCATGGGGCCTGTGCCACTTTCTCATGGATAGCGCTGAAAACTTTCTCGTAAAATCGCGGCACCGCACACATCACGGTAGGACAGACCGCCGCCATCGCAGCACGCACCTGATTGGTATCGCGCAGGTAAACGTTCTGCGCGCCGCGGTGCATGATAAAAAAGCTCCAGGCACGTTCGAAAACATGTGACAACGGCAAAAAGCACAGCGATACATCCTGCTCGTTGGTGTGCAACCGTTCATCGTGCAACATCAGTTGGGTTGCCATGTTGGCATAATCCAGCATCACGCCTTTAGGCTCGCCGGTGGTGCCGGAAGTGTAGATAAGCGTAAACAAATCGCCCAAATCCCGCTCAGCCACTCGTTGGCGCAGCACTGGCTCCCATACCGACAATTCCGCTTGCTCTTCAAACTCCTGCAACGATACCGCCATATCGCAGCCACGACGGCTAATCTGCTCGTCCAGCAGAATAATGGTACGTAGTTGCGGACAGGTATCGCGCAGCGACATCAGCAAATCAAACTGCGCCTGACCACCGACAAACACAACACGGATATCCGCATCGTTCAGGATGAATGCCGCTTGTGCCGCTGCGCTGGTGGCATAAAGCGGCACGGTAATCGCCCGCAGATGTAGCAGCGCCAAATCCGCCAACGACCAGTTGATAGCGTTATCGGAAAAGATCGCCACACGTTCCTGAACATCAACGCCCAAACCCAGCAGGCCGCAGGCGATACGGCGGATACGCTCGCCTACCTGATGCCAGTCGAGTTGCTGTTCCTGGCCAGCCTCCCATTCACGAAACGCCAGCGCGTCAGGACGTTGGGCTATTTGCTGCTGAATGCGGTGAACCAGATGATATTGCGGGAGTGAATTCGTCTTCATGCGCGTACGGAGTCTGAATCTCAAAAATGATAGGGTAAAAATTGGGCAGGCAGTCTACCGCGCCCACCCTCGACCTCAAAGCCCTTTCCACTGCTTTTCCGTTAGGAGTGTGATCTATCAGGCACCGGGCTGCCCTGCGCTGGCATCCAGTGATTGACATCCTGACTGGAATCAAGTACCAATAATAACAGAACTGAATTTTCAACTTACTATTGGACAATGAAACAGCATGTTTAATTTCGCTCTCCTACCAGGCCTACTACTAAACGCATCTCACGTGCGCGGTATGCCGGTGGGCGAAATCCAAAGCTGATTTCAGGTCACACCTCATAAAAACCCGCGCCATTGCGCGGGTTTTTTTTTACTCGCCGGGCGCCAAAGCAAACAGAACAAGGAACCAGACCGATGAACCAACAAGTGATTATTTTCGATACCACGTTGCGTGACGGTGAGCAAGCGTTGCAGGCCAGCCTGAGCGTGAAGGAAAAGCTCCAGATTGCCCTGGCGCTGGAAAGGATGGGCGTCGATGTAATGGAAGTCGGTTTTCCCGTCTCCTCTCCCGGCGATTTCGAATCCGTACAGACCATCGCCCGTAACATCAAAAACAGTCGTGTTTGCGCCCTTGCCCGCTGCGTTGAAAAAGACATTGATGTGGCGGCTGAATCCTTGCGCGTTGCCGAGGCATTCCGTATCCATACCTTTATCGCCACCTCGCCGATGCATATCGCCACTAAACTGCGCAGCACGCTGGATGACGTCATCGAACGGGCGACTTACATGATCAAACGCGCCCGCAACTATACCGACGATGTGGAATTTTCCTGTGAAGACGCTGGCCGTACCCCTATCGAAGATCTGAGCCGGGTGGTGGAAGCGGCTATCAATGCCGGTGCCCGTACCATCAACATCCCCGACACCGTCGGTTACACGCTGCCGCACGAATTCGGCAACATCATCGCCTCACTGTATCAGCGCGTGCCTAACATTGATAAGGCCATCATTTCCGTACACACCCATGACGATCTCGGTCTGGCCGTGGGCAACGCCATGGCGGCAGTACACGCCGGCGCACGCCAGGTAGAAGGCACGCTGAACGGCATCGGCGAACGTGCTGGCAACTGCGCGCTGGAAGAGGTGATCATGTCGCTCAAAGTTCGCAACCAGTTAATGAACCTGCATACCAGCATCAATCATCAGGAAATCTATCGCACCAGCCAGATAGTCAGCCAGATCTGCAACATGCCGATCCCGGCCAACAAGGCGGTGGTGGGTTCCAACGCCTTCGCTCACTCTTCCGGCATCCATCAGGACGGCGTGCTGAAGAACCGCGAAAACTACGAAATCATGACGCCGGAATCGATTGGCCTGAAAGAAGTGCAGTTGAACCTGACGTCCCGTTCCGGTCGTGCCGCGGTCAAGCACCGCATGGAAGAGATGGGTTATAAAGAAGGCGATTACAATCTGGATACGCTGTACGCCGACTTCCTCAAACTGGCTGACAAGAAAGGCCAGGTGTTCGACTATGATCTGGAAGCACTGGCGTTCATCAACAACCAGCAGGAAAGTTCCGAATTTTATCGTCTGGACTACTTTAGCGTACAGTCTGGCTCTAGTGTGATGGCAACAGCATCCGTCAAATTGTCATGTGGTGACGAGACACTATCTGAAGCCGCTACCGGCAACGGTCCGGTTGATGCGGTGTATCAGGCGATTAACCGTATCACCGGCTACCCGATCAATCTGGTCAAATACCAGTTGTCCGCCAAAGGGCAAGGCAAAGAAGCGCTCGGCCAGGTGGATATCGTGGTGGAATATCAAGAGCGCCGTTTCCACGGCGTGGGTCTGGCGACCGATATCGTCGAATCCTCCGCTAACGCGATGGTTAACGTATTAAACAATATCAAACGTGCACAACTGGTCGAAAAAGAAGTGCAACGTTTGCAGCAACACAACAAACACAACAGTCAGGAAACAGTGTGATGAGCAAGAGTTACCATATCGCCGTCTTACCCGGTGACGGCATCGGCCCGGAAGTGATGGCTCAGGCGTATAAAGTATTGGATGCGGTTCGCCAGCGTTTTGATCTGCGTATCACCACCAGCGAATACGACGTCGGCGGCATCGCCATCGACCGTCAGGGTACGCCGCTGCCGCAGGGCACGGTTGAAGGCTGTGAGCAGGCTGACGCCATTCTGTTCGGCTCGGTCGGCGGCCCGAAATGGGAACATCTGCCGCCGGCAGAGCAACCAGAGCGTGGCGCGCTGCTGCCGCTGCGCAAACATTTTCGCCTGTTCAGCAACCTGCGCCCGGCGCGCTTGTATCAGGGGCTGGAAGCCTTCTGCCCGCTGCGTAGCGACATCGCCGCCAACGGTTTCGACATTCTGTGCGTGCGCGAACTGACCGGCGGCATCTACTTCGGCCAGCCGAAGGGCCGCGAAGGCAGCGGTATGTATGAACGCGCGTTTGATACCGAGGTGTATCACCGTTTCGAAATCGAGCGGATTGCGCGCATCGCCTTTGAGTCGGCGCGCAAACGCCGCAGCATCGTCACCTCCATCGATAAAGCTAACGTGCTGCAAAGCTCGATCATGTGGCGCGAAATCGTCAACGAAATCTCACGCGACTACCCGGATGTCCAGTTGAATCATCTGTACATCGACAACGCCACCATGCAGTTGATTAAAGACCCGTCTCAGTTTGACGTGCTGCTGTGTTCCAACCTGTTCGGCGACATTCTGTCCGACGAGTGCGCAATGATCACCGGTTCGATGGGCATGTTGCCGTCCGCCAGCCTCAACGAGCAGGGCTTTGGTCTGTTCGAACCAGCGGGCGGTTCCGCACCGGATATCGCCGGCAAGAACATCGCCAACCCGATCGCCCAAATTCTGTCCGCCGCGTTGCTGCTGCGCTACAGCCTGGGGGCGGATGACGCCGCCACCGCGATTGAGCAGGCAGTCAACCAGGCGCTGGCGGAAGGTTACCGCACCGGCGATCTGGCTAACGGCGGCAAAGCCGTCACCACCGACGAAATGGGCGATGCCATTGCCCGATTTGTAGCAGAAGGGGCGTAATCATGGGTAAGACCTTATATCAGAAGCTGTTCGATGCACACGTAGTGCATGAAGCACCGAATGAAACCCCGCTGTTGTATATCGACTGCCATCTGGTGCATGAGGTGACCTCGCCGCAAGCATTTGACGGTTTGCGCGCCATGGGCCGTAAAGTCCGTCAGCCGGGCAAAACCTTCGCCACCATGGACCATAACGTGTCCACTCAAACGCGTGACATTAACGCCAGTGGCGAAATGGCGCGCATCCAGATGCAGGAACTGATTAAGAACTGCGCCGAATTTGGCGTACAACTGTATGACCTGAACCACCCATTTCAGGGCATCGTACACGTTATCGGGCCAGAACAAGGTATGACGCTGCCGGGGATGACCATCGTCTGCGGCGACTCCCACACCGCCACCCACGGCGCGTTCGGCGCACTGGCATTCGGTATCGGTACCTCTGAGGTCGAGCATGTACTGGCGACGCAGACACTGAAACAAGGCCGCGCCAAAACCATGAAGATCGAGGTCGTGGGGGATGCGGCACCGGGCATCACCGCTAAAGACATCGTGCTGGCAATCATCGGTAAAACCGGCAGCGCCGGCGGTACTGGCCATGTCGTGGAATTCACCGGAAAAGCTATTGAAGCGCTGAGCATGGAAGGTCGCATGACCCTGTGCAATATGGCGATCGAAATGGGCGCCAAAGCGGGTCTGGTGGCCCCGGACGACACCACCTTCGCTTACCTGAAGGGCCGTCAGTTCGCCCCCACCGGCAGCGGCTGGGACGCCGCAGTAGCATACTGGAAAACCCTGCGTTCCGATGCCGATGCCCACTACGACGCAGTAGTGACATTGAACGCCGCCGATATCGCCCCGCAGGTGACCTGGGGTACTAACCCCGGTCAGGTGATCGCCGTTGACCAAATCATTCCGATGCCGGAATCCTTCAACGACCCGGTGGAACGCGCTTCGGCGGAAAAAGCGCTGGCGTATATGGGCTTGCAGCCGGGTGTAAAACTGACGGAAGTCGCTATCGACAAAGTATTTATCGGTTCCTGCACCAACTCGCGTATTGAAGACTTGCGCGCCGCCGCCGCCATTGCCAAAGGACGCAAAGTGGCCGACGGCGTGCAAGCCTATGTCGTGCCCGGTTCTGGCCCGGTTAAAGCGCAGGCGGAAGCCGAAGGTCTGGACAAGATCTTCCTGGATGCCGGTTTCGAATGGCGTCTGCCCGGTTGCTCCATGTGTCTGGCGATGAATAACGACCGTCTGAATCCGGGCGAGCGCTGCGCGTCTACCAGCAACCGTAACTTTGAAGGGCGTCAGGGCCGTGGCGGTCGTACCCATCTGGTCAGCCCGGCGATGGCGGCTGCGGCAGCGGTTACTGGTCGTTTCGCAGACATTCGTGAACTGAATTAAGAGAGGCAATCCATGGCTAAATTTACCCAACACACTGGTTTGGTGGTGCCGCTGGATGCCGCCAACGTCGATACCGATGCGATTATCCCGAAGCAGTTTCTGCAAAAGGTGACCCGTACCGGTTTCGGTCAGCATCTGTTCCACGACTGGCGTTTTCTGGATGACGCTGGCCAGCAGCCTAACCCGGACTTCGTGCTGAACCAGCCGCGCTATAAAGGTGCCAGCATTCTGCTGGCACGCGAAAACTTCGGCTGCGGCTCTTCCCGCGAGCACGCGCCGTGGGCGCTGACCGACTACGGTTTTAAGGTGGTGATCGCACCGAGCTTTGCCGATATTTTCTACGGCAACTCGTTCAACAACCAACTGTTGCCGGTCAAACTGAGCGATGCCGATATCGACGACCTGTTCAAACTGGTAGCCAGCCATGAAGGCATTACCTTCACCGTGGATCTGGAAGCTCAGCAGGTTAAAGCGGGTGACAACACCTACTCGTTTGAGATAGACAGCTTCCGCCGTCACTGCATGATCAACGGTCTGGACAGCATCGGCCTGACGCTGCAGCACGAGGACGCCATCGCCCGTTACGAGCAGCAACAACCGGCGTTTCTACGCTAGTTTGGCTTTGTGGGCTTTTAAACCACTTAAGTGCAGATAAAGGGTTTTCCGGCGTCAAAAACTGTGCTGAGGTGGGTGACTTCGCCGGGTGAGCGGCATGGATGCCGCGAAAGCCCGTGCCGCGTCTGGAACGCGTCACGGGCGGCCCGAACAGCGAAGGCGAACGCCGAAGGAACCGCGAAGCGGCACAGTTTAGCCCTCAAGCCAGTGGTCAAGGAGAGGCGGCGTCTGAGCCTCTCCTTGTCGTGCGTGCGGCGGTGCTGCAAAGGGAGAATCGACGTTATCGCGCACGAAACCTCCCACCGGTCTTGCATAAACTCGTCAGCAACAAAAACAACGCGGTTGTTTGTCGACAACCTCAATGAGAACGCGGACCACGGCTCCAGTAGGCCATAAAGGTGACGGATTCCTGCGCCAGGCCTTTTTCTGCCAGCAGATACCGGCGCAACGCCTTCACCGCTGAGGATTCAGCCGCTACCCACCCGAAGAACTGCCCTTGCTGCGCACTGGCCGGTTCCCAGACCTTCTCACCATCAGCAATATCCGTCACCATAACAGGGCTTGCCTGCACCTGTGCTGTCGGGCATGACCAATGGCGTGCCGCCTCCAGCAAACGCTCACCATAGGTCGCGCCCGTGCCTTCACGCGGCAACCAGACCACCTCGGCGAACGGCAAATTGCGATAATCGTCAGTGCAATCGGCCTGTAACGGTACTTCGATAAACGCCTGCACCTGCGGTGGGTTATCCTGCTGCGCCAACTGTTCCAGAATGCCTTTGATCGCCGGTAATGCAGTTTCATCGCCCATCAGCAGCACATGACGGGTGTTTTCCGACAGCACCCACTCGTAGCCGCCATTATCACCGGCAAAATCGCCGCGCGGCGCTACCACCTGCAACACTGCACCGGGTTGTGCGCTCAGTACCCAGGCCGAAGCCGGTCCTTCGGTGCCATGCACCACGAATTCCACCACCATTTCGCCAGCGTCGGTATCCAGACTGCGAAGGGTGTAAGTGCGGGGGATTGGGCGTTGTAATTTGGGCATCGCCTGCACCAGCTTATACCACTCGCCGACATCCGGCAGGCGCGGCGGCGTGCCGTCTTCGGCGGGCAGTAACACTTTAATACGTTGATCCGGCGAGCAAATCTTCATCATCTTCACCGCCTCTCCCCTGAATACACAACGCATCAGCGATGGAGTAAGCAATGTTTTGTGAGCCAACCTAACATCAAATACTTTATATTCCTTTACCCCAGCCATAACCCGCCCTTACCTCTTTTTTTAGTGATTCTCCAGCAACACGGTCTGAAAACGATGTACTGATGCCAAACTCCGCACAGTTTTACCATCTAAAATAAGTAATGAGAAATATTATTAATTCAATTTACATTCTCAAATAAACCATGACTTCCCCACTTTGGATTGCCTGTGGGATCACGGTTTTGTCCGGCACTTTTCGCCTATGCTGATTGTTCGTTATTCACGAGATAAGGAGACCTCATGACACGCATCATCCGGTGTTATCGCCTGAGCCTCTCCGGCGACTGTCGCCCCTGGTTCAACATCGACCACCGCCTTACCGACGATTTCCCACGCTCGTTTCATGCCTGATTCAGCCTGACGCTGATTTTTCCCCTTTTATTTCAATTTATTATTTTTGACGTCATACAGCGGCAAACCTGCCTGCTGACTGGCGTCATGGAGATATTGCATGAAACGCATCCCTGAACCTTTTCGCATCAAAATGGTAGAAAACATCCGTATGACCACCCGCGACGACCGGGAAAAAGCCTTGCAGGAAGCAGGCTATAACCCGTTTTTGTTGCGCAGCGAGGATGTCTACATCGACCTGCTGACCGACTCCGGCACCGGCGCCATGAGCGACCGTCAGTGGGCAGGGTTGATGATGGGCGACGAAGCCTACGCCGGGTCGCGCAACTACTACCATCTGTGTGAAAAAGTACAAACGCTGCTGGGGTATCCGTTTACCATTCCTACCCATCAGGGGCGTGGGGCAGAACAGATTCTGTTCCCGTGTCTGATAGCCAAAAAGCAGCGTGCAGGTGGCGGTAAAAAACCGGTGTTTATTTCTAACTTCCATTTCGACACCACCGCTGCCCATGTGGAGCTGAACGGCGCGCGCGCCATCAACGTGGTGACACCAAAAGCCTTCGACACCACCACCTATTACGACTGGAAAGGCGATTTCGACCTTGACCTGTTACAGACCACCATCGAGCAACACGGTGCGGACAACGTCGTGGCCATCATCACCACCGTCACCTGCAACAGCTCCGGCGGCCAGCCGATTTCAATGGGCAATATGCGTGAGGTGTATCGCATCGCGCAGCAACACGGTATTCCGGTGGTGATCGACTCCGCACGCTTCTGTGAAAATGCCTGGTTTATTAAACAACGTGAAGCCGGTTATGAGAACCGCTCGATCAAAGCGATCGTCCATGAGATGTACCAATACGGCGACATGCTCACCATGTCAGCGAAGAAGGACCCGATGGTGAACATTGGCGGCCTGTGCTGTTTTCGCAGCGACGAAGAGCTGTTCAACGAGGTGCGCATTCGCTGTGTGCCAATGGAAGGGTTCGTCACTTACGGCGGACTGGCTGGGCGCGACATGGAAGCACTGGCCATCGGTCTGGAAGAAGGCATGAACGAAGATTATCTGACTTACCGCATCGGTCAGGTGACCTACCTTGGCGAACGCCTGCGCGCCGGTGGTATCCCAATTCAGTACCCGGTAGGTGGGCACGCGGTGTTTGTCGATGCGAAAAAGCTGCTGCCGCATATCCCGGCGGAACAGTTCCCGGCACAAGCGCTGAATAACGAGCTGTATCTGGAAGCGGGCATTCGCAGCGTAGAAATCGGCTCATTACTGCTGGGACGGGACCCGGATACTGGCGAACAGAAACCCTCGCCGCTGGAACTGCTGCGCCTGACCATTCCACGCCGGGTGTATACCAACGATCACATGGATTACATCGCCGATTCGTTGATTGCACTCAAGGAGAGAGCCAGCAGCATCAAAGGGCTGACCTTCACCTATGAGCCGCCGGTATTGCGCCACTTTGTCGCCCGGCTGAAACCGGTGGAATAACACGCCACCAGAAAACCTGCCATAAAAAAGCCAGCGGAACACGCCGCTGGCTGGTGAACAGCACCATTACTCAGAACACTACGGCGGTTTCCCGCCGACGTTCTCACTCTCATTTGATGCCGTCAGCTTTACAGCCAGCGACGATAGTCTTCCTCCTCCATATCCTGGATCTGCCACTGCGTAACCTGTAACAGCAATGCCATTCGCTGGGTAGCGGTGAGTACACCCCATCCCCGACGACAGCCTCGGCAAAGCCAGCGACGATATACCCTAAATAATTCGAGTTGCAGGAAGGCGGCGACGCAGAGAATCCCCAGGAGCTTACTCAAGTAAGTGACTGGGGTGAGCGAGGAAAGCCAACGCACCTGCAACTTGAAGTATGACGGGTATAAAAGCGGAATAACCGGCACATATAGCCTCCCCTTCACGACGGTTCACGCACAGAACCATTCACTGCTATTCAGTATCCGCGTAATATAGGGAAAAATATATTGATGACCTTGAATCGTGGAGTTCCCCTTTTATGTCCTCCCCTCGCCTGCAACAACAATTCATCCGGTTATGGCAATGCCTGCAAGGTCAGGATACCGATACCACGCTGCAAGAGCTGGCGCTGTTGCTCAGTTGCTCACGCCGTCATGTCCGCTCACTGCTGAGTGCTATGCAGCGACAAGGCTGGCTCACCTGGCAAGCGGAAGCCGGACGCGGTAAACGCTCGCACCTCGGCTTTATCTACACTGGATTGACGCTGCAACAGCAGCGGGCCGAAGACCTGCTGGAGCAGGATCGCATCGACCAGTTGGTACAACTGGTGGGCGACAAAGAAACCGTACGCCAGATGCTACTGTCGCACCTTGGCCGCAGTGTACGGCAAGGACGCCACCTGTTGCGTATCCTGTACTACCGACCCATGCACAACCTGTTGCCCGGCAGTGCGTTACGGCGTTCGGAAACCCACATCGCCCGCCAGATTTTCAGCGGGCTGACCAGCTTAAATGAGGAAAATGGGGAACTGCTGCCGGATATCGCTCACCACTGGCAGGCGCTGTCGCCGCGGCACTGGCGTTTCTATTTGCGCCCGGCGATTCGTTTTCACCATGGTCGGGAACTGACCATGGAGGACGTGATCGCCTCGTTGTCCCGGCTGAAGACGCTACCGCTGTTCTCCCATTTAACCGATATATCGTCACCGACACCGTTTGTGCTGGATATCCGGCTCAATACGCCGGACAACTGGCTGCCATGGTTGCTCGGCAGCGTACCGGCGATGATCCTGCCGCAAGAATGGCAAACACTGCCGGATTTTATGCGCCAGCCTGTCGGCACCGGGCCGTATAAAGTGGTACGCAATTCCCCCAATCAGTTAAAAATCGCCGCGTTTGACGATTACTTCGGCTACCGGGCGCTCATTGACGAAGTCAGTATCTGGGTGCTGCCGGACGCGCCGATCATCCCCGCCTGCACGGTCACGCTGCAAGGCGATGACACCATCGATAATGAACTGGAAAATCGGCTTGAAGAAGGCTGCTATTTCCTGCTGTTCGACCGCCGTTCGCCGCAGATGGCAGACCCGGAGGTTCGTCACTGGTTATGTCAGGTACTCAGCCCCGTGGCGATGCTCGGCCTGGCCGATAGCCCGTACCAGAGCGACTGGTCTCCCGCTTATGGCCTGCTGCCGCGCTGGCATCACAGCCCACCGCGGGCAGTGCGGGAAAAACCCGTCGGCCTGACGCACCTCACCCTCACCAGCTATCGCGATCACCCCGAATACGCGGTGATAAGCAGCATCATAGGCCGTCTGCTGGCATCGCACGGCGTCACGCTGACGCTACGCAGTCTGGAGTTCGACGTCTGGTGTCAGGGCGCTGACGCCAGCGACCTCTGGCTCGGCAGTGCTAACTTCTACCTGCCGCTGGAATTTTCCCTGTTCGCCATGCTGTATGAACTGCCACTGCTGCGGCATTGTCTGGGGGAAGACGAGCTGGATAACACCGCACGTCAGTGGCGTCAGGGCGAGCTATCACTGGCGGACTGGAGCCAGTCACTGGTCAGCCGCCAGCAGCTTCATCCGCTGTTCCACCACTGGCTGCGGTTGCAAGGGCAAGCCAACATGCGGGGACTGCATATGAACACGCTGGGCTGGTTCGATTTCAAGTCCGCCTGGTTCGCGCCGCCAGCCCCGCCAACATGATCCTCTGCCGCCAGTCATGACGCTTTTACTGATGTGACAAACACTTTACAATAGCGCCGTTCTCAACGGGGTGCGGCCCCAACATTCATGTACGAGCAGTCATGTACGAATAGTCATGTACTAACAATCATGTACGTTTGCGCCGCTGAGAAAATACCCGTCGAACCTGATCCGGTTAATACCGGCGAAGGGATTTGAGACTGCATCCTGCTTGCTCAAAGACCTTTGCCGCCTTCAACAATTTGGAGCGCAAAGTGTTAAAGAAATTACTGTCCTGTCTGTTATTGCTGTCCGCCCCCGTGTTCGCCAAACCGACCCTGACGGTCTACACCTACGATTCGTTCGCCTCGGAGTGGGGTCCCGGCCCGGCGGTCAAAACCGCATTTGAAAAAGAGTGTGACTGCGAACTGAAATTCGTCGCGCTGGAAGATGGCGTCGCGCTGCTCAACCGTCTGCGTATGGAGGGCAAAAATAGCCCGGCGGACGTGGCGCTGGGACTGGATAACAATCTGGTGCAGGCGGCGGCGCAGACCGGCCTGTTCGCCCCGCATGGCGTCAACACCAGCACGCTGACGCTGCCCGGCGGCTGGCACAACGACACCTTCCTGCCCTTCGACTACGGCTATTTCGCCTTCGTCTATAACAAAGACAAGCTGAAAAACCCGCCGAGAAGCCTGCATGAACTGGTGGAAAGCAACCAGTCGTGGAAGGTTATCTACGAAGATCCGCGCACCAGCACACCGGGGCTGGGGTTACTGTTGTGGATGCAAAACGTGTATGGCGACAAAGCACCACAAGCCTGGCAGAAACTGGCGGCGAAAACCGTCACCGTCACCAAAGGCTGGAGCGAAGCCTACGGCCTGTTCCTGAAAGGTGAAGCCGATCTGGTGCTGAGTTACACCACTTCACCGGCTTACCATCTCATCGCCGAGAAGAAAGATAGCTATGCGGCGGCCAATTTCAGCGAAGGCCACTACCTGCAGGTGGAAGTCGCCGCCCAACTGGCTGGCAGTAAAAACCCACAACTGGCAGCACGTTTTCTGCAATTTATGATAAGCCCTGCTGTTCAGCAGATCATTCCGACTACTAACTGGATGTACCCGGTGATCAAAACCGAGTTGCCTGAAGGCTATAACACCCTGACGCGGCCTGCCAGCGCGCTGGAGTTTACCCCACAGCAAGTCGCAGAACAGCGGACGAATTGGGTTCAGGCATGGCAGCGCGCCGTCAGCCGCTGATTCCCGGCTGGCTGTGGCCGGGGCTGCTGGCGGCTGTTTTACTGCTTGGCACCGCCGTGCTGGCGTTCGGCGCACTGTGGCTGGACGCACCCAGCGTGCCCTGGCAGTCGCTGTGGAATGACAGCTACCTCTGGCATGTCATCCGCTTCAGCTTTTGGCAGGCGTTGTTATCGGCACTGCTTTCCACCTTGCCCGCGCTGTTTCTGGCGCGGGCGTTGTATCGCCGCCGTTTTCCCGGCCATCGTCTGTTGCTGCGCCTGTGCGCGATGACGCTGGTGCTGCCGGTGCTGGTGGCGGTATTCGGCATTCTCAGCGTCTATGGACGGGAAGGCTGGCTGGCACGTTTGCTGATGCAGGTGGGCATCGAATACCGGTTTTCGCCTTACGGCTTGCAGGGCATCCTGCTGGCTCATGTCTTTTTTAATCTGCCGCTGGCAACCCGACTGTTCTTGCAGGCGCTGGAAGGCATTGCGACCGAGCAACGCCAGTTGGCAGCACAACTCGGCCTGCGCGGCTGGTACTTCTTCCGTCTGGTGGAATGGCCGTGGCTGCGCCGCCAGCTCTTACCTGCCGGGGCACTGATCTTCATGCTGTGCTTTGCCAGCTTTGCTACCGTGCTGGCGCTGGGTGGCGGCCCGCAGGCGACGACCATCGAACTGGCTATCTATCAGGCGCTCAACTTTGATTATGACCCGGCGCGCGCCGCGCTGTTGGCGCTATTACAGATGGTATGTTGTCTGGGGCTGGTGTTACTCAGCCAGCGACTGAGCCGGTTACTGGCGGTCGGTGTCAGTAATCGCCAGCACTGGCGCGACCCACAAGACAGCCTGTGTAGCCGCGTTGCCGATACGCTGCTGATTACAGCGGTGCTATTACTGCTGCTGCCGCCGCTGCTGGCCGTGGTGGTGGATGGACTAAACCGCTCGCTACCAGACGTGTTGCGCCAGCCCGCTTTATGGCAAACATTCTGGACCTCTCTTGGCATCGCGCTGGCTGCCGGTGCGCTCAGCGTGACATTAACGCTGATGCTGCTGTGGAGCAGCCGGGAGTTGAAACTGCGCCAGCAGCAGTTAGCCGCCCAATTGCTGGATCTGAGCGGAATGCTGATTCTGGCGATGCCAGGCATTGTGCTGGCGTCGGGGTTTTTCCTGCTATTCAATCGCACCATCGGGTTACCCTCTTCCCCTTACGGGCTGGTGGTGCTGACCAATGCGCTGCTGGCTATCCCTTATGCCATGAAAGTGCTGGAAAACCCAATGACTGACGCCGCCGCACGTTACAGCTTGTTGTGTCAGTCACTGGATATTCGTGGCTGGCATCGCCTAAAAGTGGTGGAACTGAAGGCGCTACGCGCCCCCATCGCACAGGCGCTGGCCTTTGCCTCAGTGTTGTCGGTGGGCGATTTCGGCATCATCGCGCTATTTGGCAACGAGCAATTCCGCACCCTGCCGTTTTATCTTTATCAGCAGATTGGTGCTTATCGCAGCGCTGAGGGCGCGGTAACAGCGCTGCTACTGCTATTGCTGTGCTTTATGCTGTTTACCCTGATTGAGAAACTGGCGGGCTTACATGATAGCACTCCATAAGTTGACCTACCTCTACCAACACCTGCCGATGCGCTTCGATTTACAGGTGCAGCCCGGCGAGCGCCTTGCCATTCTGGGTCCAAGCGGCGCGGGTAAAAGCACCCTACTGAGCCTGATCGCCGGTTTCCTACCCGCCGATAGCGGCCAGTTACAGTTGAACGGACAGGATCACGATGCTACACCACCGGCGAAACGCCCGGTGTCGATCCTGTTTCAGGAAAACAATCTGTTTCCCCATCTGACGCTGGCGCAGAATATCGCGCTCGGCCTGCACCCCGGCCTGAAACTGAATGCGGAACAATGGGATACGCTAAGCATGATCGCCAGTCGTATGGGATTATCGGAGCTGCTGGAACGCCTGCCATCACAGGTTTCCGGCGGTCAACGGCAACGAGCGGCGCTGGCGCGCTGCCTGATTCGCCAGCAACCGATCCTGCTGCTGGACGAACCGTTCTCCGCACTCGACCCAGCGTTGCGTCAGGAGATGCTGGCGTTAGTAGACGAAATTTGCCGTGAACGGCGGTTAACGCTGCTGATGGTGTCGCACCAGTTAGAAGATGCCATACGCATCGCGCCGCGCAGCGTACTGGTGGTGGATGGCCGCATCTATCACGACGGCCCGACCGCAGAGCTGGCGCACCACGCGGATGCAGCGAGAATACTCGGTCTGAAATAACAACGCGCCCTTAAAACGTTCTCGATTAAAAAATTCTCGATTAAAAAACGTGACATTAATCGCATTTATGCGGTTTTACCGTGTTGAAACCTTGTCTATTTTTCCGCACTCATGGTTATATGGGAGCGCAAATTAACCAAAACGAACATGAAGGTTACCCGTGAAACACACCACCCCTACTTTCGCACTACTAAACAGCGCCGCGCAGCATGATGCGGTCGTCGTCGTGCGCGTGGTGGTCGTGGTCGGCAGCGCGCCGTAACGGGTTCCGAATCAAACCTGGATTCCAAACCCCGCCGGCGCAAGCCGAGCGGGGTTTCTTTATGTCACCCACCCCGCTCCTCCTGACACCGGCTCTGATAAAGGATATGACTATGCGTTATACAGGAGCTGAGCTGATCATCCGTCTGCTGGAACAGCAAGGCATTACCACTGTAACCGGTATTCCGGGCGGCGCAGCGCTGCCGCTGTACGATGCGTTGGGAAAAAGCCGCACTATTCGCCACGTCCTCGCCCGCCATGAGCAGGGAGCCGGTTTTATCGCTCAGGGAATGGCGCGCGTCAGCGGTAAAGCGGCGGTTTGCATGGCATCCAGCGGACCCGGCGCCACTAACCTGCTCACTGCCATTGCAGACGCCAAGCTCGATTCTATTCCACTGGTGTGCATCACCGCTCAGGTGCCTTCGGGCATGATCGGCACTGATGCTTTTCAGGAAGTGGACACTTACGGCATCTCAATCCCGGTCACCAAACACAACTATCTGGTACGCGACATCAGTGAGCTGCCGCAGGTCATTAATGATGCCTTCCGGCTGGCGCAATCCGGTCGTCCCGGTCCAGTCTGGGTTGACATCCCCAAAGACGTACAAACGGCGACTATCGATCTGGCGGAGCTGCCTGCACCAGCAGTGAAGTCACCCGCTCCCACTGCCGATGCCAGCGACCTAAGCACTGCCGCCGCGATGATCAATCAGGCCAAACGTCCGATCCTGTATCTGGGCGGCGGAATCATCAGCGCCAGTGCGCATCAGCAGGCTATCGAACTGGCGGAACGCGCCGGGTTGCCCACCACCATGACACTGATGGCGCTGGGTGCCATGCCGGTGGATCACCCGCTGTCGCTCGGTATGCTCGGTATGCACGCCGCTCGTTACACCAATATGATCCTGCAGCAATCGGATTTGTTGATTGTGCTGGGCGCACGATTTGATGATCGCGCTATCGGCAAGGCAGAAGAATTCTGCCCGAATGCTCAGGTGATCCATATCGATATCGATCCGGCGGAACTCGGTAAGATCCGCCAGCCACACGTGGCGATCCACGCCGATGTGGCGCAGGCGCTGGACCAGTTACTGCCGCTTGTCGAGCGTCAGCCGCGTGCCGACTGGCTCGATCAGGTGCGCGCCCTGCAACGCGATTTCCCATTCAATATGCCAAACGCCGACGATCCGCTCAGCCATTACGGGTTGATCCGCGCCGTAGCGGATCAGCTGGACGATCAGGCCATCATCACCACTGACGTAGGCCAGCACCAGATGTGGGTGGCGCAAGCCTACCCGCTGCGGCGCTCACGCCAATGGTTGACCTCCGGCGGACTGGGGACGATGGGTTTTGGCGTGCCTGCGGCTATCGGCGCAGCACTGGCGGAACCGCAGCGTACCGTAGTCTGTTTTTCCGGCGATGGCAGCCTGATGATGAACATTCAGGAAATGGCGACTGCCGTGGAAGAGAACCTGAACGTAAAAATCGTACTGATGAACAACCAGTCGCTGGGGTTGGTGCACCAGCAGCAGGAGCTGTTCTATCAGCGAAACTTCGTAGCGTCTGACTACCGGTATCAGACCAACTTTCTGGCGATTGCCTCCGGATTCGGTTTTGCCACCTGCGATCTCAACGCGGTTGAAAATCCACAAGCCGCCCTGCGCGACGCCCTGCAACGGCCCGGCCCGACGTTGATCCATGCCGTTATCGACATCAACGAGAAAGTATTCCCGATGGTACCGCCGGGTGCCGCCAATATTGAGATGATTGGAGATTAAATTATGCAGACTTCATCGACGACTGCACAGGTCACGCTGGAACTCTCGGTACGCAACCATCCGGGTGTGATGTCGCACGTATGTGGGCTGTTCGCCCGCCGCGCGTTCAACGTGGAAGGCATCATGTGTATGCCGCTGCCGGACAGCGATCAAAGCCGCATCTGGCTACTGGTAAAAGACGATCAGCGTCTGGCGCAGATGATAAGTCAGGTAGAAAAGCTGGAAGACGTGTTGCAGGTGACTCGCCACGGCGAAGAGATGCGAATCTTTGATCAGGTGGCAGAATTTTACCGCTAACCGATGGGATGCGATACCGGGAAAACCGGTATCGCGCTCGCTCATTTATCCATTAGAATCTGCCACAACAGGTGTCGGTAAACCGGCATCAACGGATGCTGCCACAACTGCCACAGACTGATGACCGCGATAACCGCCGTCAATGGTGCCAGCCAGCGCAGGCGCGCCAGTGTCAGCCAACCGGCTAATTCAGCGTTGGCGCCACGATGCACACGCCACCATCGCCACAGCAGCCAGCCCGCACTCCACAGCAACATCGCCGTGATCAACAGCAGCCATTTAAAGCCGCTGCTGTCGGCTTGTTTGGGAATATCAATTGCCACGCCCGCCAGAATGCCGGGCATCAGGTAAACCGGCGGCCAGGTGAGACAGCCGATGATATTCGGCAGTGCAAAACGCCGGGGCGACAGCTCCAGCATTCCGGCCACCATCGGGATCAACGGGCGAGTCGGGCCAAAAAACCGCCCAATCAGAATGGTCGCCATATTGTGCTGATGCAGCATCTTTTCGGTACGATACACATAAGCTCGATGTTTTTGCAGGAAAGACCAGTTATGCAGCTTCTCCTTAAAACGCCAGCCAATGAAGAAGGAAATCCAGTCTCCCAGCAGGCAACCGATAATGCCCATGCCCCAGGCAGGATATAGCCCCATATCGCCGCTGCCGATAAATGCTCCCAGCGATGCCATCATCAGCGTGCCGGGCAACAAGAGTCCCACCAACGCCAACGACTCCAGAAACGCCACCAACAGTACTGCCGTCAGTGAATACGCTAACGATTGAGTGATCAGATGCTCCAGCCAGGCTTCCATAATTCTCTACATTTCTGCATTTTTTATAACCAAAGATAACCGGATGATAGCAGGAAACAACGGGAATAGGGTGTGGTCTTCTTTCTGCAACGGCTTGACAGCACAGTAGACAGCGCTATTGAGAACGGCGCTAAAACTGGACAAAAACTGTATATATATACATAATTTGTTGCATTACTCCACTGACCTTCTGACTATACGCTATGACCCTTTCCCCACCGCGTCAGGGCTTTGTATTGACCCGCCACTGGCAGGATACCCCTGCCGGGATTCAGGTCGAATGCTGGCTGGCAACCGATGACGGTCCCTGCCGGATCAGGTTATCGCCGCAGCAGGCGGTGGCGTTTGTACCGATGCGACATCAGGCACAAATCACCCAACTGTTAAGTAGTGAAAAGCACTGGCAATTACGACCGCTGGCGCTGAAAAACTTCCACCACGAACCGCAACTGGGGCTGTACTGTCTGCACTACCGCCAGTTGTTACGTCTGGAGAAGAAACTTCAGGAAGCGGGAATCCCGGTATACGAGGCAGATATCCGCCCGCCGGAGCGGCTTCTGATGGAGCGGTTTATCACCGCGCCGGTCTGGTTTAGCGGCGAAGAAACCACTGGTGGGCTGATTGACAACGTCAAATTGAAACCTGCGCCCGACTACCGCCCGTCACTCAAAACCGTATCGCTGGATATCGAAACCAGCCGCCACGGCGAACTTTACTGTATCGGTCTGGAAGGGTGTGGTCAGCGTCAGGTATTTATGTTAGGACCAGAAAACGGCATCCCCAGCGACGCTGGCGACCTGACGCTGGAATACGTCGCCAGTCGTCCACAACTGCTGGAAAAACTCAATCAGTGGCTGCACACCTACGACCCGGATGTGATTATCGGCTGGAATCTGGTGCAGTTTGACCTGCGGGTATTGCAGCAACACGCCGAGCGCTACCGTATTCCATTACGGTTCGGACGCGACGGTCAGGAGATGGAGTGGCGCGAGCATGGCTATCGACAAGGGCATTTTTTCGCCGGTGCGCCGGGTCGGTTGATAGTAGATGGTATTGAAGCGCTGAAATCCGCCACCTGGAATTTTGCCTCGTTCAGCCTGGAGTTTGTCGCCCAGTCGCTGCTTGGCGAAGGAAAAGCCAGTGACAATCCTTACCAGCGGCTGGAAGAAATCGAACAGCGCTTTCAGCAAGACAAACCCGCACTGGCGCGCTACAACCTGAAAGACTGCGAACTGGTGACACGCATCTTTGAGAAAACCCATTTGATCGCTTTTTTGCTGGAGCGCGCCAGCGTAACCGGGCTGGCGGCAGACCGCAGCGGCGGTTCGGTGGCGGCATTTACTCACCTCTACCTGCCGCGTATGCACCGGGCCGGGTTTGTCGCGCCGAACCTCGGCGACGTGCCGCCTGAAGCCAGCCCCGGCGGCTACGTGATGGATTCCCGCCCCGGTCTGTACGATTCGGTGTTGGTACTGGACTATAAAAGCCTCTACCCCTCAATCATTCGCACCTTCCTGATTGACCCGGTCGGGCTGATAACCGGTTTGCAGCAGCCTGATGAGCAGCACGCGGTCGAAGGCTTTCGCGGCGCCTGGTTTTCCCGCCGCCAGCACTGTCTGCCTGCAATTGTCGAAGAGATTTGGCATGAGCGCGACCTCGCCAAGCAGGAAAACAACAAGCCGCTGTCGCAGGCGCTGAAGATCATCATGAATGCATTTTACGGCGTACTGGGGTCGAGCGGTTGCCGCTTTTTCGATCCGCGTCTGGCGTCTTCAATTACCCTGCGTGGCCATGAGATCATGCGCCAGACCCGTTCCCTGATTGAAGCCAAAGGTTATCAGGTGATTTATGGCGATACGGATTCGACCTTTGTCTGGCTTAAGCGTGCTCACCACGAGGACGAAGCAAACATCATTGGTCGTGAACTGGTGGCCTATATCAACGACTGGTGGCAACAGCACCTGCACCAGCAACACGGCTTGATCAGCGCGCTGGAGATGGAATACGAAACCCACTTCCACCGTTTTCTGATGCCCACGATTCGCGGTGCCGAACTGGGCAGCAAAAAGCGCTATGCCGGTATGACAATAACGGCACAGGGTGAGCAGATGGTGTTCAAAGGGCTGGAAACGGTACGTTCCGACTGGACGCCGCTGTCGCAGCAATTTCAGCAACAACTTTACCAACGCATCTTCCACCGTGAACCGTATCAGGAGTGGGTGCGGGAGTACGTGGCGAAAACGATGAACGGCGAGCACGACGACCTGCTGGTATACCGCAAACGCCTGCGCCATAAACTGAGCGAGTATCAGCGCAATGTGCCGCCGCAAGTTCGCGCCGCCAGAATGGCAGACGACTACAATCACCGGCATGGCAGGCCCTTGCAGTACCAGAACGGCGGCTGGATAAGCTACGTCATTACGGTAAATGGACCGGAACCACTGGAGAATCGCCGCTCGCTGCTGGATTACAACCACTACGTGGAAAAACAACTGCAACCAGTGGCGGATGCTATTCTGCCTTTCATTCACGATGATTTTGCTACACTGATTACCGGGCAGATGGGGCTATTTTGACAATCTGATGGTGCCTGACAGGTGACGAACAGTCCACCATCCAGTACCATAGCGCCCTTTCAAAAATATCAGGCGTGAGTCCGCGTCTGTCGGTTAGACAACGGTCAATTACATCTGGGGCGCCCCCCACACCCGCATCACAGGCTGTGCGCGACACCATCACTGTCGTGCAGGGCGGGTAAGGTATTGCCGAACGCAGGGGTCGGCGGCCTCCTGTTCAGACATTCTCCAACAACGACGAGTATCGAGCTTAGAATTTATGCCTTTTACACTTGGTCAACGCTGGATCAGCGATACAGAAAGCGATTTAGGATTGGGTACGGTAGTGGCGATAGATGCCCGCATGGTCACCCTGCTGTTTCCGGCCAGTGGCGAAAACCGTCTCTACTCCAGGAACGATGCCCCTATTACCCGTGTCATGTTCAATCCTGGCGATACCATCACCAGTCATGAAGGCTGGCAGTTACGGGTGGAGGATGTTCATGATGAAAATGGACTGCGCACCTATGTTGGTCCGCGTCTGGATACCGATGAACCTGCCGAACTGCGGGAAGTGTTTCTCGACAGCAAACTGACCTTCAATAAACCGCAAGACCGTCTGTTCGCCGGGCAGATTGACCGGATGGATCGCTTCGCGCTGCGTTACCGCGCTCATCGCCACCAGCACGAGCAGGCGCTACAACCCTGGGGAGGGCTGCGCGGTATGCGCGCCAGCCTGATTCCGCATCAGTTGCACATCGCCCGCGAAGTGGGTCAGCGCCATGCGCCGCGCGTACTGCTGGCGGACGAAGTAGGTCTGGGCAAGACCATCGAAGCCGGCATGATTATCCACCAGCAGTTGCTGGCAGGCCGCGCCGAGCGCGTACTGATCGTGGTGCCGGAAACGCTGCAACACCAGTGGCTGGTAGAAATGTTACGCCGCTTCAACCTGCTGTTCTCATTGTTTGACGATGAGCGTTACGCCGAAGCCCGCCTCGACAGCGACAACCCGTTTGAAACCGAGCAACTGATCATCTGTTCACTGGATTTTGTGCGCCGTAATCCCTCCCGCTTCGAACAACTGCTGGATGCCGACTGGGACCTGCTGGTGGTGGACGAAGCGCACCATCTGGCCTGGAGCGAAGCCGCCCCCAGCGCCGGCTATAAAGCGGTTGAGCGTCTGGCGTACGCCATCCCCGCGGTACTGCTGCTGACGGCGACACCGGAACAATTAGGCCAGGAGAGCCATTTTGCCCGCCTGCGTCTGCTCGATCCGAACCGTTTCCATGACTACCACGAATTTATCGCCGAACAGCAGCAATACCGCCCGGTCGCCGACGCGGTCACCCTGCTGCTGAGCGGCAACAGCATCAGCGACAGCGAGCGCAACGCGCTTGGCGAAATGCTGGGCGAACAGGATATCGAACCATTGCTGAAATCCATCGCCAGCGACAGCGAAGACAGCGCAGCAGCACGTCAGGAACTGATCACCATGCTGATGGACCGTCACGGCACCAGCCGCGTGCTGTTCCGCAATACCCGTCAAGGGGTGAAAGGTTTTCCGAAACGCGAGCTGCATCAAATCAAGCTGGCGTTGCCGGCGCAGTATCAGACGGCGATCCGCGTATCCGGCATCATGAATGCCCGCAAATCAGCCGAAGAGTGTGCGCGTGACATGCTCTACCCAGAGCAGATTTATCAGCAATTCGAAGACGATAACGCCACCTGGTGGAGTTTCGATCCGCGTGTTGAATGGATGCTGGAATTTCTGACCAGCCATCGTGATGAAAAAGTACTGGTGATCTGCGCCAAGGCCGCCACCGCACTGCAACTGGAACAGGTGCTGCGCACCCGCGAAGCCATCCGCGCCGCCGTGTTCCACGAAGGGCTGTCGATCCTGGAGCGCGACCGCGCCGCCGCCTACTTCGCCTCGGAAGAGGAAGGCGCTCAGGTGTTGATCTGCTCTGAGATCGGCTCCGAAGGACGCAACTTCCAGTTCGCCAGCCATCTGATCATGTTTGATCTGCCGTTTAACCCAGATCTGCTGGAACAGCGTATCGGACGCCTGGATCGTATCGGTCAGAGCCGCGACATTCAGATTCTGGTACCCTATCTGGAACACACCGCTCAGGCACTGCTGGTGCGTTGGTATCACGAAGGGCTGGATGCGTTCGAACACACCTGCCCGACCGGGCGGTCGATTTATGACAGCCACTACGAACAACTTATCAACCTGCTTGCCACACCGTCTGAACAGACCGGGCTGGACGAGTTTATCCACACCTGCCGCCAGCAACATGACGCGCTGAAAGCGCAACTGGAACAAGGTCGTGACCGCCTGCTGGAGATGCACTCCAACGGCGGCGAACACGCACAGGCGCTGGCTGGAGCGATTGCCGAACAGGATAATGACGTCAATCTGGTCAATTTTGCCCTCAACCTGTTTGATATCATCGGCATTCATCAGGATGACCGCAGCGATAACCTGATCGTACTGACGCCGTCTGATCATATGTTGGTGCCGGATTTCCCCGGTCTGCCGCAAGACGGTTGTACCATCACGTTTGATCGCGATCAGGCGTTGTCCCGCGAGGATGCCCAATTCGTCAGTTGGGAACACCCGCTGATTCGCAACGGACTGGATCTGATCCTGTCCGGCGATACCGGCAGTTGCGCCGTATCGCTGCTGAAAAACAAGGCATTGCCGGTCGGCACCCTGCTGGCGGAATTGATATACGTGGTGGAAGCGCAGGCGCCGAAGAAACTGCAATTGACCCGTTTCCTGCCGCCAACGCCGATTCGCGTCCTGCTGGACCGCAAAGGCACCAATCTGGCGGCGCAGGTGGAATTCGAAAGCTTCAACCGTCAACTGAGCGCAGTAAACCGTCACACCTCCAGCAAGTTGGTGAACGCGGTGCAGGACGAAGTGCACGATATGCTGCAAAAAGCCCAGCCGCTGGTAGAAGCGCAAGCGCAGGAACTGATCGCCGAGGCACAGCGTAACGCCGAAACGCAGTTGCGTCGTGAACAGGAACGACTGGAAGCGCTCAAAGCCGTCAACCCGACTATCCGCGACGACGAACTGGAGGCGTTGGAAGAACAGCGCGAGCAGGTACTGGTGAATCTGCAGCAGGCCAACTGGCGTCTGGATGCCATTCGTCTGGTGATGGTGGCGCACCAGTAAGCCCCATCGGTTGTCTATCTACTTCGCGGCAGGATCTCCCCTGCCGCGATGCCGGAGCCCATCATGGAACCCTATAACCCGCCACGCGATCCCTGGCTGCATATCCTGTATCAGGATCAGCACATCATGGTGGTGAACAAACCCAGCGGACTACTCTCCGTTCCTGGCCGCGCCGAAGAACACAGGGACAGCATCATGACCCGCATTCAGGCTGATTTTCCCGCTGCCGAATCCGTCCATCGGCTGGATATGGCAACCAGCGGCGTGATGGTAGTGGCATTGACCAAAGCGGCGGAGCGAGAATTAAAACGTCAGTTTCGTGAGCGGGAACCAAAGAAATCCTATGTCGCCCGCGTCTTTGGACACCTGATGCAGGATGACGGACTGGTGGATCTGCCGCTGATTTGCGACTGGCCGAACCGCCCGAAACAAAAAGTCTGCTTTGAACAGGGTAAACCCGCCCAAACCGACTACACCGTGTTATCCCGTGACCGTGACGGCACCACCCGCGTAAAGCTGATGCCGGTAACTGGTCGCTCGCACCAGTTGCGCGTCCACATGCTGGCGTTGGGGCACCCGATTCTGGGCGATGGGTTTTACGCTCATCCGCAGGCCAAAGCGATGGCGCCTCGTTTGCTGCTACATGCACAGGAACTGGCGATCACTCATCCCGCTTTTAATACGCCGATGCATTTTCGCTGCGAAGCGGATTTCTAGTACCCATGCGCTAATTCACTTATTTGGAAGCTTTGATTCCAAATAGTGCGTTATTAAGAAATAATTAGCGAAAATATACAGAATAAGAAAAAATAATAAGAAAATCAGCGGGAAAATTTATTAACTTTGAGAAACTCGTAGGCAGCCTGAATATCCTGCGCTTTGCGCTTGGCCATCTCAATCATACGCGGCGACAGGCCCTTACCCATCATTTTGTCCGGATGGTGCTCACTCATTAGCTTGCGATAAGCACGTTTCACCGTAGCGGCGTCATCGCTGCTACGCACCCCCAACGTACGACAGGCGCTCTCAATCGTCGGCCCGCGCGATGATATCGGCGGCCGTTGACCATAAGACTGCCCACCATAGGACTGGTTACGCCGCTGGTAAGATTTATTGCCCTGCCGCGATGATTGTTGGTTATTCTGCCGTGACTGGTAGCTGTTGCCCTGCCTCGACTGGTAACCACTGTTGCTCTGTTTTGACGATTGCTGTTTTGAGGATTGCTGTCTTGAGGATTGATAGTTACCGCGTTCCATGTTGCGCATAAACAACTCGAACTGTTCACGGGTTACTCCCAGTTCATCGGCAAACACATACAGCAACCGCCGTTCATTAGGGTGCAAGGCACCGTCCACAAACGCCACCTGCAACTGAATCTCCAGAAACATCCGGATTAAATCAAAACGGCCAATGCAGGCATCACGCAATTTACGCAACTTGTTGCGCACCGGAAACTGGCTGGCTTTACCTTCACGAAACGCCTTTTGCGCAGCATTGCGCGCCTCACCATGCAACTCCAGCCGGTCCATCATGGTAGTTGCGATGCGGATATCAGACTCCGTCACCCGGCCTTTCGATTTGGTCAGGTGCCCCATCGCCTGGAAAGTCGTCAGGCAGAACAGCGACTGGCGGGTGGATTGCGCGGAAAAAAAGTCGCGCTGACGGGATGCACGGATTCTGTCAAGCAAATGACCCAACAGCAACCCGATTATCAACCCGCCGACACCAGCACTGGACGCAATCCCCAGCACTAGCCCCAGCAACTTTCCCCAATACCGCATATACTCCTCAAATCCCCATGCCGTCGGCCAAAAATTGCTTTATCATACCCGTCATTTATCTTTGCTCCTAACGGCAACGCATAGAAAATGGCGGGGATTTTGCAATGGCACCACGCCGATGGCTAATATAGCCTCTGACCGTTTGCCGGCATGACGCCCTTGACGACGGAACACCAGATACCGCGTATGAAAAAAAGTTTTCCAACTCTGCTGGCCTCATTAATTGGGTCGGCGCTGTACAGCCAGCACGCGCTGGCCGATCTCGCCTCTCAGTGTATGTCGGGCGTTCCCGTATATAATCGTCCGCTGGTGACCGGGGACACCAGCCAATTGCCTGTACACATTAAAGCCGACCAGTCGCAGGGCAACTACCCTGACAGCGCCGTTTTTACCGGCAATGTGAATGTCGAGCAAGGCAACCGTGTACTGACCGCAGATCAGGTGCAATTGCATCAGAAACAGCAAGCTGGTCAGGCTGAACCTATCCGTACCGTCAATGCCATCGGTAACGTGCACTACGATGATAACCAGATCATCCTGAAAGGTCCGCGAGCCTGGTCCAACCTCAACACCAAAGATACCGACGTGGAAGACGGCGACTATCAGATGGTTGGACGCCAGGGTCGAGGCGACGCTGACAAGATGAAACAGCGAGAAAATAATCGCTACACCATTCTGGATCATGGCTCATTTACGTCTTGTTTACCCGGTGATGATAGCTGGAGCGTAGTCGGTTCGGAAGTGATCCAGGACAGGCAGGAAGAAGTGGCCGAAATCTGGAACGCTCGCTTTCGTATTGCCGGCGTTCCGGTGTTCTACAGCCCTTACATGCAACTGCCTCTTGGCGACAGACGCCGTTCCGGTTTCCTGATCCCCAATGCCAAGTATGGCACCAGTAACGGCTTTGAGTTAATCACGCCTTACTACTGGAACATCGCGCCCAACTACGATGCCACCATCACGCCACACGTACAAACCAGCCGCGGCGTTCAATGGCAAAACGAATTCCGCTATCTGTCGCGCGCCGGTTTAGGTCTGGTCGAATTTGACTGGCTGCCGGACGACAAACAGTACCAAAGTGACGTAACGTCCAGTAAATCGGGTTATGCGCCCGACGAAAACTACACCCGTTGGTTGTTCCACTGGCAACACTTTGGCGTAATGGATCAGGTATGGCGTTTTAGCGCTGACTACACCAAGGTCAGTGATCCTAATTATTTCACCGATCTGGATTCAGTTTACGGCAATACCACCGACGGTTACGCCACACAAAGATTTAGCCTGGGATACGCCAATCAGAACTGGGACGCCACCGTATCCACCCGCCAGTACCAGATATTCAGTAATATGGCTACCAATGATATCTATCGGGCCTTGCCACAGCTCGATATGAATTACTATCAGAATGATATCGGCCCCTTCGATCTGCACCTTTACGGCCAGGCGGTAAAATTTACCAACGTTAATCCCAACCTGCCTGATGCAACCCGACTGCATTTCGAACCGACGATCTCTATGCCGGTTTCCAACCAGTGGGCCAGCCTGAATACCGAAGCCAAGCTGATGGCGACCCACTATCAGCAGGAAAACCTGGATATCTACAACGCCAGCAATACGAATAATCCGCTAAAAGGCAGCGTCAACCGTGTCATGCCGCAGTTCAAAACCGACGGTAAAATGGTGTTCGAGCGGGATATGGATTGGGCGAAAGGCTATACCCAAACGCTGGAACCACGGATGCAGTACTTGTATGTACCGTACCGCAATCAGTCGGATATTCGCGCCTATGACTCTACCCTGCTGCAGACGGATTATGCCGGCTTATTCCGTGATCGTACCTTCAGCGGCCTGGATCGCATCGCCTCTGCTAATCAGGTATCAAGCGGGGTGACCACCAGGTTATATGATGATGCGCTGGAAGAACGTTTCAACGCCTCTCTGGGGCAGATTTATTACTTTGAACGTCCGCGCACGGGTTCCACTTCAAGCATTGACCGGAACAACGACCGCGGCAGCCTGAGTTGGGCTGGCGATTCTTACTGGAAATTCGCCGACAACTGGGGCATCCGTGGCGGGGCGCAATACGATCAACGCCTTAAGGATTTCACGCTCGGCGACGCCGTGCTGGAATACCGTGGTGGCGGCGAACGGCTGTTCCAGTTGAACTACCGTTTCGCCAGTTCGAAATATATTCAGGCTACACTGCCCAACGTGGCCAACCCCGGTTTCCAGCAAGGTATTTCTCAGGTTGGCGCCACTGCCAGTTGGCCGTTGTCTGATCGCTGGGCTATCGTGGGTGCCTACTACTACGACACCAAAGCCAACCAACCAGCCGACCAGTTGATGGGCCTGCAATACAATACCTGCTGCTGGGCGGTGAACGTTGGCTATGAGCGCAAAATAACCAAGTGGAACACCACCAACAATCAAAGCGTTTACGACAACAAGATCGGCTTTAGCTTTGAACTGCGCGGCCTGAGCAGCAATTACAGCCTGGGTACGGAAAAAATGCTGAGAAACGGCATTTTGCCTTACCAGCGTGCGTTCTGATGAGGTCACGCCGGGAACTCTGGCGGCAATAAACGTCTAATAACTGGTAGCGATTAAACATGTAACCCGCTCTGGCGGATAAAATTAACGGGAAAGGTATGAAGAACTGGAGAGCGCTTGTTCTGGGACTGGCACTGAGTGCCAACATGGCGGTTGCGGCCCCGCAGGAGGTCAACAAGATCGCCGCAGTCGTCAACAATAGTGTGGTTCTGGAAAGCGATATCAATAGCCTGCTGCAGTCCGTCAAGATGAACGCACAAGAAGCCGGTCAGCAGTTGCCGGACGACGCCACGCTCCGTCACCAGATTCTGGATCGGTTGATCATGGATAACATTATCCTGCAAATGGCGCAAAAGATGGGCGTTCAGGTCACCGATGAGCAACTGGATCGTTCCATCGCCAATATCGCCGCACAAAATCGCATGAGCGTGGACCAGCTACGCAGCCGTCTGGCGGCTGAAGGCGTCAGCTTTGATACTTACCGCAGCCAAATTCGTAAAGACATGATGATTGCCGATGTGCGCAACAGCGAAGTACGTCGTCGCGTCAACGTACTACCGCAGGAAGTGGACTCGCTGGCTCAACAACTTGCCAGCCAGGGAGCAAGCGGCCCTGAAGTTAATCTGAGTCAGATCCTGATCCCGCTGCCGGAAAATCCGACCCAGGATCAGGTTGATAAAGCAGAAAATCTGGCCAATCGTCTGGTAAAAGAAGCCTCTCAGGGTGCCGATTTCGGCAAACTTGCCATCACCTACTCCGCCGACCCGCAAGCATTGAAAGGCGGACAGATGGGCTGGGGCCGTCCGCAGGAATTGCCATCGCTGTTTGCCGAACGTCTGACTAATCCACAGAAAGGCCAGATCGTCGGGCCGATCCGCTCTGGCGTCGGTTTCCATATCCTGCGCGTGAACGATACCCGCGGCGGCGATCAGCCGGTATCGATAACCGAAGTTCACGCTCGTCACATCCTGTTGACGACATCAGTGGTCATGAACGACGCGCAGGCCAAAGCCAAGCTGGAAGAAGTGGCGAACCAAATCAAGAACGGCAAGATCAGTTTCGCTGCCGCCGCCAAACAGCTGTCACAGGACCCAGGTTCTGCTAATCAGGGCGGCGACCTGGGTTGGGCATCGCCGGAGATGTATGACCCGGAGTTTCGTGATGCATTAACCAAACTGAAAAAAGGCGAAATCAGCGCACCGGTGCATTCATCATTTGGCTGGCATCTGATTCAATTGCTGGATACCCGTCAGGTAGACAAGACCGACGCCGCTCAGAAAGATCGCGCCTACCGTATGTTGTTTAACCGCAAATTTGCCGAAGAAGCGCAGACCTGGATGCAGGAAAAACGCGCTGCCGCTTACGTGAAAATCCTGAATGGTCAGAACTGATGCCAATTGAAACGCAGGTACAGCGTGTCGTGATCACCCCCGGCGAACCCGCCGGGATTGGTCCCGATCTGGTCGTCGCGCTGGCTCAGCAAGACTGGCCGATAGAGCTGGTGGTGTGCGCTGACGCAGGGCTGCTGTTAAGCCGCGCGCTGGCGCTGAAACTACCGCTGACATTGCGTGAGTACCAGCCGCATCAGGTAGCGCAGCCACAAGCCGCCGGCACGCTGACGCTGTTGCCGGTCACCGCCGACGCCACCGTGGTGCCGGGGCAACTAAACGTAGCGAACAGCCGCTATGTACTGGATACGCTGACTCGCGCCTGCGACGGCTGCCTGAAGGGGGATTTCGCCGCGCTGATCACCGGGCCGGTGCACAAAGGCATTATCAACGAGTCGGGTATTACCTTTTCCGGTCACACTGAATTTTTCGCCGAGCGCAGCCACTGCCAGCGCGTGGTAATGATGCTGGCGACCGAGGAACTGCGCGTTGCGCTGGCGACGACGCATCTGCCGCTAAAAACAGTATCAGACGCCATCACTCGTGACAGCCTGCACGAAGTCATCACGATTCTGCATCAGGATTTGCAACGCAAGTTCGGCCTCGCTCAACCGGTCATCTATGTCTGCGGCCTGAATCCACACGCTGGCGAAGGCGGCCACATGGGGCGTGAAGAACTGGATGTCATCATCCCGGCACTGGATGAACTGCGCCAGTCAGGCATCCAACTGGTCGGCCCGCTGCCAGCCGACACCTTGTTCCAACCCAAGTATCTCGAACACGCCGATGCCGTACTGGCGATGTATCATGACCAGGGCCTGCCGGTACTGAAATATCAGGGCTTTGGCCGGGCTGTCAACATCACGCTGGGACTGCCGTTTATCCGCACATCCGTCGATCACGGTACCGCGCTGGAGCTTGCCGCCAGCGGCCAGGCCGATCCGGGCAGTTTCCGCACTGCATTGAATCTCGCTCTACATATGATTGCTAACCGTAATGAATAATCGCGTCCATCAAGGCCATTTCGCCCGTAAGCGTTTTGGCCAAAATTTTCTTAACGATCAATTCGTGATCGACAGTATTGTTTCCGCCATCCACCCTAAACCGGATCAAGCTATGGTGGAAATCGGCCCTGGCCTGGGGGCGCTCACCATCCCGGTCGGCGAACGCATTGATCGCTTTACCGTGGTGGAACTGGACCGTGACCTGGCCGCCCGGCTGGAGGTCCATCCCTCGCTCAGAGACAAGTTGACCATCATCCAGCAGGACGCCATGACGGTAGACTTTGCCGCACTGTCACAACAGGCGGGACAACCGCTGCGGGTTTTTGGTAACCTGCCGTATAATATTTCGACGCCGCTGATGTTCCACCTGTTCAGCTATACTCAGGCTATTCTCGACATGCACTTCATGTTGCAGAAAGAGGTCGTCAACCGGCTGGTGGCAGGGCCGGACAACAAGGCTTATGGTCGTTTGAGTGTCATGGCGCAGTATTATTGTCAGGTCATTCCGGTGCTTGAAGTACCACCAACCGCCTTCAAACCGGCCCCTAAAGTGGATTCCGCGGTGGTGCGATTAGTGCCTCACACGACATCGCCTTACCCGGTCGTGGATACCCGTATCCTGAGCCGGATTACCACGGAGGCATTTAATCAGCGGCGCAAAACGCTGCGTAACAGTCTGGGCAATCTGTTCACGCCAGAGCAATTAACCGCACTGGAAATTGACCCAAATGCCAGGGCTGAAAACGTGACTATTGCGCAATACTGCCGTCTGGCCGAGTGGCTGACCGCACACCCCACATCGCAGGAATAAGCTGGAGTTGTCGTCATGATGAATGCGCCCAGAGTATGTATACAGGTTCAGAGCTTCTACGTAGAAGCACAGTCTCAGCCAGAAGACGGTCGTTTCGTCTTCGCGTATACCATCACCATCCGCAATCTGGGCCGTCATGAGGTTAAACTGCTCAACCGCTACTGGATGATTACCAACGGCAACGGCAAGCAAACCGAAGTACAGGGCGAAGGCGTCATCGGCCTGCAACCCGTCATTCAGCCGGGTAGCGAATTCCAGTACACCAGCGGCGCTATTCTGGAAACCCCGATGGGTACAATGGAAGGCCATTACCAGATGATTGACCATCAGGGTGAAGCATTTCAGGTCCCTATTCCGGTATTCCGCCTGGCCATCCCCTCACTGATACACTGAAAGATTATGGCTACCTATCTTGTTGGCGACGTTCACGGTTGCGCTGTCGAACTCAAGGCGCTGCTGGCGCAAGTCGCCTTTAACCCCGAACATGACTCGCTATGGTTAACCGGCGATCTGGTTGCCCGCGGCCCTGACTCACTGGAAGTGTTACGCTACGTGCGTTCGCTGGGCGATGCAGTGCGCATGGTGCTCGGCAACCACGATTTGCATCTGTTGGCGGTATACGCCGGCATCAGCCGCAACAAACCCAAGGATCGTCTGGACCCGTTGCTATCGGCGCCGGATGCGGATGACCTGATCAACTGGCTGCGCCGCCAACCGCTGCTACAGGTGGACGAGGAACGCAAGCTGGTTATGTCCCATGCCGGCATCACACCGCAGTGGGATCTGGACACCGCCAAAATGTGCGCACGGGAAGTGGAAGCGATCCTCAGCAGTGATAGCTACCCGCTGTTTCTGGATGCGATGTACGGCGACATGCCGAATCACTGGACCCCAGAGCTGAGTGGGCTGGGGCGCTTGCGGTTCAGCACCAACGTCTTTACCCGTATGCGCTACTGCTTTTCTGGCGGCCAGCTCGACATGCTGTGTAAGGACCCCCCCTCGCAGGCACCATCACTGCTGAAACCCTGGTTTGACTTGCCGGGTCCGGTCCCCGCTGAATACGCCATCGCGTTCGGCCATTGGGCATCGCTGGAAGGTAAAGGCACACCAGAAGGCATCTACGCGCTGGATACCGGCTGTTGCTGGGGGGGGGAACTCACCTGTCTGCGCTGGGAAGACCAGCGTTATTTTACCCAGCCATCGCTAATGACGCCGCAAACCGATATAGCTTCCGCTATCTGAAATATCCGGCAGCGGTTGCTGCCGGATATTTCACACCCTATCTCTCAGGTTAATATCTCTCAAGCTCAATGCTGATAGCGTCTCATCGTCACAGATAACATTCCCGCTACCTTTTTCCCTGCCCGAATGGAAGGCGTTTCAATCCATGTGAACATAACTGATGCTATTACGATACTAACGGTAATAGAGAACATAAATATTGTTATTCTCTCAGTGGATGTCGCGGAGTCTGATAAATGGTTTCTAAAAAACACCATTACAGGATAGTGAACGAGATAAAGTGAATAGGAAATATCGCCAATGAAGGTCAGTATTCGACTGTATCCTGCCTCACTGTGGTCACCCAATATAATAGCCGAAATCATGATCACCGATGCCAACCAGAAACCACCGCTCAAGCCGAAAACCTGTGGACCAACGATAACAGCGCCTGCTATTGCAATAACGAACGCTATTTTCGCCAGTATCCTGCTGTAAAGTAACTTGCTGATTTTGTTCCTGACCATTAATTCTGCCAGCAACATGCCAGTGATGAATTCAAACACAATGGTATTACTTACCAATTTAATCCAGGCCTGCCACCAATGCATAACAATAACATTCGGCGATACCTGTGATGAAAAATTAAAACTGCCGTTGTAATACAGCTGGAAACCTGTCATGGCTGCCACGAAAACCAGTGTGCAAATGTAGCTGCGATAGCGGTAGCTGATACTCATTGAAACAGCAAAAATGAGGTAGAACATTATTTCGTAGGATAATGTCCATGGAGGACCAAGAGCACTATAACCAAAGGTTGGACCAGGTTGGCTGTAATCCTGTAGACAAAAGTAGAGTGTACAGACCATCTGACTGAAACTTCTTTCAGGATACACGAAAATAAAAGAAAACAGCCAAACGAAAAAAAAGACTGGCCATATGCGAAAGAAGCGTTTAACGATAAATGCAAACGGACTGTCAGGTGCATGATAGGTAATGAATGTCATTATAAAGCCGCTAATTATAAAAAAAACATCCACACCAAGTGCGCCAGGAATGTGTTTTGTCCAGTTACCTTCCAGCAGGGAGGAATTATGCGCCACGACGACAAGCAAAGCAGCCAGACCACGCAAATACTGAATTGATGCGATTTTCATATACGGAAGGACCTTGACCTTTAATCACATTGCTTTTGAGTTACAGGTCTTTATAGGTTATTTTGCAACGTATTAGAATAGTAAAAAAGAAATACCAGTGACATTGTAATAAAATAAAGTAAATAAGGCATGACGCAATCAACCTGTTTACCACCAACATTTCAGATGCCCTGATAAGCACGTTGGACTATTAATCTTATGAATAAGTTAAAATTCATTCCATTTAGACAATGTTCTTCCTGCAAATAACCCAACTGAAATAGAAAGAGGGTCATGGTGTAACATTTACACATACAGATACATTAAAATAACAAAAGAAAAACCCGCTCGGTATGAGCGGGTTTGAAGATGGCAAACCAACAGCAATCAGCGACGTTCAAGAATTTCGAAGCAATAGCTGTGGGAGTTTTGCTCATCCGCGTCATGAAACTCGCTGAAGGAGGAAACCCATTGATCCGGCTCGTAATCTGGGAAATGGGTATCGCCCTCCACCTCAGCGTCAATATGGGTCAGATAAAGGCGGCTGGCTTGCGGCAGCATCTGCTGATAAATGCTGCCCCCGCCAATCACCATTACTTCATCCACATCGCCAGCTGCCGCCAGCGCCGCTTCCAGCGACGTCGCCCAGGTTACCCGATCATCATCACCTGGTTGGCTGCTCACCACAATATTCAACCGTCCCGGCAATGGCCGCCCGATAGAACGAAATGTGTTGCGCCCCATAATCACGGGCTTGTTGAGTGTATTGCGCTTAAACCACGCCAGATCGGCTGGCAATTGCCACGGCATGGCATTCTCCATCCCGATAACACGATCCACTGCCAGTGCGGCAATCAAACTAATCACCATGGTAAAACCCTACAGGCTACAAAATTGGTGCCACTATACGGAAAGCCTGTTCATGCGTCGATATGCTTACCGAGTCGTCGCCCAATATTTAAGAGAACACCGACCACCTATACACCCGGTCGTTTGCGATAAATCCACACCCCCGGCAACGACAGACCAATAGAGAGCGCACCAACGATAAAGCTGGCTTTGAGAAAATTGGTGATCAGCGTTTGCATCAGCGCTTCGCTATATCCATGCTGGGAAAGCTGTACCACCGAAATCATCGCGGTATAGGCCGAGATACCGGGAAACATCGGAATCACCGCCGCGACGGTAAACACTTTGGGATGCGCCAGAAACCATCGGGACCAGCGAATACCGATGATACCGACCATGTTCGATGCCACGAAGGTCGCTAATTCGATGGGGATACCAAAGCGAATCATCAGAAACCGCGTACCATGCCCTAATCCACCCAGTAATGCGCAATAAGGCAATGCCTTCATCGGCACGTTAAATACCATAGCGAATCCCAACGCGGGTATCGCAGCCAGCACCATGTCCTGAATCAACGCCCAAATCAGTTCAATTACCATCCGTGCAGCCCCCATACCACCATTGCCGTTACCACACCAATACAGGTGGAGAGTGTCAACAGGCTGGCCATCGTCCAGCGCGCCAGCCCGGTATTAACATGACCTTTGAACATATCCGCCACCGCATTAATCAACGGAAAACCGGGCACCAGCAATAACACGCTGGCCGCCATCGCGACAGGGGAGCTGTGTTCCAGACCGGGCACACGCATCAACAACCCGGATGCCGACGTCGCTACAAAAGCGGTAATACAGAAATTAATCAACGGATTAAGATGCCGCGTGGTCAGAACCTGTCGCACATACATCGCCATACCGCTGGCAATCAGCGTAACCAGAAATGCATCCCAACCGCCGCCATTCAGACGACTAAAACAGCCGCACGATAACGCGACAATCGTCACCATCAGCCAACGCGGATAACGCAACGGTTTGATATGGCTGAAACGTTTTGCTACGCCGTCCACATCCAGCACCTTATGTTCCGCCATGATCACGACATGCTGCACTTCAGTCACGACATGCATATTGATGCCACGATCCACATTTTTACGTGTGGAGGTCAGGCAATGTCCTTGCATGATGGTGGTCAGCACAATCGCGTTAGCCGAAATTGAACTTTCCACACTGTCCACGCCCAGCGCCACACCGAGCCGTGAAGATAGCTGCTCGACCAGCATACTTTCCGCTCCATGCTGTAACAGCAGCAGCGCGCATTGAATACACAAACGGGTGATGTCCCGCTGCTGTGTCGTTTCGTTTACCATGTTACGTTTCCATCCCCTTGCCTGAATACAACCACTATAAGCGTGATTTTTATAAGTTTATTAACATTTCAAATTGATGATTGGTAGTGCGAAAAAATGCCACTGACGGTATTATGCTCACCTTTTTTCGTGGAATCCTTGATTGTCATACGTAATTCATCATGCTTGAAACCTCTTTATTCGTTGCAACCATCGCAGCACTGGGAATGATTTCTCCCGGCCCGGACTTTTTTCTGGTGATCAAAAACGCGGTCCGCTACCCACGACTGGCAGCGATGATGACCACAATGGGCGTTATCGCTGGCGTCGCCACTCATATGGCCTATTGTGTCGCCGGGTTAGCGGTGGTCATCACCACCACGCCCTGGTTGTTCAGCTTGCTGAAATACGTCGGCGCCGCTTATCTGATCTGGTTAGGCATTCAGGCGCTACGCTCACGTGGCGGCAGTCAGTTGGATTTGTCTGGCCTGGTAGCACAACGTATCGGGTTGTGGAAAGCGTTTATGCAAGGCTATCTCTGCAACCTGTTAAACCCGAAAGCGACGTTGTTTTTTCTGGCGGTATTTACCCAGGTGTTGAGCCTGAACTCCAGCCTGGGCGAAAAACTGTGGTACGCCGGGATCATCTGGGGACTGACGCTCATCTGGTGGCCACTGCTGGTTATTCTGATTCAGAGCGAGCCGGTACGTCGCGGTCTGACCAAAGCCCAGAAACTGATCGACAAACTGCTTGGCGGCGTGTTGATCACCCTCGGTATCAAAGTCGCCTTAAGCTAAGCATTCCCCCAAATACAGACGAAAAAAAACCGGCCAGATAACTGACCGGTTTCACGCTTCCCAATAAACCGCACCTGCACTCAGGCGCGGTTTTTTTGTTCCTTAGCCACGAATACGGGTATGCATTTCCTGAACGGAAATCACCTGCTCGGTTGGGTCGGCGTTTAGCGACATCGCCGTAGCAAAACCGCCGTTCATGGTGGTGTCGTAATGCACTTTATATTGCAATGCACTGCGGCGAATCAGTTTGGAGTCTTCAATCGCCTGACGACCCGCCGTGGTGTTGACGATGTAGGTGTACTCACCATTCTTGATGCGATCCTGAATGTGTGGACGGCCTTCATGCACCTTGTTCACCAGACGCGGGTTGATACCGGCTTCACCCAACACTACAGCGGTGCCGTGGGTCGCGTCCAGTTCAAAACCGTGTTTGAGCAGTTTGGCTGCCAAATCCACCACACGCGCTTTATCACCTTCACGCACCGACAGCAATGCACGACCGGTTTTCTTCATCGGCGAATTGCTGCCCAGCATCGCTTTAGCAAAAGCTTCAGCAAAGGTACGGCCCACGCCCATCACTTCGCCGGTAGAACGCATTTCCGGCCCAAGAATGGGGTCTACGCCTGGGAATTTATTGAACGGCAGCACCACTTCCTTGACGGAATAGTACGGCGGGATCACCTCTTCGGTAGCCCCCTGCTGGGCCAGCGTTTGCCCGACCATCACGCGGGCCGCCACTTTCGCCAACGGCACGCCAGTCGCCTTGGAGACAAACGGCACAGTACGCGCCGCACGCGGGTTAACCTCAATCAGGTACACTTCGTTGTTTTTCACGGCGAACTGCACATTCATCAGGCCACGCACGGAAAGCTCGAACGCCAGTTTTTCCACTTGCTGACGCATCACGTCCTGAATCTCTTTGCTCAGGGTGTAGGCCGGCAGCGAACAGGCGGAGTCGCCGGAGTGCACGCCGGCCTGCTCAATATGCTCCATGATGCCGCCAATCAGCACGCGCTCGCCGTCGCAGATTGCATCCACATCCACTTCTACGGCATCGTCAAGGAAACGGTCCAGCAGCACTGGCGCATCGTTAGAAACGCTGACCGCAGTCTGGAAGTAACGGCGCAAATCGGCTTCGTCGTAAACGATCTCCATTGCCCGGCCACCTAGAACGTAAGACGGGCGTACCACCAGCGGATAACCGATGCTGACCGCTTTTTCCACCGCCTGCTCAATGGTGCTGACAGTGGCGTTGGCAGGCTGTTTCAGGCCAAGACGATTGACCGCCTGCTGGAAACGCTCACGGTCTTCCGCACGGTCGATGGCATCCGGACTGGTGCCGATCACCGGTACGCCAGCCGCTTCAAGCTGACGCGCCAGCTTCAGCGGAGTCTGTCCGCCGTACTGCACGATAACGCCTTTCGGCTGCTCAATACGTACAATCTCCAGCACGTCTTCCAGCGTTACCGGCTCAAAGTAGAGACGATCAGAGGTGTCGTAATCGGTGGAGACGGTTTCCGGGTTACAGTTGACCATGATGGTTTCATAACCATCTTCACGCAGCGCCAGCGCCGCGTGCACACAACAATAGTCGAACTCAATGCCCTGGCCGATACGGTTCGGACCGCCGCCCAGCACCATGATTTTATCACGGTCCTGATTCGGGTTAGCCTCGCACTCCTCGTCATAGGTAGAGTACATATAGGCGGTATCGGTAGCGAACTCGGCAGCACACGTGTCAACGCGCTTGTAGACCGGGTGCAGGTTATATTTGTAACGCAACTTGCGAATTTCGCTTTCAGACACGCCAGCCAGCTTCGCCAGACGGGCATCGGCAAAACCTTTGCGTTTCAGCAGACGCAGGAACTCAGGCGTCAGACCATTGGCGCCCTGCTCAACTACCTGCTCTTCCAGACGCACCAGCTCTTCAATTTGCACCAGGAACCAACGGTCAATGTTGGTCAGGTTGAACACGCCGTCAACCGACATCCCGGCACGAAACGCATCGGCCAGATACCAGATGCGGTCGCCGCCGGCGTCTTTCAGCTCGCGGCGGATTTTGGTCAGCGCTTGCGGATCGTCAAGATCTACTTTGGGATCGAAACCGGTAGCGCCCACTTCCAGACCACGCAGCGCTTTCTGCAATGATTCCTGTTGGGTGCGGCCAATCGCCATCACTTCACCCACCGACTTCATTTGTGTCGTCAGGCGATCATTGGCGCCGGCGAATTTTTCGAAGTTGAAACGCGGGATCTTGGTAACCACATAGTCGATGGACGGTTCGAACGACGCCGGGGTACGGCCACCGGTAATGTCGTTCATCAGCTCATCGAGCGTATAACCAACCGCCAGTTTGGCGGCGATCTTGGCAATCGGGAAACCGGTCGCTTTAGAAGCCAGCGCCGACGAACGGGACACACGCGGGTTCATTTCGATGACGATCAGGCGACCCGTTTTCGGGTTGACCGCGAACTGCACGTTGGAACCACCGGTTTCTACCCCAATTTCACGCAGTACCGCCATTGAGGCGTTACGCATGATCTGATATTCCTTGTCGGTCAGAGTTTGCGCGGGTGCTACAGTGATGGAGTCACCGGTGTGAATCCCCATGGCATCAAGGTTCTCGATGGAGCAGACGATGATGCAGTTGTCGTTTTTATCCCGCACCACTTCCATTTCATACTCTTTCCAACCGATCAATGATTCATCGATCAGCAGTTCCCTGGTCGGCGACAGATCCAGACCGCGGGTACAAATTTCTTCAAACTCTTCACGGTTGTAAGCGATGCCGCCGCCGGTGCCGCCCATGGTAAAGGAGGGACGGATGATGCAGGGATAACCCACAACCGCCGCCACCGCCAGCGCTTCTTCCATGCTGTGTGCAATGCCGGAACGAGCAGTTTCCAGGCCGATTTTCTTCATCGCAATGTCGAAGCGACGACGATCTTCCGCCTTATCGATGGCATCGGCGGTCGCGCCGATCATGGTCACGCCAAATTCCGCCAGCACCCCCTGCCGTTCCAGCTCCAGCGCGCAGTTCAACGCCGTCTGGCCGCCCATGGTCGGCAGTACCGCATCCGGGCGTTCTTTTTCGATGATTTTACGCACCACTTCCCAGTGGATCGGTTCAATATAGGTGGCGTCGGCCATCTCCGGATCGGTCATGATGGTGGCCGGGTTGGAGTTCACCAGAATCACGCGGTAGCCTTCTTCACGCAGCGCCTTACACGCCTGAGCGCCGGAGTAGTCAAACTCGCACGCCTGACCGATCACAATCGGACCGGCACCGAGAATCAGGATACTTTTTATGTCTGTACGTTTTGGCATTTTTCGCTCCAGCGAACCCGTTTACTCACCGCCGCGCCGGCGTTTTCGCCCTGTTCTTTTATCGCAGCGTGACTAAACGGATTCTGATTATTTGGTATGACTACGGTAAGACTCAATCAGCTCGATGAAATGATCGAACAACGGCGCGGCATCATGCGGACCGGGGCTGGCTTCAGGGTGCCCCTGGAAGCTGAACGCCGCTTTATCGGTGCGGTGAATACCCTGCAGCGAACCGTCGAACAGCGATTTATGCGTTGCGCGCAACGTGGCAGGCAGCGACGTCTCATCTACCGCAAACCCGTGGTTTTGTGCGGTGATCATCACCCGATTGCCGTCCAGATCTTTCACCGGATGGTTGCCGCCGTGATGACCGAATTTCATCTTGACGGTTTTCGCGCCGCTGGCCAGCGCCAGCAACTGGTGGCCCAGACAAATGCCGAACACCGGAATCTCAGTTTCCAGGAAGGCTTTGATCGCCTTGATGGCATAATCGCACGGCTCCGGGTCGCCAGGACCATTGGAGAGGAAAATGCCATCCGGATTGAGTTTCAGCACGTCTTCCGCGGGGGTTTGCGCCGGGACCACCGTCAGGCGGCAGCCGCGATCCACCAGCATACGCAGGATATTACGCTTCACGCCATAATCATACGCCACCACATGGTACGGCAGTTCACTCTCTTCTTTCGCCGGCGGTAGTTCACCTTCCAGCGTCCAACTGCCTTGTAGCCAGCTATAGCTGGAACGGGTGGTGACTTCTTTTGCCAGATCCATACCTTTCAGGCCGGGGAAAGCTTTGGCTTTTTCCTGCGCCAGCGCCGCATCCACCACATCACCCGCGATGATGCAGCCGTTCTGCGCACCTTTTTCACGCAGCAACCGCGTCAGTTTGCGGGTGTCGATATCGGCAATCGCCACAATGTTGTTGCGTTTAAGGTAATCAGACAGGCTTTCTTCACTGCGGTAGTTGCTGGCAATCAGGGGTAAATCACGAATAACCAGGCCCTGAGCATGAACGGCGGGGGATTCTTCATCGGCTTTATTGGCGCCGACATTACCAATGTGGGGATAAGTAAGAGTGACAATCTGGCGGGAATAGGAAGGGTCTGTGAGGATTTCTTGATAACCGGTCATTGACGTATTGAAAACGACTTCCCCCACTGCCGTTCCCTCTGCCCCAATGGCCCGACCGTGGAATTGGGTTCCGTCTTCCAGAACCAATAGCGCTGACTTAATCAAAACACCCTCCAAGGAATAAAAAATCACGTTATTTGCATATTAATTCAGATTTGATGGACTAAATCAATGCAAAAACCACCCGTAAGGCAAATTTTTGGCAAATTGCGCGCATTTTAATGATGCCCCTGACCGTTGTCTAGCCAAACCGGATTTTTTTTTACTATTTTATGGCTTCAGGAAGTAATACATCGCCATATCCGTAAAAACACACATCAACTTGGAAAAGTAAACGGTTGCCAGCAACGATGAATGAAAGAATGATTAAAATCCCGCCAAAATCGCCACCCTGAATCATAAATAGCCGACAGACGACGGATAAAAAGAAAGATAACAATGAAAAATACCAAACACAGACCAATACACCAACCAAGTCATCATTTATCAAACAAAAAAATGGCGCCATTTTTAGCGCCATTAAAATCAAATAATTAATAAAAAAACAGACATCTACATATTATAAATCATCAAGCCCAAGCACATCTTTCATATCGAAAAGACCATGATTATGAGAACTTAGCCACAATGCAGATCTAACAGCACCATTTGCGAACGTCATCCGACTGGAAGCCTTGTGCGTTATCTCTATGCGCTCACCGACATCTGCAAACATCGCCGTGTGCTCACCAACGATATCGCCGGCTCGAATAGTGGCAAAACCGATGCTTTTTGGCTCACGTTCACCGGTATAGCCTTCACGTGCATAAACCGCACATTCTTTCAAATCACGCCCCAGCGCCCCGGCAATCGCCTCGCCCATCGCCAGAGCCGTGCCCGACGGCGCATCCACTTTATGGCGGTGGTGCGCTTCTATGATTTCAATGTCCGTGTAATCGCCCATCACTTTAGCCGCTTTTTCCAGCAACTTGAGCAGCACATTCACACCAACGCTAAAGTTAGCGGCAAATACAATCCCAATGTCGGCTGCGGCCTGCTGAATCGCCGCCTTGCCTGCATCGTCAAAACCGGTGGTGCCGATCACCATCCCTTTGCCGTGCTGACGACAAAACGCCAGGTGAGTGAGCGTACCTTCAGGACGGGTGAAATCGATAAACACGTCGAAATCGTTCACCACCGCCTCAAGACTGCTTTGTACGGTGACATTCGTTTTCCCTGCCCCGGCCAACTCGCCCGCGTCACTCCCCAGCAGGGACGAACCTTCGCGTTCCAACGCCGCACCCAGTACTACGCCTTCCATCTGCAACGCAGCCTGAATCAACTGCCGCCCCATGCGGCCACCCGCTCCCGCGATGGCAACGCGGACTTGTGCATCACGCATATTTATACTCTTTATCTGTTGATGAATGAGAAAAGGTCCTCAGGTTAACCAGCCCGGCCAAGGGCTGCCAGCCGAAAACACCCATAATTAGAAATTTACGACAAAACCGTGGGGATATCAGTAAAAGCTATCGGTTAGCCAGAACAATCGGGCCGCTGCACGAGGTTAGCCACGGTCATCTGGTAATATTAGCGACACCATAGAAACCTAAGGTGCTAATGCCAGCACCTGCGCCACCCAGTCGCGGAAACCCGCGACATCCAGCGCTAACGCCACCTGAGCGTTAGCCGGTCGATTCAGGCGATGCTGGAGATCCACCACCGTTGTGCCAGCGGTGTACTCACCCTGAGTCTCCACCGCAACAAAGCAGTGTTTGAGGGTAAACAATGCCGGTTTCACCAGATAAGCAATCGCGCACAGATCATGCATATGTAAACCGGTCGCCATACTGCCGCTACGGTAGTGGCTGAATAACGCATGTAACATGGCGCCGGTGCGGTTTAGCTCCGGTAATGTGACCAGATAATCCGGCGTCAGCACCGCGTTATTGGTCACATCCAGACCGCACATCACGATATCGATTCCACTTTCAAATACGCGCTTCGCCGCTTCCGGGTCAATCGCCATATTGAATTCCGCATTCGGTGTAAAGTTACCGCGCCCGGATGAACCGCCCATCATCACCAGGCGTTTAATCTGTTTTTTACACTGCGGATAGAGCGTCAGCAGCAAGGCGATATTGGTGAGCGGCCCGATGGTCACCAGGGTGACTGGTTCAGGACTACGGCTAAGGCAGTCATGCATGGCCTGCACGGCGGTTTTTTCCAGCGCGACACGATCATGCGCCACAAAATCATAACCTTCCATCCCCGATTCACCGTGAACGCAGGCAGCATCACGCAACGCACGCACCAATGGCGTTGCCGCGCCTTGCGCAACCGGCACCGTCGCTCCCCAAAAATGCAGCAGTTGCAGTGCATTGCGGGTGGTTTTTTCCACCGCCACATTTCCCGCCACCGTGGTGATGAGCTTCAGTTCCAGTTCGGGGGAAAACAAGGCGGCGGCGATAGCCACCGCATCGTCAATACCTGGGTCGGTATCCAGAATAATCGGAACTCGGTTCATGCGTTTTCTCCAAAAAAATGCCAGACGATTTTCATCGTCTGGCATCTTCTCATCACGATAAGACGGAGGTGTTATTCCACCTCACGAATGTCCACACGCAGTTCTTTCGGCACTTCAAACACGATGTTCTCTTCACGCCCCAGCATCTCCATGGCGACCTGTCCACCCATGCTTTGCAGGCGTTTAATCACCTGCTGAACCAGTACATCCGGCGCGGAAGCACCTGCGGTAACCCCGACACACGCTACATTCTTCAGCCACGTTTCCTGAATATCATCAGCAGAATCAATCAGGTAAGAAGGTTTACCGACACGCTGCGCCAGCTCAGCCAGTCGATTGGAATTGGACGAATTTTTTGAGCCGACCACCAGCACCACATTGGCCTCTGCCGCCAGATTCCGTACCGCTTCCTGACGATTGGTGGTGGCGTAGCAAATATCATCCTTACGCGGCCCGATAATCTGCGGGAAACGCGCCCGCAGCGCATCTATCACTGCCGACGTATCATCCACCGACAAAGTAGTCTGAGTCATGAAACAGAGATTAGCTTCGTCTTTTACCTTCAGCGACCAGACATCATCGGGGTCTTCCACCAGATACATACCGCCGTCCGGATTGTTGTACTGCCCCATGGTGCCTTCCACTTCGGGATGCCCGGCATGGCCGATCAGAATCGCTTCCGTTCCCTTGCGGCTGGCACGCGCCACTTCCATATGCACCTTAGTCACCAGCGGACAGGTAGCATCGAACACCGTCAGTTCCCGGCTTTTGGCCTCGGCTCGTACCGCCTGCGATACACCGTGGGCAGAAAAAATCAGAATAGCGCCATCCGGTACGTCTTCGATTTGTTCGATAAAGATAGCACCACGTTCGCGCAATCCATCCACCACATAACGGTTATGCACCACTTCATGACGAACATAAATCGGCGCGCCATACACTTCCAGCGCTCGCTCGACAATACTGATGGCGCGATCAACACCAGCACAGAATCCACGAGGGTTAGCCAGCAGGATTTTCATGCGTTGCCTCCGTCAGAAGGGGGACGAATCTCCAGTACTTCCACATCAAACGTGATGGTGTGCCCGGCCAACGGGTGGTTGAAATCCACCGTCACCGACTCCTCTGCCACCTCGCGGATGATGCCCGGCATGTCGTTGCCGGCCAAACCGCTGAACAACATGATAGTGCCCACTTCGGGCACCCCGGTTTGCACAAAATCTCGACGCAAAAAGAACTGGATCAGATCCGGATTTGACGGGCCGAAGGCAGACTCCGGCGGCAGGCTGAACTGACGCCGATCACCAACCCGCAAGCCTAGCAACTGCGTCTCCAGTGCCGCCGACAGGCTGCCATCCCCCAACCGGAACATCGCCGGCTTACCGCTTTCACGGGTGGCCTCTGCCACTGACCCGTCTTCCAGCATCAGCGTAAAATGCACCAACACTTCACTGCCGTTTGTCACGAATTCCGCCATGCGTTATTTACCTTCCGCCTGCTTTTTTTGCGCAGGAGTCAAAAACCCCTCCAGCACAATCAGCAGTGCGCCGACGACAATCGCGCTATCCGCCAGATTAAATGTCGGGTAGTGCCAGTTATCGACATAAAAGTCCAGAAAGTCGATCACGTATCCATGCACCAGTCGATCAGCCAGATTACCGATGGCACCACCAATGATCATCGCATAGGCAATATTGTTCAGCTTCTGGCTGGCACTGGAGCGATGCATCATCGCCAGCAGCGCGACAATAATAACCAACGCTATCACCGCAAATAACCAGCGCTGCCAGCCGCCTTTATCTGCCAGAAAGCTAAACGCTGCGCCATAGTTATGGGCGTAGGTAAAATTGAAGAACGGCACCAGTTGTAACGATTCGCCCAGTTGAAAGTGGGTCATGACCCACTGTTTGCTGCCGAGATCGACCACCAGTACCAGTGCAGCCAGCCACAGCCAGCGCAGACCCGTTGCTCCAGTAGATTTACTCATCAGACAAATTTACGCTCTTCGCCATTGCCGCCAACATTGGTCGCACAGCGACCGCATACATCCGGATGCGCAGCATCACTGCCAATATCCGTTTCATAGTGCCAACAACGCGGACATTTTTCACCGTCGGCCTTACTAAGGACAACTTTCAGACCCGGTAATTCACTCTGCTGAGCATTCACCGGCGCATTTTCGTAACGTTCCAGCCGTGCTTTGGAGGTTAACAAGGCGAAATGTAGCTCACCTTGCAGGCTGTTAAGCGGCGCAAACAGCGTGTCATCAGCATACAATGTCACCGCCGCTTCCAGTGAACCACCGATGCGTTTGTCGTTACGCGCCTGCTCGATCACCTTGTTGACTTCACTGCGCACGTTCAGCATGTCCGCCCAGAAGGCATCGTTCATCGGCTCGCTGTCAGCCAGCCCGAATAAACCGTCATACCACTCTTCGGTAAACACAAACTGCGCTCGTTTACCCGGCAGATACCCCCAGATTTCATCGGCGGTAAACGACATGATCGGCGCCATCCACCGCACCAGCGCTTCAGCGATATGGAACAGAGCGGTCTGACAGCTGCGGCGCGCCACACTGTCGTGTTTCGCAGTGTACTGACGGTCCTTGATGATATCGAGATAAAACGAACCCATCTCAATAGAACAGAACTGCATCAGACGCTGCACCACACGGTGGAAATCGTAGCTCTCGTAAGCCTCGACGATTTCATCCTGTGCCGCTTTGGCGCAGCCTACCGCCCAACGATCCAGCACCACCATGTCTTCTGGTTTTACGCTGTGCAGCGCCGGATCAAAACCATTCAGGTTAGCCAGCAGGAAACGCGCGGTGTTGCGGATACGGCGATAGGCATCAGCGGAACGTTTGAGGATCTCATCAGATACCGCTATCTCGCCGGAGTAATCAGTCGAGCCGATCCACAAGCGCAGAATATCCGCACCCAGTTTATCCATCACGTCCTGCGGGCTGACGGTGTTGCCGATGGATTTCGACATCTTGCGACCCTGACCATCCACGGTGAAGCCGTGGGTCAGTACCTGACGGTACGGCGCTTTACCCTTGATGGCGGTAGAAATCATCAGCGAAGACATGAACCAGCCGCGATGCTGGTCGGAACCTTCCAGATACATATCTGCCGCGTGGCCGCTGAATTCCGGGCGCACATCCACCACCGAAGCGTGGGTTGATCCGGAATCGAACCATACATCCAGCGTATCTGGCACTTTTTCATAATCGGCGGCTTGTGCACCCAGCAAATCAGCGGGGTTCAGATCCCACCACGCCTGAATGCCGTCCTGTTCGACACGTTGCGCTACCGCTTCAATCAGCTCGGTCGTACGTGGATGCAGTGCTTGCGTTTCTTTATGCACGAACAACGACATCGGCACGCCCCAGGTACGCTGACGAGAAATACACCAGTCAGGGCGGCTCGCCACCATCGACTCAATGCGTGCCTGGCCCCAATCCGGGATCCACTGCACACCTTTGATTTCTGACAGCGACTGTTGGCGCAGGCCGTTCTGATCCATACTCACGAACCACTGCGGTGTGGCGCGGAACAGAATCGGCGACTTATGGCGCCAGCAGCACGGGTAGCTGTGTTGTAGCTTCTCATGGTGCAATAGCGCGCCACGTTCACGCAGCAATTCAACGATCTTGTCGTTGGCTTTAAACACGAACAAGCCATCCAGCTCTGGGAAGGTTCCCGGCAGGTAGCAGCCGTTCGGTCCAACCGGATTAGCGATTTCCAACTGATATTTCTGGCTGATGACGTAGTCGTCAGGGCCGTGACCACCGGCGGTATGCACCGCACCGGTACCGGCGTCCAGCGTAACGTGATCGCCCAGAATTGCTGGCACATCGAACCCCATAAACGGATGACGAAAGCGCAGCAATTCCAGATCGCTACCTTTGACGGCATGGCCCAAGCAGGCGTTGGCGTCACTTCCGGCAACGCGTTTGGCAACCGCGTCGGCTAGTCCTTCGGCAACGATAATCGCTTTACCCGCCACCTGAATCAGCACGTAATCAATCTCGGCATTCAGGGCAATGGCGCGGTTAGCCGGCAACGTCCACGGGGTGGTCGTCCAGATAACCAGTGCGACATCGCCATTTACCGCATCGTCAGTCAGGCCGAATTTTGCCAACACGGCGGCACGGTCAACCGCATTGAACGCGACATCAATCGCCGGGGAGGTTCTGTCGTAATACTCGACTTCTGCTTCCGCCAGTGCAGAACCACAGTCAGCACACCAGTGCACCGGCTTAGCGCCCTTGTGCAGGTGCCCATTTTCGATAATGCGGCCCAGCGCACGAATGATGTTGGCTTCGGTTTTGAAATCCATCGTCAGGTATGGACGATCCCAATCGCCCAGCACACCCAGGCGGATAAAATCTTTCTTCTGCCCGGCAACCTGCTCAGCGGCATATTTGCGGCACTCTTCGCGGAACTGCGCGGCGCTCACCTTCTCACCCGGTTTGCCGACCAGTTGTTCTACTTTCAGTTCAATCGGCAGACCGTGACAGTCCCAACCCGGCACATATGGCGAGTCATAGCCGGATAAACCTTTGGACTTGATGATAATGTCTTTGAGAATCTTGTTAACCGAGTGACCAATGTGAATATTGCCGTTTGCATACGGCGGGCCGTCGTGAAGGATAAAGGTTTTTTTACCCTTCTTGGCGCCACGAATAATCCCGTACAGATCCTGCTCATACCAACGTTTCAGCATGTCAGGTTCGCGTTTGGCCAAATCGCCACGCATCGGGAACCCTGTTTCCGGCAAATTCAGGGTAGTTTTATAGTCACTCATTCGATTCTCGATTTCGTTTTTGGCTAGAGAAAAATTAAACTGGCGCCTTCAACCCGAAGAACTCACGGGCGGCCACCACATCGTTGGCGATCTGCTGCTTCAGCGCATCCAGCGAAGCAAACCGCTGCTCACTACGTAATTTTTTACACATCACCACATCTATATGTCGGCCATACAGATCCAGTGTTATATCCAGTAAATGCACTTCCAGTTGTTGGCGTTTGTCCCCCGTCACAGTAGGACGAGTGCCGATGTTGGCCACGCCAGGCAACGGCACGTCGCCAAGCCCGTGCACCTGAACCGCATACACGCCGCTGACCGGCGAGACCTGGCGTTTAAGAGGCAAATTAGCCGTTGGAAAACCGATGGTGCGCCCCAGCTCATTGCCGTGCACCACCCGGCCAGAGATACTGAACGGGTGACCCAGTAGTTCCTGCGCCAGTGCCAGATTGTCCTGCGCCAGCGCTTCGCGCACAGCAGTGCTGCTTACCCGCTTGCCGCTGCTGCAAAAAGTCGTGGTGCTGATCACCTCGAAACCCAGCTCGGCACCGGCTTTCTGTAATAACAGGAAATCCCCCTCGCGGCCAGCCCCGAAGTGGAAGTCATCCCCCACCACCAGAAATTTCACCCCTAGCTTTTCCACCAACAGGTTGGAAATAAAGGTATTGGCATGATTAGCGGCAAAACTGGTATCAAACGTTACGCATAACAGGTAATCCACACCAGCCTGTGCCAGGTATTTCACCTTGTCGCGCAATCGGGTCAGCCGCGCTGGCGCCTTTTCCGCAGCAAACAATTCCAGCGGCTGAGGCTCGAAAATCATCACCATCACCGGCAACCCGCGTGCCTGCCCTTCCTGCTTCAGACGCTCAAGCAATGCCTGATGCCCACGGTGGACACCGTCAAAGTTACCAATAGTTAGCACACAGCCATAATGGCAGGTCTGGAGATTGTGTATACCGCGGATTAGCTGCATAACTGGCTCAAAACAGTGGAAATCGGCGGATTATACCTTGTACAGCGACCAAGGTTAACCCGCGATTCATGCCTTTTGTTGCCAGTCCGGCGTATTTCGCCGCCCCGCTTCGATGAGAATTTTTCATATTCCAGAACTCAGGCGCATCGCCGGATACATAGCTTTATAACCCGCAATCAAACGGTTGACGCGGCAACAGCGGCAAAGGGTGAATTTATGACGCGAAAGGCTGTATTCCCGACGCTTAAGCTGCTAAAATCCCGCGCCATCACAACGTAACAAGCGCTGGCGTACAAACGGCGCTTATTTGCACAAATCCATTGACAAAAGAAGGCTAAAAGGGCATATTCCTCGGCCTTTGAATTGTCCTCGATAGAATATATTTGGGAGTTGGACCTTGGCTAATATCAAATCAGCTAAGAAACGCGCCGTACAATCTGAGAAGCGCCGCAAGCACAACGCAAGCCGTCGCTCCATGATGCGTACTTTCATCAAGAAAGTGTATGCGGCCATCGCCACCGGCGATAAAGAAGCTGCGCAGAAAGCATTTAATGACATGCAACCGATCGTGGATCGTCAGGCCAGCAAAGGTCTGATCCACAAAAACAAAGCTGCTCGTCATAAATCCAATCTGACTGCGCAGATCAACGCGATGCAGTAATCACGTTTACGTGATAAATCGCTAAAGAAACCGGCCAAGGCCGGTTTTTTTGTACCTGCGGACGGCAAAAAACGTTTTATTCTCGAAACAGGGAAGAGAAATCTTCATTGCAAACACGCTGCACTGCCGGGTGTTGAATCATTCGTTCGGCGAAAATAACGTAATACTCATCCTGAATGTTATCGATACGACCGACTTCTATAATCTCACCTTGTGCAACCATTTCGTGAGCATGTAGCGACGGCGCAACGAAAATCGCGCTATGACTCATGCCAAAAGCGGACATCAGCGCCGCGTCATCAAACTCCCCCATGATATCTACCGGCAGGTTCTGCTCATTAAACCAACTAAGCAACTTGCGGCCCAACATCGTGCGGCGAGCGGGAATTAATAACTTACTTTGCGACAGACAAGCAGGAAAAGGTAATTCCGGTCCCGGCCATCGACAGTAAAAACTCACCCCGCATTCGCCAAGCTTACGGGAAAATAATCCTGCCTGCTGACCGGAATCCACCGGGCAGTCTGACAGAATCATATCCAGCTTATGCTGACTCAACTGTTCAATCAGCATCTCATGGGTAGACTCAAAGCAGCGCAGGTGTATCGGCATTTGTTCATTCACCACCGTTTCCAATACCCGGCTCACCAACCGTTTGGATAAGGCATCCGCAACGCCGACATCGAACAACAGGCTGGACTCCTTACGGTAATTCACGATATCCAGCATTTCCTGGCCCAGCGCAAACATCTTGTCCGCATAGCGAAACACCAACTGCCCCAGCTCAGTCGGCTCCAGACCACGCCCTTTACGCTTGAACAATTTCCCCTGCAGACGCTCTTCCAGCAACTTTATCTGCCCGGTAATGGTCTGCGGCGTCAGAAACAACCTTTCAGCAGCTCCTGCTATCGAACCAGCCTTACACACCTGCCAGAAATAATAGAGATGATTGAAGTTGATGTGCGACATACACTCGCTCCCCTTCGCTCATAATTCAGCGTTGCGTGGCAGGCAACACCGCGCGCAGCGTCAGGTAACCCAGCACCGCTGTCGTCAATGACGTCAACAGAATCGCCAGTTTGGCATACAGAATATCCTGCGCAGCCACATCACCAAACGCCAGCAAGGTAATGAAAATAGACATAGTGAAACCGATGCCGCACAGCACCGATACCGCCATCACCTGACGAAAATCTACGCCTGCCGGCAATTTACCCAACCCAAGGCGAATCACCAACCAGCTAAACAACGACACGCCAATCGGTTTGCCCAGCAGTAACCCACTGGCGATACCCAACGTTAATGGCGACAGCAAGTGCCTGATCTCGACACCCTGCAACGAAATACCGGCATTAGCGAAAGCAAACAACGGGATCACCAAAAAGGCAATCCAACTCGCCAGCCCATGCTCCAGCGTACTGGCTGGTGACGGGGAGCCAGCAGGAACGCGCAGCGGAATAAAGAAACCGACGATCACTCCAGCCAGCGTGGCATGAACGCCAGATTTCAGAATACAGACCCACAGCACGATGCCGACCAATAGATAGGCAGAGGTTTTCATCACCTGCTGATGGTTCATGTACGCCAGCACCACAATCGCTGCCAGCGCCACTGCCAACGCCATCCAATGCAGTTGATGAGTATAGAACAAGGCGATGATCACAATCGCACCCAGATCATCAATGATCGCCAACGCCAACAGAAACACTTTCAACCCTGTCGGCACGCGCTTACCCAACAACACCAGAATACCAACCGCGAAGGCGATATCTGTTGCAGTGGGGATAGCCCAGCCGGAACGCGTTTCCGCTTCGGTAACATTGAACAGCAGGAAAAACAGCGCGGGAACCAGCATCCCGCCAAAAGCCGCCACGACCGGCAGTATCGCCTGCCGCCGACTCGCCAACGCCCCTACTACCAGTTCACGTTTAACTTCCAACCCAACCTGCAGGAAAAACAGCGCCATCAGGCCATCATTGATCCACAGTAGCAGCGGTTTGTTGATTTCCAGTGCGCCAATGCCGAATACCACCGGTATCTCCAAAAAGGAGTGATACCACGGTAATGTGGCCGGCATGTTGGCGACCAGCAGCGCCAACAGCGTTGCAACAATCAGAATCATGCCGGCAGCTGCTTCCAGGCTTGTCAGATAACGGAATAGCTTTATCACGTTTTTTCTCCCTTACCGTATCGGCGGACATCACTGCCCGATAATGGATAGCAAGGTTAAGCCACACCACTCATCGTTAAAAGCAGTTTTAAACTGGATTAATACTCGTAAAAACCGATCTATTGAATGATACCGATAAAAAAACCAGCCAGGATTTATCCAGACTGGTCTTTATTGCAACTGGCTAATCGGTGAAATCAGCGAGTCAAATCATCAAAGAATTTCTTCACACCATCGAAGAAGCTTTTGGAACGTGGGCTGTTGCCTTCACCCGTCGGGCCGCCGAAGCTTTCCTGCAACTCCTGCAACAGCTGTTTTTGACGATCATTCAGATTGACCGGCGTTTCCACCACGACGCGGCACAACAGATCACCCTGAGCGCCGCCGCGTACTGATTTCACGCCCTTGCCGCGCATACGAAACAACTTGCCGGTTTGCGTTTCCGGCGGCACTTTCAGCATCACCCGTCCATCCAGCGTCGGTACTTCAATCTCGCCGCCCAACGCCGCCATGGCGAAGTTGATTGGTACTTCGCAGTAGAGGTTGTTGTCCTCACGCTGGAAGATCGGGTGCTCACGCACCTGCACCTGTACATACAGATCGCCAGCCGGAGCGCCGAACTCTCCCGCTTCGCCCTCACCGGCCAGACGGATGCGATCACCGGTATCCACACCAGCGGGGATCTTGACCGACAGCGTCTTGCTTTTCTCAACACGCCCGTGACCATGGCACTTGGTGCAAGGGTCTTTAATAATTTTGCCGCGCCCATGACAGTGCGGACAAGTCTGCTGAACCGTGAAGAACCCCTGGCGCATCTGCACCTGCCCGTTGCCGTGACAGGTAGGACAGGTTACCGCGCTACTGCCCGGCTTGGCACCGCTGCCATGGCAAACGTCGCATTCCTGCAATGTCGGGATACGGATCTCTTTGGTGACGCCACGAACCGCTTCTTCCAGCGTCAACTCCATGGTGTAGCGTAAATCAGAACCGCGGCTCGCACGCTGACGGCGGCCTCCGCCAAAGATATCGCCAAACACATCGCCGAAAATATCGCCAAAATCAGCGCCGCCGAAACCACCGGCGCCACCGCCACCCATACCGCCTTGCTCAAACGCGGCATGTCCATACTGATCGTAGGCGGCGCGTTTCTGAGCATCGGTCAAAATCTCGTAGGCTTCTTTGACTTCTTTGAACTTAGCCTCAGCGTCTTTATCACCTGGATTACGATCCGGGTGATATTTCATCGCCAGCCGTTTGTAAGCCTTTTTGATGTCGCGTTCATCCGCGCCTTTCTCAACGCCCAGAATTTCGTAGTAGTCTTGCTTCGCCATTCTTTTTTCCTGCCCTCAACATGCGTGCACGGGCGCAGAGTTTCCCCGACGCCCGTGCTGGTTGCCAGCAACAGTATGAGCTACCGCTACTGCGCCCGCTTAAGGGCGATTATTTCTTGTCTTTGACTTCTTCGAACTCGGCGTCAACGACATCATCATCCCGACGAGCCGCATTGTCAGCGTCAGCAGCACCCGCTTGGGCCTGTTGCTGCTGAGCGGCTTCCAGCAGTTTGGTCGATGCTTCCGCCAGCTTGCTGATTTTCGCGTCGATGTCTGCTTTATCTTCGCCTTTGAGCGCCGTTTCCAGTGCTTTTAACGCTTCTTCGATAGCAGTTTTATCAGCCGCCGCCAGTTTGTCGCCGGTTTCTTCCAGCTGTTTACGGGTGCTATGCAACAGGTGATCGCCCTGATTGCGCGCCTGCACCAGTTCTTCAAACTTACGATCCGCTTCGGCGTTGGCTTCAGCGTCACGCACCATCTTCTGAATTTCATCCTCATTCAAGCCGGAAGACGCTTTGATGGTAATGTTCTGCTCACGACCACTGTTCTTGTCTTTGGCAGACACATGCAGGATACCGTCGGCGTCGATATCGAATGTCACTTCGATCTGCGGCATACCGCGTGGCGCCGGTTGGATACCATCCAGATTGAACTGCCCCAGCGACTTGTTATCGTGAGCGCGTTTACGCTCGCCCTGCAACACGTGAATGGTCACCGCAGACTGGTTATCTTCCGCTGTTGAGAACACCTGGCTGTGTTTGGTCGGGATCGTGGTGTTCTTGTTAATCAGCGGAGTCATCACGCCGCCCATGGTTTCAATACCCAGAGACAGCGGGGTAACGTCCAGCAGCAGCACGTCTTTCACGTCACCAGCCAGTACGCCGCCCTGTACTGCAGCACCAATTGCCACAGCTTCGTCCGGGTTCACGTCTTTACGCGGTTCTTTACCGAAGAAATCAGCTACTTTCTTCTGTACCAGCGGCATACGAGTCTGACCACCAACCAGAATCACGTCATGGATTTCGGAAACGGACAGGCCAGCATCCTGCAACGCCACTTTCAGCGGCTCCAGCGAACGAGTCACCAGATCTTCAACCAGTGATTCCAGTTTGGCGCGAGTCACTTTGATATTCAGGTGTTTTGGACCAGTAGCATCAGCCGTGATGTACGGCAGGTTGACGTCAGTCTGCTGAGCGGAAGACAGTTCGATCTTCGCCTTTTCCGCCGCTTCTTTCAGACGCTGCATTGCCAACGGGTCGTTACGCAGGTCAAAACCCTGCTCTTTTTTGAATTCATCAACCAGATAGTTGATCATACGGCTGTCGAAGTCTTCGCCGCCCAGGTGGGTATCACCATTGGTTGCCAGCACTTCAAAGGTTTTTTCGCCGTCTACATCATCGATTTCAATGATGGAGATATCGAACGTACCGCCGCCCAGGTCGTACACGGCGATAGTGCGGTTGCCGGCACCTTTGTCCAGACCGTAAGCCAGCGCAGCCGCAGTCGGTTCGTTGATGATACGTTTGACTTCCAGCCCGGCAATACGACCAGCGTCTTTGGTCGCCTGACGCTGGGCATCGTTGAAGTAAGCCGGTACGGTGATAACCGCTTCGGTGATGGTTTCACCCAGATAATCTTCCGCCGTCTTTTTCATTTTTTTCAGCACTTCAGCGGAAATCTGCGGCGGAGCCAGCTTCTGATCTTTTACTTCCACCCAGGCATCGCCGTTGTCAGCCGGGATGATTTTATACGGCATGATGTTGGTGTCACGCTGCACTTCTTCATCCTGAAAACGACGGCCAATCAGACGTTTGATGGCGAACAGCGTATTTTTGGGGTTAGTCACCGCCTGACGTTTAGCCGGTTGGCCAACCAGAGTTTCACCATCTTGCGTGTAAGCAATAATGGAAGGCGTGGTGCGATCACCTTCGCTGTTTTCCAGTACCTTAACCTGCGTACCGTCCATAATCGCTACACAAGAGTTGGTTGTACCCAAGTCGATACCAATAATCTTACCCATCTAAACATCTCCACTTAAAAGTCATATCCGGGGTGGTGGTTTAACTTACTATGCGGGCGAAATACTACTTTTCAATACCCCGAAATCGTCGTTATCTTTTCAGTCAAACCGCGTCGTTGTCTCTAAGATGGGGACGACAATTCCGTCATCAAGGGGGACTAACCAAAAAAAACTGCATCTTCCCGGTTTTTGATCAAATTATTCGCAACCTATCGGGTTGTATCACCCATTCCCGCCAGCTATGATGCCGCGCTCACTGCAGAAAAGGGGATACCCAGCCTGACAGCGAGTACCCGCGATGCGCCATTCGTCTCACACAGGCACGTCTGCCGGGCAAACTTTAGGCACAACACCACATTGATCATTTTGTTATTGCAGAGGATGTATGCACGAGAAAACGTTGGCAAACCCTGGCCCTCTGGGACTGATGGGCTTCGGGATGACCACCATTCTGTTAAACCTGCACAACGCAGGCTTTTTCCCACTGACTTCCATTATTCTGAGCATGGGTATCTTCTACGGCGGTATCGCTCAGATCCTGGCCGGCCTGCTGGAATATAAAAAAGGCAATACCTTTGGCGTTACCGCTTTTACATCTTACGGCGCGTTCTGGCTGACTCTGGTCGCCATCATCATGCTGCCGAAAATGGGTCTGGCGGACGCAGCTGATGCCCAGTTCCTGGGCATATTCCTGGCACTGTGGGGCATCTTCACCCTGTTTATGTTCTTCGGCACGCTGGGTGCCAACCGCGCACTGCAGTTCGTTTTCGCCAGCCTGACAGTGCTGTTCGCGCTGCTGGCTATCGGTAACATTACCGGCAACCACGCGCTGCTGACCTTTGCGGGTTATGAAGGGATTATCTGCGGTGCCAGCGCTATCTATCTGGCGATGGCCGAAGTGCTCAACGAACAGTATGGCCGCACCATACTGCCGATTGGCGCACGCGGCGCACACTGACAGATAAATGCGACAAGCGTTATCAAGCAGATAAAATAAAAGACAAAAAAGAGAGGCTAGTGTATGCCTCTCTTTATTTTAGCCAGGAGGGCTATCCCCCCAGCACATCAACCAGCCTCTATAATAGACTACTTACGCCTATAGACTTATACGCTGGCAGGAGCCGTCACCTGTTGTTCCGCCTGTGCCTCTACCTCACGGTGAGTCTGACTTTGCAGGTAAATCCCCAATACCAGCCCCAACGCGCACAATGCCAGCACGTAAAAAGCCGGCGCCAGCGGCGTCCATTTCATCAGCAGCGTAACGAAAATAGGCGTCATGCCGCCAAAAATAGCGTAAGCCAGATTGTACGAAAAAGAGATGCCGGAGAAACGCACCGCAGCCGGGAATGATCGCACCATGACATACGGCACCGCACCAACCACCCCGACGCCCAATCCCGCCAGCGCATAGCTAACAAACAGCAAGCTATGACTCTGAGCGGCATGGGAATAAAAGAACCAACTGCACCCCGCACACATCAGGCTGAAGATGACTAAGGTACGGCCAACGCCAATCTGGTCCACCGCCAGCCCGACGATAATACAACCGAGCATCAGCATGACCGTCGCCAGACTGTTGGCCTGTAATGTCAACGCGGTGGGAATGCCATGCAACTTCTGCAGATATACCGGTGCCATCAATATCACCACCACAATACCGGCAGACAGTATCCAGGTCAGCAACATGCTGACCAGAACCGCTTTCTTATGACGTAATACGATGGTCTTGAGCGGCAACTCAGCCGCCAGCGCTTTGTGCGCCTGCATTTCGCGGAAAATCGGCGTTTCGTGTAACCAGCGGCGCAAATAGAGCGCGATAAGCCCAAAAATGCCGCCAATAAAGAATGGAATACGCCAACCGCCGGAGACAATCTGCGAAGGCAGCAGCAAGGTATTAAGCAAGGTGGCAACCATCGAGCCAAACAGAATGCCCAGCGTCAACCCAGCAGTCAGCGTACCGCAGGCGATACCGATACGGGAACGCGGGACGTGCTCCGCCACAAACACCCACGCGCCCGGCACTTCACCGCCAATCGCTGCCCCTTGCAGCACCCGCATCAACAGCAGCAGCAACGGCGCAGCGATACCGATGGAAGCATAAGTCGGCAACATACCCATTCCCAGCGTGGGCAATGCCATCAGCAGGATACTCAGGCTGAACATTTTCTTGCGACCGACACGATCGCCAAAATGTGCCATCACGATACCGCCGAGCGGACGCGCCAGATAGCCCGCGGCAAAGATGCCGAAGGTCTGTACCTGCCGCAGCCATTCAGGAATATCTGACGGGAAAAAGAGATCACCAATCACGGCGGCAAAAAAGACGAAAATGATGAAGTCGTAAAACTCCAGCGCGCCACCCAATGCCGCCAACGAGAGGGTTTGATAATCGTGTCGATTCAATCGACGATGCTGCTCACCAATCATAAATCACCGCATAATACCAGTACGATAAGAAAACAAACTTACATTATCGTGTAAATAAAACATTACTATAGCGGCAGATTTTTGACACACCAGCACCATGCGATGGTTATCATCTAAATACGGTAACTTCAGCTTTTTATATCGCGTATTGCACTCTTGGGACGAAAAGCTGCTACTACGTCCGGATTGGTTTCGATATAAGGCCCTTCCAGCAGCTGAATACAGTAGGGAACACTGGCGAAAATACCCGGCACAATAACCTGACCCGTTGTATCTTTCAGGCCGGTAAGGGTTTCACGAATAGATTTTGGCTGCCCCGGTAGATTGAGGATCAACGCCTGCTTGCGAATGACCCCTACCTGACGCGACAAAATAGCGGTAGGCACAAAGCGCAGGCTAATCTGACGCATCTGCTCACCAAACCCCGGCATTTCCCGGTCGGCTACCGCCAGCGTAGCGTCCGGCGTCACATCCCGCCGTGCCGGTCCCGTACCGCCGGTAGTCAGCACCAGATGACAACCGCATTCATCCACCAGCTCACACAGTGTCTGTTCAATCAGCGGCTGTTCATCCGGCACCAGGCGGGTTTGCACCTCAAACGGGGTGAGCAGTGCTTCCGTCAGCCATGCCTGCAGAGCAGGAATACCCTCATCCTGATAGACGCCGCTGGATGCGCGATCAGAAATAGATACCAAACCAACGCACAGACTGTTCATAAGCACCTCTTGTTCATCAAAAAATTTATTCCATCAGTCCAATTAATCATCTGATGCATGAAAATCATTCAAAAATCTGCTCACAAATGAGACAATGCTTGAAATACGTACGGCGACATCATAACCAGTCCACAACTGTGCATAATGTCTACTGATTCAACGAACTAACTGTCGATTATCAATTAATATTTCTAACCACAACAATCATTAAGAGTCTACCCCAGCCGATATCATTATCGCAGCCAGATTGAACAGGAAAAGTGAACGGAAACCACTACGTGAATAACGGATATGCGGATTCCAGACGCTCCCCCTCCGGTAAGAGCAATGCCTTAGCGGAGTTAGCTCTGTAAGTATGGCTGGGTTGTCAGGCAATAGCGCATCACCGGGTAGTGCAGGAAAAAGTGAATGAGTGTTATTAAAAGTCACATTGTTAGATTGTTTGCCAATCCGGTTTCCGCTTTTATCTTTTTTGGCCTGTTTTCAGTCACTCTGACCAGCCTGTTGTTGCTGAATTCCCGGCAAAAAGACTGGCAAGAAGAAAAACGTAATTTTGATAATATCATCCATCTGCACGAGTCCTACAATTCCGGTGGTGACGTCACCGAAAGCAACCATTTCTACAAAGTCGGTAATTCACTGTTCTCCCAAGTACGTATTATGGCGCTCAACACCCGCGACACCAGCCATGAGTGCATCAACCGCTTGTCGGAACTCAACCTTTCGCTCAACAACATGGCGATTATCCGGGTATGCCAGAATTCGTTGCCGTCCTCCGGTAATTCACCGGAAAAAAATCAGCTCACCACCGTCACGCCCATCCTTTCGCCTACCGATAAACTGATCGGCGTGCGCGTGCGCGTCACAACATTGGGAGGCACGCCCGGCTTTAGCCACATCGTCACCTCCTCTGCGGAAATCATCACACTGGTTTGCATCAGCCTGATGATTGCCATCATGGGCAGCCTGTTATCGCTGGTTGCGAAAAAATACCTGATTGAGCTGCCTGCCACAGCCCGTTACGACGATCTAACCGGCTTTCTGCGCCGGGACGCGTTTTACCAGTCAGCCAACCGCGCGCTGAAAACAGCACGTCAGGAAGATAAGCTGCTTTGCGTCATGCTGATTGATATTGACCACTTCAAGCAGGTGAACGACACACTAGGACATGCGGCTGGCGATAAGGCGCTAAAAGCAGTCGCGGACATTATTCGTCACTCGTTTCGTGATCACGACATCCTGTGCCGCCTGGGCGGCGATGAGTTTGTCGTCGTTCTGCCCGGCATCACGCAGGAAAACGCCGTACGCGTGGCGGAACGCGTCAGAGAGGGGATTGATAAATTCGGCCAAAGTGCTTCATCGGCATCGCCGGGAATTAGCGTCAGCATTGGGCTGGTGGCGGTCGAGTCGCCGGAGGAAGGGCTGGATGACCTCATCAACCGCGCCGACATCAACCTCTATCTGGCAAAACGAACCCGCAACTGCACCATCGCCACGCCGCTAACGCCGCTCCAGCAGGACATCACAGACACAAAAACGGCCAGCGCCAGCTGACCGTTTTCTGCACCTTGCATCAAGCCTTACAGCAATTCGGCAATCATTTTTTCCAGTTTTTCCTGGTCTATCGCAAACTTGCGGATACCGTCGGCCAGTTTGTCCACCGCCATCGGATCCTGATTGTGCTGCCAGTAAAACTCGGACTCCGTCAGCTTAGCCGGGCGCGCTTTCACCTCGCCCTGATAAGAGAGTTTAGGCACTACCTCACCCTGGCTTTCCGCCAGCTCTTTGAGCAGCGCCGGGGCAATAGTCAGACGGTCGCAGCCGGCCAGTTCCAGAATCTCACCCGCATTACGGAAGCTGGCTCCCATGACCACGGTTTCATAACCGTGTTCCTTATAATATGCGTAAATATTTGTCACAGAGATAACGCCTGGGTCTTCGTGCGCTGCGAACTCCTTCTTGTCGCCATTGGCGATGTACCAGTCCAGATTGCGGCCCACGAACGGAGAAATCAGGAACACACCCGCTTCGGCACAGGCACGCGCCTGAGCAAACGAGAACAGCAGGGTCAGGTTACAGTTGATGCCTTCTTTTTCCAGTTGCTCCGCGGCACGAATACCCTGCCAGGTCGAAGCCAGTTTGATCAGGATACGGTCATTGCTGATACCGGCGTCGTTGTAGAGTTTGATCAGGCGTTTCGCCTTGGCAACGCTGGCCTCGGTATCATAGGAAAGACGAGCATCTACTTCGGTGGAGATACGTCCTGGAATCAGCTTGAGAATCTCCAGGCCGATATTAACCGCCAGTTTGTCTGTCGCATCGACAACCTGCTGCTCGCGTTTGCTGCTCTGCGCACGTGCCCAGGCCACGGCGTCATCAATCAGCGCACGGTATTGCGGAATTTGCGCTGCATTTAAAATTAGTGAAGGGTTGGTAGTGGCGTCCTGCGGCTGGTAAAGCTTCATTGCCGCGATATCGCCGGTATCCGCCACTACGGTGGTGAATCGACGTAGGGAAGTCAGTTTATCCGTCATGTTGGCCTTTCTCATTGTTTGTGCATGAACTGGTGGCAGGAACTATCGCCAGAGTCTGATAATAACACGCACCCAAGACCACGCAAGCGAACCAACAAAAAAACGGGAAGGCGAAAAATAAAAGATTAATATTAAAAATCAATAAAATAAATGCTATTCATTTTTGTTTCCTCCCGTTTCCAGCCCCAAAAAGCATGATGCCTCACACAACGCTGATTTATGGTGCCTGTCACAGCCATTGCCCTTTTTTTAGCGGCTTTTGCTACAGTAAGGCCAGTAAAAACACCAACGGGATACGTTTATGCTGATCACGCTTTCACCTGCCAAGACGCTGGATTACACCAGCCCACTGCCCACCCAACGCTACACACAGCCTGACCTGCTGGCGCATTCCCTGCAACTGATACGGCACTGCAAACAACTGACCCCGGCAAATATCGCTTCGCTGATGAGCATCAGCGACAAACTGGCGGACCTGAATGCGGCTCGCTTTCAGGAATGGCAACCGGAATTTTCGCCGGATAACGCACGTCAGGCGCTGTTGGCATTCAAAGGTGATGTCTATACCGGCCTGGCGGCGCAAGATTTCAGCGAGGCGGATTTTGATTTCGCCCAGCAGCATCTGCGCATTTTGTCCGGCTTGTATGGCGTACTGAAGCCGTTGGATCTGATGCAACCTTACCGTCTGGAAATGGGCATCCGGCTGAAAAACGACGTGGGTAACGACCTGTATCAGTTTTGGGGCGATACCATCACCGAAACGCTCAACCTGGCGTTAGCCGCGCAGCACGACGATATTCTGATCAATCTTGCATCAGATGAATATTTCAAATCCGTCAAACCAGCCAGGCTCAAGGCGCGGCTGATAAAACCGGTCTTTCTGGATGAAAAGAATGGCAAGTTCAAGGTAATCAGCTTTTATGCCAAGAAAGCACGCGGCCTGATGAGCCGTTTCATCATTCAAAACCGCCTGACCCAACCGGAACAGCTAAAAGATTTCGACAGTGAAGGCTATTATTTTGATGCCGCTGACTCCTCGGCAGACGAATTGATTTTTAAGCGCCGCGAACGCGATGCCTGACAATCCAGATGAACCACACCTAACGAATAGGGCCGGAAAGCGGTTTCCCACCTTCCGGCCCTATTACGTTTCTGGCCGACCGCTATGTTCAGTCGTCCAGCCTGGCCAAGTTAGTACGGCAATTCCATCAGGAATTTACGCAGCAATGCGAAGTCCGGCGCGAAGTGGTGCGACAGCAACGCCAGCTCGGCACGTTCAGCCAGTGCCTGCGGCAGCGGCAACGCTTTACCAAGAATCGCCTCCACGCTTTCCTTGAACTTAGCCGGATGGGCGGTGCCCAGGAACAGGCCATATTCGCCCGGCTGCAACTGATCACGCAACAACCGGTAAGCAATCGCGGCATGAGGCTCGGAGGTGTATCCCAGCGCGTCCAGTTCCAGCATGGTGGCTTGGGTGGTTTCATCACTCACCGCGCCGAACGCCAGTTCCTTCAGTTGCCAGTTCTTACGGCGGAACAGCTCCTCCACCCGCGGCCAGTTATTCGGCTGGCTTACGTCCATGGCGTTAGAGAGCGTCGCCACCGTCGGGTTTGGCTGCCATTCGCCGCTTTGCAGAAAACGCGGCACGGTATCGTTGGCGTTGGTGGCGGCAATAAAGCGTTTCACCGGCAGGCCCAGCGATTTTGCCAGCAGACCGGCGGTCAGGTCGCCGAAATTGCCGCTCGGCACCGAGACCACCAGTTGATTGCGCGCTTCCTGCGGCAACTGCGCCACCGCTTCGAAATAGTAGCTGATCTGCGCCAGCAGACGGCTGATGTTGATAGAGTTGGCGGAATTCAGCCCGATGGCGCGTTTCAATTCCTCATCGTCGAACGCCTGCTTCACCAGCGCCTGACAGGCGTCAAAATCGCTGTCGATAGCGATGGTGTGAATGTTGCCGCCCAGCGTACAGAACAGTTTTTCCTGCAACGGACTGATCTTGCCATTCGGATACAGAATCACCACCCGCACATTCTTCAGGCCGTAGAACGCGTGTGCAACCGCCGCACCGGTATCGCCCGACGTGGCGGTCAGAATCGTTATCTGTTCATCGCCTGCCACTTCCGCCAGCATTTGCGCCATCAGGCGGCCACCAAAGTCCTTGAACGCCAGCGTCGGGCCGTGGAACAGCTCCAGCGCGGCGATGTCATCACTCACCGGCACCACCGGCGCAGGGAAGCGGAAGGCCGCTTTAACGCGCTGGTAGATGGTTTCATCGGACATTTCATCACCAATAAATGCCGACAAAATGCGGCTGCTGCGAGTCACAAAATCCTGTTCCAGCAGTTCGTCAATCGTGGTGCGTTCGAATTCCGGCAGCTCCAACGGGAAAAACAGGCCCTGATTGCTCCCCAGCCCTTTGCGGATCGCTTCGGCGAAATTCACCTGTTCATTGTGATCTTTCAGATTGTACAGTTTCATGCGTTATCCCAATTGTCGCGCGCCTGCGGTATCCAGACGGCAAATATGAACAAAACCTTCGTCATTCTGCAGATAGTTTTCCTGCAGCCAGCTTGCCAGACGCTGTGCAACGCCCATGTCATTACACACGGAAAACAGCGTCGGTCCGGAGCCGGAAATGCCGCAAGCCAGCGCACCTAACTCGTCTGCCGCCTGACGCGCCTCGGCAAAACCGGGCAGCAGACGCGTACGATACGGCTCGGCGATCACATCTTTCATCAGCTTAACCGCCAGTTCCGCCTGGCCGGTATGGCAGGCATGAATGAAGCCCGCCAGATAACGACCGTGGCTAATGCAGTCCTGACGACGATACTGCGCCGGCAGAATAGCCCGCGCTTCCGCTGTAGACACCTTGATGCCCGGATAGGCCATCACCCACAACCAGTCATCGAATTCCGGCACCGGCTGGCTGATGATGCCCATCTCTTCCACCATCAGTTGGATGCCGCCCAGGAAGCATGGCGCCACATTGTCATAATGCACACTGCCGGAAATACGCCCTTCCAGCTCTCCCATTAGCGCCAGCAACCGGGTGTCATCCAGCGGCTTGCCGCAGAATTCGTTCATCGCCATCAGCCCAGCGACCACTGAGCAGGCGCTGGAGCCAAGCCCGGAACCAATCGGCATGTTTTTCTCCAGCGTCATGGCGACCGGCACGGTCTTGCCAATCTCCTCACAGAACCGCTCCCAGCATTGATAAACGATGTTATCTTTCGGGTTATCCGGCAGTTTGCTGACAAAACGTCCTTCATTGTGCAGGCTGAACAGGTCAGCTTCCCGCACAGTGACGCAATCGCCGAGCAGGGTGCCGTCTACCGGCGATACCGCCGCGCCCAGCACGTCAAACCCCACGCTCACATTCCCGATGGATGCCGGGGCATAAATCTTCACCATTCTCACACTCCCACCTTCCATGACAGCGTACGCAACAGGTCTGCAAATACCCCGGCCGCCGTCACATCATTACCTGCACCGTATCCTCGCAACACCAGCGGCAGCGGCTGATAGTAGCGGCTATAAAACGCCAGTGCGTTCTCACCGTCTTTCACCTTAAACAGCGGATCGTTTCCGCCGACTGCGCTGATCGTTACCTGGCATTTGCCATCTTCAATTTTGCCGACGTAACGTAGCACTTTACCTTCAGCGCGTGCCGCTTCAACCCGGTGGGCAAACTCGGCATCCAGCGCCGGCAGGCGCTCCAGAAAACTCGCCACATCACCCTGTGCATATTCCGCTGGCAGCACGGAATCGACCTGAATATCGCCCAGTTCCAGCGCATAACCCGCTTCACGCGCCAGAATCAACAGTTTACGCGCTACATCCATTCCGGAAAGATCATCACGCGGGTCCGGTTCGGTAAAGCCTTTCTCTTTCGCCAACAGTGTAGCGGCAGACAGCGACATACCTTCATCCAGCTTGCCAAAGATGAATGACAACGAGCCAGAGAGAATGCCATTAAAGCGAATCAGTTCATCGCCGGCATTCAGCAGGTTCTGCAAATTTTCAATCACCGGCAAACCCGCGCCCACGTTGGTGTCATACAGGAATTTGCGACGAGCTTTTGCCGCCACCTGGCGCAATTGATGGTAATACCCCAGCGTGCCCGTGTTGGCTTTCTTATTAGGAGTGACGACATGGAAGCCATCCGCCAGAAAAGCGGCGTATTGATCGGCAATCGCCTGACTGGAGGTGCAGTCAATGATTACCGGGTTCAGCAAGTGATACTCTTTCACCAGACGGCTGAGCGCCGCCGGGCTGAACGGTTCGCGTGCCCGTGCCAACTCATCGCGCCAGCGATCCATCGGAATACCGTGCATGTTGGTCAACATCGATTTAGAGTTGGCGATGCCGCACACCCGCACATCGATGTGTTTCTGCTTCAGCCACGACTGCTGGCGCTGAATCTGTTCCAGCAGTGCGCCACCCACGCCCCCTACGCCAATCACGAACACGTCCAGCACCTGATTGGTGTTGAACAACATCTGATGCGCCACTCGCACGCCGGTGGTCGCTACATCGTTACTCACCACTACCGATATTGAACGCTCAGACGACCCCTGCGCTATCGCCACGATATTGATATTGGCGCTGGCCAACGCGGTAAACAGGCGAGCAGACAGGCCACGCAGCGTGCGCATACCGTCGCCCACCACGGAAATGATCGCCAGCCGCTGCACCACATCAAGCGGTTCCAGCACGCCTTCTTTCAGTTCCAGATAAAACTCCTCTTCCAGCGTCTTACGCGCACGCGGCAACTCATTTTGAGATACACAAAAACTGATGCTGTATTCAGACGAGGACTGAGTAATCAGCACCACTGAAATACCCGCGCGAGACATGACGGCGAATACCCGCGCCGCCATCCCGACCATCCCTTTCATACCGGGACCGGAGACGTTGATCATCGCCATGTTGTTCAGGTTAGTAATGCCTTTAACCGGATACTGAGTATCGTTGATTTCCAGCCCAATCAATGTACCTGGCGCCTGGGGGTTTTCGGTATTCTTGATAAGGCAGGGAATCTGGAACTGGGCGATGGGGGCGATAGTACGAGGGTGGAGAACTTTGGCGCCGAAATAGGATAACTCCATCGCTTCCTGATAGGACATCGACTTCAGTAATCGTGCATCAGGCACCTGACGCGGGTCACAGGTGTATACGCCGTCAACATCCGTCCAAATCTCACAACAATCGGCGCGCAAACATGCTGCCAGCACCGCCGCTGAATAGTCAGAGCCGTTACGACCCAGCACCACCAGTTCGCCTTTATCATTGCCGGCAGTGAAACCCGCCATCAGGATCACATGGTTCGCGGGGATCACCAGATCATTGATACGACGAGTGGATTCAGCGATATCTACCGTAGATTCCAGATAGTGCCCCTGCGACAGCAGACTGCGCACCGGGTCGATGACCGACACCTGATAACCGCGCGCCTGAAATACCGCTTCCATAATGGCGATGGATAGTTTTTCGCCCCGGCAGATAATGGCAGCGTTAACGCTATCCGGGCACTGCCCCAGCAACGCGATGCCATGCAGCACCTGCTTGAGTTGCGCGAATTCTTCATCCACCCGCGCTTTCAGCCTGTCATAGGCGAACCCAGGTTGCGATTGCGCCAGTCCCTGCAATAAATCGGCAAAAATAACTTCCGCTTCGATGATATTTGGCTGGATGTCCTGTTTAGCCACGGTTTTTTCAATCATGGCCACCAAATGGTTGGTGATTTTCGCCGGTGCCGACAGCACCGTAGCGACCTGTCCCTGACGTGCATTGCTTTCGATGATATCGGCAACGCGCGCAAACCGCTCCGCGTTGGCTACCGAGGTCCCGCCAAATTTCAGCACTCGCATCTTGTCTATTCTCCTGAATTTTTTCTGGCCAAAAACGCCAAAGCGCCTTTGAAAACCGCTTGCAACAGCCTTGTATCCTTGACGGGCAGAAACAAGCCCGCAATAACTGTAAAAAAAAAAGCCCGCACTCTGAAGTGCGGGCTTTTTCTGGATTCATCTGTACGCGTCAGCCCGCACCGTTACTGGTAGTACCGGTGGTAATAATAATGGTGGTGACCAGGCTGATATAATGCATTACGTAACGTTCTCGTGATTCGAAAAATTATCTTCCCTATTAGTTAGGGCAATCGCCTTGCTAAGTCAACGGATTTCTTCATTTCTCTGTTCGCTCAACGCCAGCCGTAACGGACAAAAGCTCTATACAAAAACAAAAAAGCAGGGCAATAACGCAGAAAAAGCAGCTTACCAACATGTTCCGCCGCATTGCTTTCATTATTCCTTATCTTCTGCCAACAACGCTTTTTCCACATCGTGCAATAACCTATGCAACATGGCGTTATCCCGATGCTCCAGTAAACCAAGCCGCTGCTGGAGCCAGTCACGCAGCTTTTCATCCTGCTGCGCACCGACCCGAACCAACAAACGCGAAAACCGATCACGTAACGCAGCCAGCTGCCCTGAATCAGTTGGCGTCGGTTCGGCGGCGGCTATCTGCATCAACGACGCCAGTTGATAGCAATACACCATCACCGCTTGCCCCAGATTCAATGACGGGTAATCCGCCGCCATCGGCACGCCGGTCAGGATGTCCGCCAGCGCTAGTTCCTCATTGGTCAACCCGGAGTCTTCACGACCGAACACCAGTGCTGCTGATTTCACCCACTGCTGTTTTTCCTCCAGCACCCCCAGCAGTTGTACTGGCGAGCAGTAGTAATGAAAACGCGCGCGGCTACGAGCAGTCGTCGCTACCGTAAATTCAACATCCGCCAGAGCATCAGCCAGTGTCGGGAAAACCACTACGCCATCAAGAATATCGCCTGAACCATGCGCCACCCAACGTGCCGCAGGCTCAAGATGTGCAGTGCTATCAACAATCCGCAATTGGCCAAACCCCATGGTTTTCATGGCCCGCGCCGCTGCACCCACGTTCTCGGCCCGTGCGGGCGACACCAAAATGATATAAAACTGCACACAACCTCCCAGCCAGCACCCGGCAGGTGCGCTGACGATTCAGAATATAGCGATAATTACGCTGGAATAGCACGTCTGCCAGGTTTTCACGCCTGCGTCATATGACTTGAAACACAACCTTAACACCCTGTCACTTTCGAATGGCATGTGGCCAATGCCGTAATAGTGAAAATGGAAACGCTTCAGCTATCAGCATTTATTATGCCGTGGTGAATATAAAAATGTTAAATTGTGATAGATAGCGGCATTCAGTGCGCGTTTTCCACAAATTACTAACGTGCTACAATGAAGTTTGATATATGTCAATGGACCGTTGATTTGCCCGTCTGTGAAATCAGTGCTCACTGTTATGTTGCTGTTAATAAGGTTAAACTGTGCGCCACAATAGGCTCTGTTGAAAAGCCTCATCGCCACCTGTTATCAAGCGAAGAGTCAGGTGGAAACAAGTGCATCAAAACGTATTTACGTACTTGAGTCAGTCGGCGGAAAAACGGTGAACATGGTTTCCCAAAGCGCCCGAGAGAACCAGGACTTCTGTACTTTCGAATCTCTATTAGTTGGCAATTTTAGGTAGCAAACATGCAGACCCCCCACATTCTTATTGTCGAAGACGAGTTGGTAACTCGTAACACTCTCAAAAGTATTTTTGAGGCTGAGGGCTACGTTGTTCACGAGGCCACCGACGGTGCCGAGATGCATAACATTTTGTCCGAACATGATATCAATTTGGTCATCATGGACATTAACCTGCCGGGCAAGAATGGCTTGTTGCTGGCGCGTGAATTGCGCGAGCAGGCAAGCGTAGCACTGATGTTCCTGACCGGGCGTGATAACGAAGTCGACAAGATTCTGGGCCTGGAAATCGGTGCAGATGACTATATCACCAAACCGTTTAACCCACGCGAGCTGACCATTCGCGCGCGCAATCTGCTGTCTCGCACCATGAATCTGGGCAGCAGCACCGAAGAACGTCGTCTGGTGGAAAGCTACCGTTTCAACGGCTGGGAACTGGATATCAACAGCCGTTCACTGGTCAGCCCAAACGGCGAACAGTACAAACTGCCGCGTAGCGAATTCCGCGCTATGCTGCACTTCTGTGAAAATCCGGGAAAAATCCAAACCCGCGCTGAGCTGCTGAAGAAAATGACTGGCCGCGAACTGAAACCGCATGACCGTACAGTCGATGTGACCATCCGCCGCATTCGCAAACATTTCGAGTCTACTGCCGATACGCCGGAAATCATCGCTACCATCCACGGTGAAGGTTATCGCTTCTGCGGCGATTTGGAAGACTGATTACCTGACACCTCAAGGTAATAATGCAATGGCCGGGATACCCTCCCGGCTTTTTTATGCACTGTAGATAACGTCTGTTACTTGCTCCAGGGCAGAATCGGCACCGCGCTCAGCGCGTTTTTCGGCGATCCCTCCACCAGACGATCAGAATAGGTCAGATAAACCAACGCATTGCGTTTCGCGTCATAAAAGCGCACCACCTGCAATTTCTTGAAAATTAACGAGGTACGCTGCTGAAATACCACGTTGCCTTTTCCTTTACTGTTGGTGATCTTATCACTCAGGGTAATGGGCCCCACCTGCTGACAAGAAATAGCCGCATCCGACGTATCTTCCGCCAGACCAAGCCCACCTTTGATTCCACCGGTTTTCGCCCTGCTCAGATAACAGGTTACGTTTGCCACATCCGGATCATCAAACGCTTCCACGATAATTTTATGGTCTGGCCCTAACAATTTAAAAGCCGTATCCACTGAACCGATTTCCTCAGCCCAGGCTGATGTTACGCCGCAGAGCAGGGCCGCAGCCGTCAACACAACTCGTCTTTTCATCATTGCCTTTCTCTCACTTTGTTGCCGTCATAACGTAGTTTCTGTAGTCCAAAAACCGTTTGTCGGATAGATTGCTTTAACAGCCTATGTTAATCAGATTCTTTATTCATAAGGCACAAAAATCTTGGTAAGTACCCTGGGGAAAAAGTTGCTATCATGCCGAGCTTATACGCTTAGCTCTCGGTGTGTTCTATGAGGACGATCTATGGATCAAGCCAGTATCATACGTGACCTGCTCAACTGGCTGGAGGGTCATCTGGACCAGCCTTTATCACTGGATAATGTTGCAGCCAAGGCCGGCTATTCCAAGTGGCATTTACAGAGAATGTTCAAGGACGTAACGGGTCATGCCATCGGCTCCTACATTCGCGCCCGTCGGCTTACCAAAGCGGCTGTTGCATTATGCCTGACCAGTCGCCCAATTCTTGATATCGCCTTGCAGTACCGTTTCGATTCGCAGCAGACCTTCACACGGGCATTCAAAAAACAGTTTGCCCAGACGCCAGCCTCCTACCGTCGTGCGGATGACTGGAACACTATTGGTATCCATCCGCCAATTCGGCTGGGTGCCTTTACTATGCCGCAACCACAATTTGTCACCATGCCGGAAACGCAGTTAGTTGGGCTGACTCAGAGCTACACCTGTAATCTGGAACAAATTACCTGCTTTCGTACTGAAATACGCGTTCATTTCTGGCGGCAATATTTAGGAGAGGTCAAGGAGGTTCCGCCGGTACTTTACGGACTGCATCATTCTCGCCCCAGTAAGGAGAAGGATGATGAGCATGAAGTGCTGTATACCACCGCGCTGGAGCCACATCATGTTCCGGAAAGTGTTCATTCCGGCGAACCGGTGACATTACCAGGCGGTGATTATGCCCTGTTTATCTACGAAGGCCCGGCGGACGATTTGCAGGACTTCATCATCACACTGTACGATACCTGCTTGCCGACCTATAAACTGACCCGTCGCAAAGGCTTTGATGCGGAACGTTTCTATCCCAAAGGCCCTAAAGAAGCCGAACCGCCCAAAATCATCCGCTGCGAATATCTGATTCCGATTCAGCGTTAGCGCTGCAATTCATCCAACGCTGGAGCGTCAAGATGAGAGACGTCTCCGGCCGTTTCCACTATCCATCCCGGCGCCAACCAAGGGCTTTGCTGATAATCCACACGCGACAGCGAGCAGTTGCGCAGTCTCAAGCGGCGTTCTGCCCAGGCAGGCAACCCCAGCAACGTACTTATCAGACAGCCCAGCGCAATACCGTGGCTCACCAACAATGGCCGACTGCCTTGCGGCAATGTCAGGCATTTCTCCAGCACGCGATGCATACGCAGCGCCAATTCCGACATAGACTCACCATCAGGGATGCGACCATCCTGAGTCCCATCCACTAATTGCTTACGCCAGCGTTCTTCTTCGGGGCTTAACGAATCAATCAGCCTTTTTTCCAGAACGCCCATGTTTAGCTCTCTCAGCCCCGGCTCCATGATGACGGCGCAGCCGTTGCAAGCCTGCGAAATAATGTCGGCAGTATGTCGGGTACGCCCCAGGTCACTGGTAAAAATATGGGTGATCCCCAATGATTTTACCCGGTCGGCAACCAACCTGGCCTGATGTTCACCATCCAGGGTAAGCGGACTGTCTGACTGCCCCTGGATGCGCCTTGCCACGTTCCACTCAGTTTCACCATGGCGAACAAGATATACCTGTAACATGATTTTTTTCCGTTATACTGCGTCAAACTAACTACAAGGTAGGGAAACATTATGTACCATGTTGTCGCATCTACGACCAACCCGGCCAAGATTAACGCCATCACTTTAGCATTTACCGATGTTTTTGGTGCAGATAATTGCCGTATCGAAGGGGTTGATGTAGACAGTGGAGTGCCCAGTCAACCTCAGGGTTCTGTTGAAACCCGTACAGGCGCGAGGAATCGCGTGATGAGAGCGAGACAGGTTCGTCCGGAAGCTGACTTCTGGGTTGGCGTGGAAGCCGGAATCGAAGAAAGTATGACCTTCGCCTGGATGGTGATTGAAAACGCGACCATCCGCGGCGAATCTCGTTCAGCCAGTCTGGTATTGCCGAAAAGCATTCTTCAGGGAATCGATGAAGGCCGCGAACTGGGTGATGAAATGGCGCGCCTTACCGGTATCCAGGATATCAAACGTCAAGGCGGCGCGATTGGCGTTTTCACGGATGGCAAATTGTCCAGAACCAGCGTATACCATCAGGCGCTGTTACTGGCGCTGGTGCCTTTCCATAATCCAGTTTATCAACACCCAATCCACGCGCCATCTGTTTGATAGCAGCCCCAAAAAAGCTACACCTTATTCTCTGGCAACAACTGATCTTCCAGCCAGATTTTCAATCTGGCTGGGGCAGACTTAAGACTATTTGAACCGCGGGTGATGGTCGCAATACCAGCCCCCAGCTCATTTTTCAATTCACGCTGGCTCATTTCGCCACGCATCAGTTCTTGAATAATACGCACCCGGGTTCCCAACGCTGTCCGCTCATCCGGCGTTAACAGCAGTTGTAACAGCGGTTGCTCTAACCCTTCCGCCATCGCCTGTTGAAACAGGCTGACAAAAGCTCGCCAATTTTCATCGTCTTGTTCGGACAACGTCGGATCGTGAAATGAAGATGATGTCATAACAACCGCCATACTATTTAGCTAGTACAACAGCATAACACAGTCTTCATCACGAGAAAAAGCGCAGAAAAGAGGATGCATTCCCACGGTAAAGCGGGTGTTCAAACAACCATTACCCGTACGACGCCCCCGTTCTCAGCTAAAACAGGGAGCCGGGTGTGCCCCCTCGCTATTGGTTGGGTAATAATTGTCTGGTTAATCATTCCCCGGTTAATAACGCCGTAGCCACTCATTGTCCATCAATAAGGCGGTCTGGCGCTGTTGCATCAGGCTACGGTAGAAAACGTCATACGCCAGCACGTTTTTAACGTATCCTCGCGTTTCAGAAAACGGGATGCTTTCTACAAACGCGATAGCGTCAATCCGGCCATTGCTGTCTTTTAGCCAGCTACTCACCCGTGACGGCCCAGCGTTATAAGCGGCAGATGCCAAAATACGGTTCTGACCGAACGACTGGTAGACATAGTCAAGATAACTGGTGCCAAGCTGGATATTCGTCTGCGGATCCAGCAACTGGCTGCTATTGGTATAACTGGCGATGTTGAACATCTCGGCAGTGTGCTGCGCCGTAGCAGGCATCAGTTGCATCAACCCAGATGCGCCTACCGCGGAATGAGCCTGTGGGTTCCAGGCACTTTCCTGACGGGCAATTGCCATAGCATAACTCTGGCTGATGCCTTTACCCTGCGTAGCCTGACGGAAATCGTCGCTCCATGCCAGCGGGAAGCGTTCTTCCAGATTATCCCACAGTTTCGCCACAATCGTGGCTTGCACACTCAAATCATACCAGCGTTGCTCAAGCGCAAAGCGCGCCAGCGCCTCCTGCTGTGCGCGATCACGGCTGGCCACCAACCCTGACCATTCAGAACGAGCCAGGCTTTCCAGTCCCCAAAACATCAATTCACGTACCCGAACGACCTCAGGTAACTGTCCAATTGATCGCTCAGGTTTGGCAGCAATCATGATAGTCAGCGGATAATTGACATTGAGCTTCTGCGCCGCAGCCATCGGGTAAAAACCACGGATTTTCATCAGGTCACGCAGTTGATTCTCGCCCTCTTGCTTTTGCCCTTGTTCTATCAGCAGTACTGCTCGCCAGTAACGCCATTCATCCTTTTGCTGCACATCCACCGGCAGGCGTGCTATCCACTGAGCAAGCCCTGGCCTATCCCCCTGCCCCAGCGCCATGCGAACACGCCGCTCCAGCAGCGGCGCCGAATTGCTACGCAAAATTACAGCATCGCGCCAGCGTGCCTGTTCTTCAGTCGCATCACTGTTCATCAGACGCCAGGCAACGTCATCCTCCATGGTCTGGCGCTCCTGCGGACGCATTTTCTGCAAGCGAACCAGTTGTGGCAACAATGCCCGCGCCGCATCAGGGTCTTCGCGGGCAATGCGGTTAAACGCCGATAATACCGCCTTGCGGGTAAAATCCGTTGGGCCGACTGACCGTGCAAAGCGCTCAATCGTTTTAGGATTACTTTGCAATTTCAGCAACGCTTCAACGATGGTTTTGTACTCTGCCGGTAATTGTCTGGCAAGATGATTCACCAGACCTGCACTGCCTGAATCCATCGCCAGCCGCATCCGTTCAAGCACCATGAGCGATGTCAATCCCCCCTGTTGCTCCCAGGCGGAAAACAGCTTGTCACACGTGGGTGGCAGTGAACGACCAGTCAGCCAGATATCGCGCGCCTGCTCCCAGACACCTTGCGGCTGCCCAACCATGACTTTGGCATACAAATAATTGCAGAGGGAAGCGACCGGCTTAGGCTGCTCCGGGCTGAAAGCCAACAAACCGTTCCAGTCCTGACGACGAGCCAGTTCATTGATAAAACTGTTATTGAGCGTACGCACGGCGGGCAGCGTCGGGTGTGAAGCCATAAACTGCCTGACCTGCGCAGTACTCAGCACCGATAGGTCCTGCGTCAGCGCACGGTATTCCAGATAAGGATAAAGCGGGTAATCACGCAACGTCGGCATCAATTGGGAAACCACATCCATCTGATTGTTATCCCAGGCAGACTTGACCTGCTGATAGCGCTGGCGCTGCTCATCCAGCGAGTCCGCCAGTACCTGGCACGATACCCCAACGAGACATAGCACGGCGGCTACATAGCGCCAATACCCTATTTTGAACATACTGCCCTGACCTCACTCGCTATCGTTTCTGCCATTGCGCCGAACGCTGTCGCCAATACCACCGAGCATCAATACCACGCCAACAACGACCGCATGGCATTGACTGATTGGCTTTTTTTCAAACCAAATCAGTGTGGCATATCATACTGCCTGGTAACAATACGCCGAAAGCGCCCTAAAACAGAGTGAAATTCACAGCGTTTCCCCTTTATTTCCAAGGAAATTCGCAATTTCGGCTGATACCCGCATCAACTATGCCACCAAGGATGGAAGCAGCTTCTCAGAGTCAACAACACCGTGACAGGATGGCTGGGATCATGAGGCGAAAACAGATAAACTCCGTCGACAATAAATTTCCTTTTGCTGGCGGAGCATCACTGCTCTTCCGGTATCATGCCCTTACAGGCGCCATGCTTTTAATGGCATAACGCTAAACTGGACAGAAAAGAGGCTCAGAGCAACGTGGCTCAATACGTTTACACCATGCATCGCGTCGGCAAAGTCGTTCCGCCGAAGCGCCATATCCTGAAAAATATCTCCCTTAGTTTCTTCCCCGGCGCCAAAATCGGCGTGCTGGGTCTGAACGGGGCGGGTAAATCTACTCTGCTGCGCATCATGGCAGGGATCGATAAAGACATCGAAGGCGAGGCTCGCCCACAACCGGGAATCAAGATCGGCTATCTGCCTCAGGAGCCCCAGTTGAATCTGGAGCACACCGTCCGCGAAGCGATTGAAGAGGCGGTCAGCGAAGTGAAACATGCACTGACCCGTCTGGACGAAGTCTATGCCGCCTATGCGGATCCGGATGCCGACTTCGATAAGCTGGCAAAAGAACAAGGTGAGCTGGAAGCTATTATTCAGGCCCACGACGGCCATAATCTTGATAACCAACTGGAACGGGCCGCCGATGCGCTGCGTCTGCCGCCGTGGGATGCCAAAATCGCTACCCTCTCCGGTGGTGAACGCCGTCGTGTCGCCATCTGCCGCCTGCTGTTGGAAAAGCCCGACATGCTGCTGCTCGACGAACCGACCAACCACCTGGATGCGGAATCCGTCGCCTGGTTGGAGCGCTTCCTGCACGACTACGAAGGCACTGTCGTTGCTATCACCCATGACCGTTACTTCCTTGATAACGTCGCGGGCTGGATTCTGGAACTGGACCGTGGCGAAGGGATTCCATGGGAAGGCAACTATTCTTCCTGGCTGGAGCAGAAAGACCAGCGTCTGGCACAAGAAGCGGCGACTGAAGCTGCCCGACGCAAATCCATCGAAAAAGAACTGGAATGGGTGCGCCAAAATCCAAAAGGTCGTCAGGCCAAAGGCAAAGCCCGTCTGGCTCGCTTCGATGAACTTAACAGCGTGGAATACCAGAAGCGTAACGAAACCAGCGAGCTGTTTATTCCGCCGGGTCCTCGCCTTGGCGACAAAGTGCTGGATGTACAGAATCTCACCAAATCCTATGGTGACCGGGTGCTGATCGACAACCTGTCGTTCTCTATTCCTAAAGGTGCCATCGTCGGGATTATCGGCCCCAACGGCGCCGGTAAATCGACGTTGTTCCGTATGCTATCCGCACAGGAGCAGCCGGACTCCGGTACTATCTCGCTGGGCGAAACCGTTCAACTGGCGTCAGTCGATCAGTTCCGTGACAAAATGGACGGCAGCAAGACCGTATGGGAAGAGGTTTCTGGCGGTCAGGACATCATGCGCATCGGCAATTTCGAGATCCCAAGCCGCGCCTATGTCGGTCGTTTTAACTTCAAAGGCGTCGATCAGGGCAAGCGTATCGGGGAACTCTCCGGTGGCGAGCGTGGCCGCGTACATCTGGCCAAACTGTTGCAAGTTGGCGGCAATATGCTGCTGCTTGACGAACCGACCAACGATCTGGACATCGAAACCCTGCGAGCGCTGGAAAACGCCTTGCTGGAATTCCCCGGCTGCGCCATGGTTATTTCCCATGACCGCTGGTTCCTGGACCGTATCGCCACCCATATCATCGACTATCAGGATGAAGGTAAGGTGGAATTCTTTGAAGGCAACTTCACAGAATACGAAGAGTACAAAAAACGCACACTGGGTGCAGAAGCGCTGGAACCGCATCGCATCAAGTATAAAAAAATGGCGTGACACCGTGCCACCCCATTTCTGTCGCGGTGTTTTTGCCGGGACAGACAAAAAAGCCCACCGTCTGGTGGGCTTTTTCATAGAACATAAACATATAGGACATCCTGTTGTGTGACTGATTCAACCACACATAGCAGTACTCAGAACGTCTCCCAATTCTGGTCGTTACGGCTCCCTTTGGCCGCACCTATAGCCGCCACTGCAGGAATTGCCTGTAAAGTCGGCCGGGACGGCAACGACGTACGAACCGGTTGATTGTTCCTGCCATGACTTATCCTGAACACCGCTACCGCCTGGGTCAGACGTTCCGCTTGCGATTCCAGTGAGGAAGCCGCGGCTGAGGCCTCCTGAACCAGCGCTGAGTTCTGCTGGGTCGTACCTTCCATTTCCAGCACAGCCTGATTCACCTGACCAATTCCCCGACTTTGCTCATCAGATGCGGAAGCAATCTCACCCATAATATCCGTCACACTGACTACCGCCTTCACAATCTCTTCCATGGTCTCGCCAGCTTTTGCCACCAGTTCTGAACCGGTATCCACCAGTCTGCCTGATTCACCAATCAGTGATTCAATTTCCTTTGCTGCCTGCGCACTACGTTGCGCCAGACTGCGCACTTCTCCAGCGACCACCGCAAAGCCACGGCCTTGCTCGCCAGCACGTGCTGCCTCTACAGCAGCATTCAGTGCCAGGATATTCGTCTGGAAAGCGATACCATTGATAACACTGGTAATTTCAGAGATTTTTTTCGAACTGGAAGAAATATCGCCCATGGTTTTCACCACATCCTGAACGATATTGCCCCCTTGCTCCGCCTTGCTGGATGCATTACGCGCCAGTTGACTGGCATGATTAGCGTTATCCGAGTTCTGCTTAACCGTGGAAGTCAATTCCTCCATGCTGGCTGCCGTCTGTTCCAGTGCCGCCGCCTGCTGCTCAGTGCGGGAAGAAAGATCAATATTACCGGCACTGATTTCAGAAGCGCCCTGATAAATAGAGTCGGCCCCTTCACGGACGACAGTCACCGTATTCGTCAACGATTCCTGCATATGCTGCAGGTTTTGCCCCAAAACACCAATTTCGTTGCGTCCAAGATTTTCAGCAGGTTGTGTCAGATCACCCTGCGCAATTTTCTGGATACGAGCAATCAGCACATTAACGGGCACCAGAATCGCCCGACGGATGACCAGATAAGTCAGCCCCGCCAGCAGAATTGCCAGAATGAACGAGACCGCCATCAGGATATTGCCCAGACGAGCATTAGCATCAGCCTGCGCATTAATACTGTTTGCATGTTCCGTCAGGTATTTCACTTCCTTGCGCACCAGAACGGCATAATTAGTATCTAACCGGCGCGCCAGCGTCGTTTCCAGCTCAATGGTGCTTTCGAACTGACCGTTACGCACCAAATCCACCATCGGTATCATTACCTTGTCCCGATAAGCGATATAGTTAGCAGTCAACTCAGCATCCAGATCCCTCTCTACGCTCGACTTGTCGGTACGGGCCATATACTCATCAAAACGCTTCTGTGAGCTTTTGATGCGCTCCGCCCCCTCAGTAAAAGTCTGATTGTAGGCTTCAGTATCACCGATGCGCGACGCCGCTACGGCTTGTACCAGTAACTGACGGGAAACACGGAACTGATCCATGCTGCTGCTAATCCCGGCGCGAATATCAGAAATCAGGTTAGCCCGATCAAGAGATGAATTACTCTGCTTGAGAAAATAACTGGCAGTACCAATTGAGAGGGCAAAGAGCAGCAGAATAATAGCTAACAGCGTGATAAACAGTGTCACAAGACGAACGTTATTTATAGAAGAGACATTTCCTTTTTGTTCTGCCATTCCGATTTCTCACTTTCACTACAAGATGCCGATCACTCCCACTATATCACTAGCAGAAGCACGTATAGCTTTATGCTATTCATTATTTCCCGGCGACCAAAACCTACTGCCACATAACTATCAGATAAGGCAACAAACATCGCCTCAGAAAAATTAAAACATTATTTTAATTAAATTGCATTATTATTTCTTTTAGAAAGAAAAACCGTGATGACGGTAGCACGCTGTGCTAATAAATAACCAACTGAAATGATCAGGTTGCTTTTTCTTGCTGAGTTATCCCGCCATCTGTCCGGAATAGCATCCCCTTTCAGTCAGAAGGCACAGATTTTAGCCCGGTATTATATCCTGGCTCATAACATAACGAGGTTACGCCTAAGGTGCAGAATAGTCGCACGATGATGCGGTAAAACTCAGAGCAAAATCAATAAAACAGTTGAGAGCGGGAGAGTTCAATCTGCGGCCTGGATAAATCAAATAGAGATCGTTGGTATCTGCCTGCCATTCAGGCAAAAGGCAAGCCAGCTCATCGCTATCTATCTGCTCGCGGCACAAAAATGCCGGTAACAACGTAATACCGCCGCCAGCCAGTGCACAAGCGCGAGCATACAGCAAATTATCGGTGATGTGCGATTGAGGCAACCGCCAGAGAAAATACTCCGCTTCACGGTGAAACCCCCATTCTGGCCAGGCTTTGTGCGCGATACACCGGTGCGACTGCAGTTGACGCGGATGTGTAATCGGCGAAAATCCCGCCAGATAGGCAACCGAAGCGACCAGATAGTGCGACACTCGACCCAGAGGACGGCCAATCAGGGAAGAATCCTGTGGTTTACCGGTGCGCAACGCAACATCAAACCCCTCTTCCACCAGGTCGATGACCCGATCAGCAATAACAATATCCAGCGAAACCACCGGAAAGCGTGACTGAAACTCCGCTATCAGACGCGCCAACAGAGTAGCGCCCAATCCGGCAGGGCTGGTTATCCGCAGGCGTCCGCTGGGGTTATCGCGCAAATGCTGCATTGCCATCTCGGCGCGTTCACTGGCCTGTCGCATCTCCCGGCAATGCACCAGATAGCGTTCGCCAGCAAAGGTTAGATTGAGCTTGCGGGTAGTACGGTTGAACAGCCGCAGCCCCAGCGATTGCTCCAGTTGGCTGACTCGTAGACTGAGACTCGACTTGGCCATACCCGCCTGTCTGGCTGCTTCGGTGAAACTGCCGCATTCCGCCACTAATGCGAATAGCGCCATATCCTGTAATTGCTTGAACATGATTGTTCTTCTCAGCCGAACACGTCGTTAGTAATTGTCCATCTTATCAGCACTATCGACAGGGTCTACACTGTTATCCAGTCCAACACGTAACGATGGGAACATTGATCATGACAGTAAAAGCAATCGCCGTTGATCCCAGGCAACCTGAGAACTTTGTAGAAATCACCGCTGAATTACCGCATCCCGGTGAACATGACCTGCTGGTAGCCGTAAAAGCGGTATCGGTTAATCCGGTAGATACCAAGGTACACGCGGGACTACGCCGGGACGGCCTGCAACATCCACGTATTCTTGGATGGGATGCCAGTGGAATAGTAATAAAAACCGGTTCGGCGGTGAGTGGTTTCAAAGCAGGCGACGAAGTCTGGTATGCCGGCGATATCACACGCTCCGGCAGCAACAGCTCGCACCAACTGGTTGATGCACGTATCGCCGCGCATAAGCCCACTTCACTCAACTGGGCTGAAGCTGCCGCCCTGCCCCTGACAGCCCTGACCGCCTGGGAAGGATTATTCGAGCATCTGAATATTCAGGACGCAGCTAAAGGCAAAACGCTGTTGATTATCGGCGGTGCGGGCGGCGTCGGCTCGCTGGCTATTTCGCTGGCGGCACAGCGCAGTGAGGTGACGGTCATCGCTACCGCTTCACGTCCCGATTCCGCACAATGGTGCCGTGACCGCGGTGCGCATCTGGTGGTGGATTATCGCCATCTGGTGGATGAATTGAAAAAACAGGGGATCGAGCAGGTTGATTATATTTTCTGCCTGAATGATACCGACGGCCATTGGGATGCAATCAGCCGGTTAATCGCCCCAATGGGACATATCTGCACCATCGTGGAAAATACGCGTCCGCTGGATCAGAACGCGTTGAAATTGAAAAGCGCTGCGCTGCACTGGGAATTTATGTTCACTCGCAGCATGTTTGCCACGCCAGACATGGCTCGTCAGGGAGAGATTCTGCGTGAGGTAGCGCAACGGGTCGATAACGGCACATTGCAGGGTACACTCAGCCAGACCTTTAGCGGGCTCACCACCGAGACGCTAAAGCAGGCGCACGAAGCCGTATTGGCTGGGCATATGCGTGGTAAAGCCGTTATTACTCTCTAAAGACTGCAGTAAAAAAGCCAGACTGTCAGGGCTGGCTTCCTCATAAGACCGAATTATCGGTCATCACTCACTGACTATCCCCACCACTTAGTACAGCAGGCGCGCACGAATGGTGCCAGGGATGGATTTCATCAGTTGCAGCGCGGTGTCGGCACCATCGGTTTCCACATCAATAACCACATAACCGATTGTCGGGCTAGTCTGCAGGTACTGAGCCGCAATGTTGATTCCCTGCTCGGCAAAGATGTTGTTAATTTGCGTCATGATACCGGGACGGTTTTCATGGATGTGTAGCAAACGGCTGGCGCGATCACTGTGCGTCGGCAGCGAGACTTCCGGGAAGTTGACAGCGGACAAGGTGGAGCCGTTATCGGAATATTTCACCAGTTTCCCGGCAACTTCTCCGCCAATATTCTCCTGCGCCTCCTCAGTGGAACCGCCAATATGCGGCGTCAGGATAACGTTATCGAACTCACACAACGGCGACTGGAATGGATCACTATTGGTCGCTGGCTCCTGTGGGAACACATCGATAGCCGCACCGGAAAGATGCTTGCTGGCAAGCGCGTTGCTCAGCGCTGGAATATCGACAACAGTGCCGCGTGATGCGTTGATCAGGAGCGAACCCGGCTTCATCTGCGCCAATTCAGCAGCACCGATCATATTCTGGGTACTGTCGGTTTCCGGCACATGCAGGCTGACCACGTCACTCATGTTCAACAGTTCGGACAGCTCACGCACCTGTTGGGCATTACCCAACGGCAGTTTGCTTTCGATATCATAGAAATAGACGTGCATTCCCAGGCTTTCGGCCAGAATACCCAGTTGAGTACCGATGTGACCGTAACCAATGATGCCCAGTTTCTTGCCGCGTGCTTCAAAACAGCCAACGGCCTGTTTGTGCCAGATACCACGGTGAGCTTTAGCGTTGGCGCTCGGAACACCGCGCAGCAGCAACAGCAATTCACCGATCACCAGTTCGGCCACAGACCGGGTATTGGAAAAAGGTGCGTTGAAGACTGGAATACCACGCTTGGTGGCCGCAGGCAGCTCAACCTGGTTGGTACCGATGCAAAAACAACCAACGGCTACCAGTTTTTCAGCCGCAGCGAAAATCTCTTCCGTCAGATGCGTACGTGATCGAATCCCCACAAAGTGCGCATCACGAATCGATGCTTTCAGCGCTTCCGGGTCAAGCGCCCCCTTATGGTATTCAATATTGGTGTAACCTGCAGCGCGCAGATCCTCCAGCGCATTAGGGTGTACCCCCTCCAACAGCAGAAACTTAATCTTGTCTTTTTCCAGTGATACCTTTGCCATTTCCCGACCTTATTTTCAGACTTCAGCCATAGCGGTTTGCGAACCGATTCCTGCAAACATAACAAAAAATACGCAAGCGGCAATACAAACGATTGCCTATCCGTACTTCCATCGCCCCTCTGTCCGGCCTTTTCATGGTAAAAAATACTGCCAACCACCAAACGGGCCACACAGGGATGATGCGAAATAAGAAAAGCTAATATTAAGTACCAAAAATGAGACGTTAGAGAAAGTCGGATTTTTTAGATAAAAAAATCCGGTCACTGCTGGCATGACCGGATCACTGCAAGAAACAACAATACGTTAATTCAGGAATGGCTTATTTCAGACGTACGGTCTTCAAGCCGTCCGCAGTACCTACCAGTGCGACGTCCGCACCACGATTAGCGAACAAGCCTACGGTAACCACACCAGCCAGACTATTGATACGGTTCTCCATCGCCACCGCATCCGACAGATTCATATTGTGTACATCCAGAATAATGTTGCCGTTATCGGTGATCACACCGTCGCGGTATACCGGCTGGCCTCCCATTTTGACCAGCTCACGAGCAACATAGGCACGCGCCATCGGGATAACTTCCACCGGCAACGGGAAACGCCCCAGCACATCAACCTGTTTGGACGCATCGACGATACACACGAACTGACGGGCGATCGCCGCCACGATTTTTTCGCGGGTCAATGCGGCGCCCCCCCCTTTGATCATCTGCATGTGTGGATTGATTTCATCCGCGCCATCAACGTAAACATCGAGTGCCTCCACGTCATTGCAGTCAAAGACCGGGATCCCCAGGCTTTTAAGTTTGGCGGTGGAAGCATCCGAGCTGGAAACCGCGCCTTCGATCTGGTGTTTGATAGAACCCAGCGCGTCAATAAAGTGGGCGGCGGTGGAACCGGTTCCCACCCCAACAATAGTACCGGGGCGAACATAATCGAGCGCTGCCCAGCCAACGGCTTTTTTCAGTTCATCCTGCGTCATGATGTGCTTGTGCCTGTAGCTACGAAAACGTGTGCGTATTATAGGGCATGACATGCTCAAAAGGAGGGATTTGTCCGTCGGGCATGGCAATATTTCCGTCTCGTTGCAGCAGGCCCGGCGATTTTTTTCGGCGATACCTCACAAAAATGTGGCATATTGCCGAATATAGTTTTTACGCAAAGGAATCTTCACCTTTATGAAACGCCCGGACTACCGCACGCTTCAGGCGCTGGACGCCGTAATTCGAGAGCGTGGCTTTGAGCGCGCCGCACAAAAACTCTGTATTACGCAGTCCGCCGTATCACAGCGCATCAAACAGCTGGAGAACCTGTTCGGCCAGCCGTTGCTGGTGAGAACGATTCCGCCGCGTCCGACGGAACAAGGGCAGAAGTTGTTAGCGCTGCTGCATCAGGTGGAATTGCTGGAAGAAGAGTGGCTGGGCAACGAAAACAGCAACGAAACGCCGCTGCTGCTGTCTTTGGCGGTCAACGCCGACAGTCTGGCAACCTGGTTATTACCCGCGCTGCAACCGGTGCTGGTGGATTCGCCGATAAGACTAAATTTGCAGGTGGAAGACGAAACCCGTACTCAGGAACGCCTGCGCCGGGGTGAAGTGGTGGGAGCCGTGAGTATTCAGCCGCAGCCGCTGCCCAGCTGTCTGGTGGATAAGCTGGGTGCGCTGGATTATCTGTTCGTGGCCTCGCCGGGATTCGCCAACCGCTACTTCCCGAACGGCGTAACCCGCTCTGCGCTCCTGCGCGCACCGGTAGTCGCGTTCGATCATTTGGATGACATGCATCAGGCATTTTTGCAGCAGAACTTCGACCTGTCGCCCGGTAGCGTACCCTGCCACATCGTTAACTCATCCGAGGCCTTCGTACAGCTCGCTCGTCAGGGCACCACCTGCTGTATGATCCCGCATTTACAGATCGAGAGAGAACTGGCGAACGGCGAGCTGATCGACCTGACGCCGGGCCTGTTCCAGCGCCGTATGCTGTACTGGCATCGCTTCGCACCGGAGAGCCGGATGATGCGGCGGGTCACCGATGCCCTGCTCACACACGGACATCAGGTGTTGCGCCAATCCTGACCCAAAAAGCAGCTTTTAAAACTCATCATCCAAAACAGCGCTGCGCCCGGTTCAGGGCGCACGTTGCAACTCAAACACCACATCCACCTGATCGTCAAAGTGAATGGTCTGCTGCTCGTAAGTCTGCGAAACGTCACTCTGCGCCACCATATTGGTAGCCTTGAACAAGCGGGCGACCGGCACCGGTTGGTAGTTGGCAACGTGATAGCGGATGCTGTAGACCGGTCCTAGCGCGGCACTAAACCCGGTTGCCAGCGACTGCGCCTGTAATATCGCCTGCGCTATCGCTTTTTTGCGCGCCTGTTCACGATAAGCATCCGGGTTAGACACCCCCAGCTCCACCGCCCTAACCTCGTTAAGACCAGACTTGAGCGCACCACCCAGCAATTCATTGAGCTTATCTAACTGGCGCAACGTCACTTCCACCTGACGCACCGCCCGATAGCCTTTCAGTACCGAGCCGCCGTTTTTCAGATAATCGTACTCCGGCTGCGTACGCAGGTTGGCCGCGTTGATATCTTTCTTGTCGATACCGTGTTTATCCAGAAAAGCAAAATATTGTGCAACCCGTTCATCCACCTGCTTTTTGGCGTCGGACACATCCCTGGATGACGCGCTGACTTCTATCGCCAGCCGGGCAATATCCGGCGTTGCATCAACACTGGCAGTACCGGAGGTCACAATGTGCGGTCCGTTGGGTAATTCATTGCCGGCCTGAACCGCCATCGACGACAGGCCAAGCAGCGTGGTCAATACCAACACGTTCAGCTTCACAGTATCTCCCTGGCGAGTGAGTGAATAAGTGCAAAAGCCTACTCCAGGCAGGCCGTATTCAATATAGGCGAATGTCTGAATAGGTGAATGTCTGAATAGGTGAATGTCTGAATAGGTGAATGTCTGAATAAGTCGGTGAATACCTGAATACCGGTTACGGATAACATAACCGGATGGAATCCGAGCGTTTACGCCGGCGGCGTAAACCCCAGTTCAAGAGAGATATTCCGTGCTGTTTTCCGCAACGGCGCAACCAGCGCATCAATACCAATCTGTTGCAAACGCGCCATCGACAAGGAAATGGAAACGGCATACGCCACCCGATGCTGAATATCAAACACCGGAGCAGAAATGCAGGAAACGCCCAGTTCATTCTCTTCCCTGTCCATCGCTAACCCCTGGCGACGAATCTCCGCTAGTTCCCGTTCCATGGCAGGCAACGCAATGATGGTATTGTCGGTCAGAGGGAAAATACTGTGCTGATGGTTACGCCAGTATTCGGCCGGGTAGTCATCTGCACCATAGGCCATGAAAATCTTCCCCATTGCCGAACTGTGCAAAGGCATATGCTGGCCAATATAGGCACGGGTGCGCATCATGCCGGTAGTGGGTTCAAGTTTGTAAATCAGAATCGCGTGGTCATCTTCACGCGTTGAGAAATTGACGGTTTCACCTACTATCAGGTTTAGCTCTTCAAGATGCGGTGCCGCTACGTGCAACACATTCAGCGACGAGAGCACCTTATGGCCGATAGCGATGAACCTGGTGGTCTGCCGATAGCTGCCCGGCTGGCTGGCAGGCGCTACGTAGCCGCATCCAGCCAACCCCTGCAACAAGCGGTGAACAGTGCTTTTATTCATGCCGGACAACTCGGCAATCCGCGCCAGTGGACACCCATTGGGATAATCACTGAGAATTTCGATCAACTGCAAACCACGAAACAAACTTTGGCTGCCCAGCGGCTTATCCGCTTTTCCCTCTTCCTCAACGCTGTGTTCATTTATCACGTCTGGCCGCCTCTCATTACGCCCGTCAGGACATCAACCTGACGATACGAGAACCATCATGAAACTGCATGTTGTGCGATGCAATAGCGGCAATGACCTTCGTGCCGCCACTGACCGCCACCAACGTAAAAAACCTGCTATTACCGGGTAAATGCCTTTACCGCGTAGCTGCCTCGCCAGAACCGGCTTGCGCAGGCAACGAAGCATAATGCAGGTGCACGTCCATCTGGGGATAAGGAATACCGATGCGGTGTTCATCCAGAGCGCGTTTGAAGTTTTCCAGCAGATCCCAGTACACCGATGCCGCATCACTGTTGTCAGTCCATACCCGAACCACAAAATTAAGCGAAGATGACCCCATCTCATTAAGCCGAACAGTGACGCCTTTATCTCGCAGAATGCGATTATCTGCGGCTACGATATCGCCCAGCACTTTTTTCACCACATCAATATCGGCGTCATACGCCACACCAACAATAATTTCGGTACGACGATGTGGTTCACGGGAACTGTTGATAATATTGCCGGCGATAATTTTACCATTTGGTACCACGATGACTTTGCCGTCAGCAGTCAGCAGCGTGGTGGAAAAAATCTGCACCTGCGTGACAGTTCCGGCAATCCCGCCCAAATCTACCGCTTCTCCGATGCGAAAGGGCCGAAACACCACCAGCAGCACCCCAGCGGCAAAATTCGACAGCGAGCCTTGCAGAGCCAGACCGACCGCCAGACCGGCCGCACCCAATACCGCGATGACCGATGCGGTTTGCACGCCCACCCGGCTTAACGCGGCAATCAGCGCGAACGCGATAATGCCGTAACGCACCAATGCAGACAGAAAATCTGCCACCGTGACGTCAATACCACGGGCGACCATCAGCCGATTTAACATGTTCGACATAATGCGGGCGACCAGCATCCCGACACTCAGAATCACCAGCGAGGCAACGACATTCACCGCGTACTGCAACAAGATATGCTGATTGTTAACCAGCCAGCTCTGCAATTGCCCCATGCTTTCAGCTACGTTGAGTTCTTCCATCTGTTCGTTCCTGTTAACATGACTAGCGTTACCTGTGCGCAGATAAAATTAAGGCTCCCGCAGGAGCCTTAGTCAAACTATCTGTCGAATAATGACAGCAGTCCGATAATTACAGTACATCGACTGCGTTCAGTTCTTTAAACGCTTGTTCCAGACGAGTCACCATGCTCGCCTGACCAGCACGCAGCCAGACACGCGGGTCATAGTATTTCTTGTTCGGCTTGTCGTCGCCTTCCGGGTTGCCCAGCTGACCCTGCAGATAACCTTCGTTCTTCTTATAGTAGTTCAGGATGCCTTCCCAGGTAGCCCACTGGGTGTCGGTGTCGATATTCATCTTCACCACACCGTAGCTAACTGCTTCGGCGATTTCTTCCGCAGAAGAACCGGAACCGCCGTGAAATACGAAATCCAGGCTGTTGTGCGGCAGATTGAACTTCTTAGATACATATTCCTGAGAGTTGCGCAGGATTTTCGGCGTCAGTTGCACGTTACCCGGCTTGTACACACCGTGTACGTTGCCGAAGGATGCGGCGATAGTGAAGCGAGGGCTGATGGCGTTCAGTTTTTCGTAGGCGTAAGCTACGTCTTCCGGCTGGGTATACAGCGCGGAGTTGTCCAGATGGCTATTGTCCACGCCGTCTTCTTCACCGCCGGTGCAACCCAGTTCGATTTCAAGCGTCATATCCAGTTTGGCCATACGCGCCAGATACTTGCTGCAAATTTCGATGTTTTCTTCCAGCGACTCTTCAGACAGGTCAATCATGTGGGAAGAGAACAGCGGTTTACCGGTAGCGGCATAGTGCTTCTCACCGGCGTCCAGCAGACCGTCCAGCCACGGCAGCAGTTTCTTCGCGCAATGGTCGGTGTGCAGAATCACTGGCACGCCATAATGTGCAGCCATCTGATGTACATGGTGAGCGCCAGAAATCGCACCCAGAATTGCCGCTTGCTGACCTTCAGCTTTCAGGCCCTTACCCGCGATAAACGCCGCACCACCGTTAGAGAACTGAACGATTACCGGCGCGCGAACTTTAGCTGCCGCTTCCAGAACGCCGTTAATGGAGTCAGTACCGACGCAGTTAACCGCTGGCAGTGCAAAGTTATTTTCTTTGGCAATTGCGAATACTTTCTGAACATCATCACCCGTGATGACACCAGGTTTTACGAAATCAAAGATTTTAGACATGTCACGCGTCCTGTTTCGTTGGCCGTGGAAGGTTTGAGATTTGTCTGTTACTCATTTATTACCGGCAATACAGTGATTACCGGCATTACTACGATTCATTGCTGCGGTTACCCGACCTAAACCGGGAACCAGGAAGCGGGAGGCGCTCCCGCTTCGGATAACGGATTAAAAACCGCTTACTGACGAGCGCGTTCTTCCAGCATTACCACCGCCGGCAGTTTTTTGCCTTCCACAAACTCCAGGAACGCGCCGCCGCCAGTAGAAATATAGGAGATCTTGTCGGCAATGCCGAACAGATCGATAGCTGCCAGTGTGTCGCCGCCGCCGGCAATAGAGAACGCGTCGCTGTTGGCAATGGCATTCGCCACGATTTCCGTACCTTTGCGGAAATTCGGGAACTCGAATACACCAACCGGGCCGTTCCACAGAATCGTCTTGGCGTTTTTCAGAATCTCAGCCAGACGATCAGCAGACACATCGCCCAGATCCAGAATCTGTTCATCATCTTTAATGGCGGTAACGGATTTCAATGTTGCAGTGGCAGTTTCGGAGAATTCTGTAGCAACACGCACATCGCTCGGCACCGGAATATCGCAGGTTTCCAGCAGTTTTTTCGCTTCCGGAATCAGTTCCGCTTCGTACAGCGATTTGCCGACGTTATGCCCCTGAGCCGCAACAAAGGTATTAGCGATACCGCCGCCGACAATCAACTGGTCAGCAATTTTGGACAGCGAGTCCAGCACGGTCAGCTTGGTAGAGACTTTGGAGCCACCGACGATAGCCACCATCGGACGAGCCGGGTTGCTCAGTGCTTTGCCCAGGGCTTCCAGTTCATCAGACAACAACGGGCCGGCACAGGCAATCGGCGCGAACTTGCCCACACCGTGGGTCGAAGCCTGAGCACGGTGCGCGGTGCCGAATGCATCCATCACGAACACATCGCACAGTGCAGCATATTTTTTGGACAGGACTTCGTCGTCTTTCTTCTCACCCTTGTTGAAGCGAACGTTTTCCAACACCACCAGTTCGCCTTCTGCTACGTCAACGCCATCCAGATAATCTTTCGCCAGACGCACTGGTGAAGACAGGTGATCTTTCAGGTAGTTCACTACCGGCAGCAAGGAGAATTCTTCGTTGTACTCGCCTTCGGTCGGACGACCCAGGTGGGATGTCACCATCACGCGGGCACCCTGCTTCAGGGCGATTTCAATGGTCGGCAGAGAAGCGCGGATGCGGGCGTCAGACGTCACTTTGCCATCTTTAACCGGCACATTCAGATCCGCACGGATCAGCACGCGTTTGCCAGCCAGATCCAGATCGGTCATCTTAATTACAGCCATGGTGAATCCTCTTGTTGATTCTGTTTAAAGTTGCTTGAGTGAGGCGCCGGTCTTCCGGCACCGCCTATCAGAAACCGCAGGCCGCCATCGCTCGTGTTGTATCCAACATCCGGTTGGCAAAGCCCCATTCGTTATCACACCAGACCAACGTCTTGATCAGATGCCCTCCGCTGACCCGGGTTTGTGTCCCATCCACTATCGCACTATGCGGGTCGTGATTGAAATCCACGGAAACCAACGGCAAATCGGTATAGTCAACTATACCACGAAATGTATTCTGCGCTGATTGGCGAAACAGCGTATTGATTTCACTTACATTTACTGCATTTTGCACACTGACGCTAAGATCAATGGCCGTTACATTGATGGTTGGTACCCGCACCGAAATCGCCTCAAAACGGTCTTCGAATTTCGGAAAGAAGCGGGTAATGCCCACCGCCAGTTTGGTATCCACCGGGATTATCGACTGACTGGCTGCGCGCGTGCGTCGCAGATCGTGATGATAAGCATCAATCACCGGCTGGTCGTTCATCGATGCATGGATCGTCGTCACGGTGCCGCTCTCAATGCCGTAGGCATCGTCCAGCAGCTTGATAATCGGAATAATACAGTTGGTGGTGCAGGAGGCGTTGGATACCAAACGGTGAACCCGTTGCAGATCCTGATGATTCACACCGTACACAATGGTGGCGTCAAGATCCGGCGCGCCGGGGTGGGAGAACAGCACTTTTTTCGCCCCCGCCGCCAGATGAGCTTCACCATCGGCGCGGTTGCCGAACACACCGCTGCAATCCAGCACGATATCAACGCCAAGCTCTCCCCACGGGAGTGCGCGGAGATCCGGTTCATGCAACAAGCGGATAGTGTCATCCCCTACCGACAAACGATCGCATTCCTGACGCACATCCCATGAAAAACGACCATGACTACTATCATACTTGAGTAGATGAGCAATCCCTTCGGCGTTGGCCAACTCATTAATCGCCACCACCGTAATTTCGGCTCGCCGACCGGACTCATACAACGCGCGCAATACGCTACGACCTATGCGACCAAAGCCATTTATCGCAATACGGATTGTCATGAAATTCCCTGTGTAGAGTGATAACAGCACTGCGCATCATAGAATAATCAGTACGTCGTCAGGAATAAACCGCTTGTTATACGCGGTGTGTTGCACCGCCACTCTGGCTTGAGCTTGATGACTAAACGCCGTCACACCAACAACTGAAACGCTTCAGCTAGCATAAACGAATTGCCAGGCAAAAGAAATATGGCGGCAGGGTGGATGCCAGAAGAGTGATCCGCGTCAAATAATTACCGCACAGTTTGTTCAACCCATGTGTTAACCCCAAACTAGCGGGATCAAAAAAGGCCGGGAGACAATCCCGACCTTACAAACATAGCTAACAGCGTGCTCTGCTTATTTCAGCAGTGCTTTTGCCTTCGCCACCACGTTGTCGGTTGTGAAGCCAAATACCTCGAACAGTTTTTCCGCCGGTGCAGATTCGCCGAAGCTTTCCATACCCACAATCGCGCCATTCAGGCCAACATACTTGTACCAGTAGTCAGCAATCCCGGCTTCGATAGCCACGCGGGCAGTGACAGCAGACGGCAATACCGCTTCACGATAGGCTGCATCCTGTTTGTCGAATACATCCGTAGACGGCATGGACACCACGCGCGCTTTGACGCCCTCATCGGTCAGCTTCTGCCAAGCAGCAACTGCCAGTTCGACTTCGGAACCGGTAGCGATAAAAATCAGCTGCGGCTGGCCGCCACAGTCCTTCAGCACATAAGCGCCTTTGGCGACATCGGCCAGCTGCTGAGCCGTGCGCTCCTGCTGCGCCAGATTCTGACGAGACAGAATCAGCGCAGTCGGGCCGTCTTTACGTTCAATAGCGTATTTCCAAGCTACCGCGGTTTCTACCTGATCCGCCGGACGCCAGGTGCTCATGTTCGGCGTGACGCGCAGGCTGGCCAGTTGTTCTACCGGCTGATGAGTCGGGCCATCTTCGCCCAGACCGATGGAGTCATGGGTGTAGACATAGATGCTGCGCACTTTCATCAACGCCGCCATACGCACCGCGTTACGGGCATATTCGACGAACATCAGGAAGGTGGCGGTGTATGGTACGAAGCCGCCATGCAGCGAGATACCGTTGGCGATGGCAGTCATGCCGAATTCGCGCACCCCGTAGTGGATGTAGTTGCCAGCCGGGTCTTCATTCAGCGCTTTGGAGCCAGACCAAATGGTCAGGTTACTTGGCGCCAGGTCGGCAGAACCGCCCAGGAATTCCGGCAGCAGCTTGCCATAGGCTTCCAGCGCATTCTGCGAGGCTTTACGGCTGGCGATCTTGGCCGGATTAGCCTGCAACTGTTCGATAACCTTAGCCGACTCTGCCTGCCAATTCGCCGGCAGCTCGCCGCTCACGCGACGGGTGAATTCGCCAGCCAGTTCAGGATAAGCGCTGGCGTAAGCATTAAATGCCTGCTGCCAGGCCGCTTCTTTACTCTGACCAGTCTGGCGGGCATCCCAGGCGGCATAGATATCAGCCGGGATGTCGAATGGACCATATTTCCAGCCCAACTGTTCGCGGGTGGCAGCCACTTCAGCATCGCCCAGCGGTGCGCCGTGGGAATCATGGGTACCGGCTTTGTTCGGCGAACCGAAACCGATCACGGTTTTACACAGCAGCAGCGACGGTTTGTCGGTGACGCTCTGCGCTTCTTTGATGGCGCGCTGGATGGCATCAGCATCATGACCATCAATGCCACGAATCACGTGCCAGCCGTAGGACTCAAAACGGGCAGCGGTGTCATCAGTAAACCAGCCTTCAATGTGACCGTCGATGGAGATGCCGTTATCATCGTAGAACGCGATCAGTTTACCCAGTTTCAGGGTACCCGCCAGTGAACAGACCTCATGTGAGATCCCTTCCATCATGCAGCCATCACCCAGGAATACGTAGGTGTGGTGGTCAACGATGTTGTGCCCCGGACGGTTAAATTGCGCCGCCAGCGTACGTTCGGCAATCGCCATACCCACCGCGTTGGCGATCCCCTGGCCCAGCGGACCAGTGGTCGTTTCTACGCCCGGCGTATAGCCCACTTCCGGGTGACCCGGCGTTTTGGAATGCAACTGACGGAAATTTTTCAGTTCTTCAATCGGCAAATCATAACCAGTCAGGTGCAGCAGGCTGTAAATCAGCATGGATGCATGACCGTTGGACAGCACAAAACGGTCGCGGTTGGCCCAGTTCGGGTTAGCCGGGTTGTGATTCAGGTGGTCACGCCACAACACTTCAGCGATATCCGCCATACCCATCGGTGCGCCAGGGTGACCAGATTTGGCCTTCTGCACGCCATCCATACTCAACGCACGGATAGCATTGGCAAGTTCTTTACGAGAGGACATGCTTTACTCCAGATCGGATTGAATAGTTGCCTGCCGAACATAAAACATATTAATCAATGCGTTAGCTCAAAAAGGCAAAGAAAAGATGTTTACAAATGTACATGAAAACCCAGCCGATTGCACATGGAACAGCAAGCGGAAAAGACGTACTAACCTGCTAACATGCAGGCCGGATAGCAGGCTTTTTTCTTCATCAGGACGGTTTTATCTTCCCCAGCTCACACGATGTAGCAGCTTTACCTGTTTACAGCCGCCATTTTCCACCACAACGAAAAGGGAAATTGGTGATTCACGCCAGGCATCGCCTCACTCCGTCAATATACTCGTCTACAGGCAGCCATAATGTAAAAGGGCACCCCGCAGGATGCCCCTCTAACATCATTGACTTTTAACATCATTGATTGCCGCAAATCATCGCTGATTCACCAGTCATCGCTGATTAATGCGCGGCAGCCTCATGCCCGTGCAGACGGTGACGCGTCACCAGCCCCAGCAGGAAGCACATAACGAACACCACAAAGTACAGGCCGTTGGCGGTCACCAGTGCGGCATGTACGCCAAAGTGCTGCACAATAGGCCCGGTGACGATAAAGGTCAGCATGGTCCCAACCGTTCCGCAGGTCAGAATGAAATTCACCAGTTTCGGCGACGGCACTTTGGTCTGCTGGGAACCCAGGGTAATCAGCGTGGTGTAGATAGCACTGGAAATAAAGCCCAGGCCGAAGATAAAGTATTTCAGTAGTTGGGGCTGATCGCTGCTCACGAACAGGTACATTGCTCCTGTCGCCAGAATAGCCAGTACCGTAACAACGCGCTGCAAATCAAAGAATTTGAGCACAACGCTAAACACCCACATACCAATCATATATGAGGTCCAGAAGCTGCTGACCAGCCCGCCAGCATCGCCGATGCTCATGCCAAAAGATTTGGTCACATACTCCGGCACCCACTGAATAAACGCCAGTTGCCCCAGGATATAGCACAAGGCAGCTATCGACAGAAATACCACGCCCATGCCCCATTTTTCCGCCTCGACAGGCGCGCTCTGGTCGCTGGTTTTATCCGTGCCGATGGCAGGAAAGTCAGACAACAGCGTTAACACCAGAATCGCCACATACAGCAACCCAATGCAGGCATAAATCCAGTACCAGCCAAAATGGCGAGACAATAACGCCGCCGCCACAATCGGGAAAATCATGCCGGCCATACTGAAAAACGAATCGGTAAACAGCAGGCGGGCGCCGCGCTGACGGCCAGAATAGAGTTGTGTAATCAAGAACGTGCCGATCGACATAGTGATGCCGCTGACCACGCCCAACGTAAACATGCAGGCGGAAAAGACGGCCAGTGATTTACCGACGAACAACCCGATAATCGACAGCACAATCAGAATAAAACCGAAGACCAGCTGTTTTTTCAGCGGGAAAATATCCATCAGCCACACATTCAAAAAAATGGACAGCAAAATACCGGCGTTCAAGAACGTAAAGGTATTGCTCATATTGGCAATCGGGACATTGAAATATTGCGCGATATCCCCCATGACCATACCGGTCACGATAACCAGCGCACCGGTCAACGCATAGGAAAAGCAACTGGTAAAAAACAGCCGCTGACGATTGAGATCAGACATATATCCTTCCTGTCATAAATATAAAAAACGCAACCTTAACCCGTCATACTTCAGGTTGCAGGTGCATTGGCTGCACTCGTTCACCCGAATCACTTACCTGAGTAAGTTCATCGGGATTCACTCACTTGCCGCCTTCCTGCAACTCGAATTATTTAGGGTATATACCGTTCCCGATATAAACATTGCGCCATAACGTTATTATCAACGTGTTTATGGGTCACACATACGCAACGACAGATTAACCAGATATCCTGATTCCGCAGTGCTCTCCAAGGGCAGGTATGTTGCCATGCCTGGAAAAGAAAAAGATTGAGTCCCTCAACAGCACTCAATCTTTCCATAACGAATATTATTCGTCTTCCAGATAAGTATAACCGTATAAGCCGGTTTCAAACTCCTCAAGGAATTGCGCTTGCAGTTCCAAAGCCAGATCGGTTTCCTTCACCTGATCACGAAAACGAGACATCAGCACATGCGGGTCAAGCTGCACGTATTCCAGCATGTCAGCCACGGTGTTGCCTTCATCCGACTCTTCCAGTTCGACGGTGCCGTCCTGGAACACAAAAACATCCACCGTAGACGTATCGCCAAACAGGTTGTGCATATTGCCAAGAATTTCCTGATACGCGCCAACCATGAAGAACCCCAGCAACGGCGGATTTTCCGGGTCGTACGGCGGCATCGGCATGGTCGTGGCAACACCGTCGCCGTCCACATAGTGATCGATGGCACCATCGGAATCGCAGGTGATATCCAGCAGCACCGCACGACGCTGCGGCGGCTTATCCAGCCCTTCCAGCGGCAATACCGGGAACAGTTGATCGATCCCCCAGGCATCCGGCATCGACTGGAACAACGAGAAGTTAACATACAGCTTATCCGCCATACGTTCCTGCAGTTCATCAATAATCGGTCGATGGGCGCGGTTACTGGGGTCAAGCTGCTGCTGAAGGCGCTGACAGATGTTCAGATACAGCTGCTCCGCCTGCGCCCGCTGGGTCAAATCCAGCATACCGTGGGTGTATTGCGTGTGGATATCATTCAGGTCCATCTGGCTATCGTGCAGCCATTCACGCAGCGAACGGCGGTTACCCGGCTCATGAATGTCCTGCCAGGTGCTCCACAAGCTTTCCAGCGCACGCGGCGCATCTTCATCCGGTGCGGTCGGGTCGCTGAATTCGTTGCGTTCCACCCCGATGATGTTGGATACCAGCACCGTGTGATGCGCGGTAACCGCACGCCCGGATTCGGTGATCACTGTCGGATGCGGCAAACCGTATTCATTACAGGCATCGCCGATACCCCAGATAACATTATTAGCGTATTCGTTCAGGCCGTAGTTGACCGAACAGTCCGACTGTGAACGGGTACCTTCATAATCGACGCCCAACCCGCCGCCCACGTCAAAACACTGGATATTGACGCCGAGCTTATGCAGCTCGACGTAGAAACGCGCGGATTCACGTACGCCGGTGGCGATATCGCGGATATTCGCCAGTTGCGACCCCAGGTGGAAATGCAACAGTTGCAGGCTATCGAGACGATTGGCCTTGCGCAGCAGTTCTACCAGTTGCAACACCTGCGTCGCCGCCAGGCCGAACTTGGATTTCTCGCCGCCGCTCGACTGCCATTTGCCGGAACCCTGCGATGCCAGACGCGCACGCACCCCCAAACGTGGTACCACGTTCAGACGCTCGGCCTCTTCCAGCACCAAATTGATTTCCGACATTTTCTCAATAACCAGATACACCTTATGGCCCAGCTTTTCGCCGATTAACGCCAGACGGATGTATTCGCGGTCTTTATAGCCATTGCAGACGATCACGGAGCGGGTCATACCGGCGTGGCCCAGCACTGCCATCAGTTCGGCTTTGGAACCGGCTTCCAGCCCCAGCGGTTCGCCGGAATTGATCAGCGCCTCAATTACGCGGCGGTGCTGGTTAACTTTGATGGGATAAACCAGAAAATAACCGCCTTCGTAACCGAAGGACTCACGTGCGCGCTTGAACGCCGCATTGATGGAGCGCAGGCGGTGCTGCAGAATCTGCGGGAAGCAGAACAACGCCGGCAGGCGCTGGTTGTCCTGCTGACGGGCTTTAACCAGCTTGGCGAGGTCAACGCGGGCTTCCGGCACATCCGGGTCCGGGCACACGCTGATGTGGCCCAGTTCGTTGACGTCGTAATAATTATTACCCCACCAGGCAATGTTATAGGTTCTCAGCATCTCGCTGGCGTCGCGGTCATTCATGGCTACCTCCTGCATGGAGCGCAGATGATCGTGTTTACCCGCCGCTGACGAGTACGGCTGAATCATATCGTCAGACATGGCGATCCCCTTCTTCCACTTCTTGATGAATAATCACATTTTTTCCCGCAACAAATACCAGCGGTGCGGCAAAAGCGTGCAACGATGGCAGTGAAAAAACCGACGGACAGTAGTATGCCGTCGTTTTATGACTCTTATTAGTGTAAAACACGATGTCGGACTCCGAGGTTCGGGTCGGTGAAAACCAGAGAAAACACCGCCAGAAATAACGCAAACGCATTTACTGGCACGGAGAAAAAAGCAGGTTAGCCAGCTCTGGAGTCCTGCGTTGCGCTGCGGGACAGGCAACTTCGGGCAAATGGCAGAAAGGATTGAGTCAGTGACGCGATGGCGTCAGAAAAAGAGCGCAGTGGGCGCGGCTCACTCAATAAACAACGGATCATTAATCCTATCACCTCCACACTCGCCGCAGATGTGCGGTCAGGCTATCACGAAAAACCATCAGGAAAACGGTCAAACAGTATCGGGGAAAACCCAACCGCCGGACTCCACCTATCCTTACCGGATAAGCGTTGCGTCACCGGTCGAAATCACCCGAAAAACAGACAACAAAACCGCCCGCCGTTTATACCTATCCATACCCGGAAAAGCAAAATGAAAATGGTAAAAAAAGCTACCATTTTCATAAAAACTGCCGATGTACATCTCCAGCCGACGCGTGCGGTATAAAAACTGCTGGCATGGGGCTACAGTGTGACCTAGAATAGACGTCCAGATGTTAATCCATCTATACCGGTTAACTGATAAATTGCTTAACGGCTTTAGCTTATAAGGTAAAGAAACTCATGGCTAAACACCTTTTTACGTCCGAGTCGGTCTCCGAAGGACATCCTGATAAAATCGCTGACCAGATTTCCGACGCCGTCCTTGACGCGATTCTGGAGCAGGACCCCAAAGCGCGAGTTGCCTGCGAAACTTACGTAAAAACCGGTATGGTGTTAGTTGGTGGCGAAATCACCACCAGCGCCTGGGTGGATATCGAAGAGATCACGCGCCGCACCGTCCGCGAAATTGGTTACGTCAACTCCGAAATGGGCTTTGACGCCAACTCCTGCGCCGTACTGAGCGCCATCGGCAAGCAGTCTCCAGACATTAATCAGGGCGTTGATCGTAAAGATCCGCTGGAGCAAGGTGCTGGCGATCAGGGCCTGATGTTCGGTTACGCTACTAACGAAACCGACGTGCTGATGCCTGCGCCTATCACGTACGCACACCGTCTGGTGCAACGTCAGTCTGAAGTGCGCAAAAACGGCACCCTGCCGTGGTTGCGCCCGGACGCCAAGAGCCAGGTGACCTTCGCGTATGACAACGGCAGCATCGTCGGCATCGATGCTGTTGTACTGTCTACCCAGCATTCAGAGTCCATCTCTCAGAAAGACCTGCAGGAAGCGGTGATGGAGGAGATCATCAAGCCGGTTCTGCCGTCTGAATGGCTCTCCGCCAATACCAAATATTTCATCAACCCGACTGGCCGTTTTGTTATCGGCGGTCCAATGGGAGATTGCGGCCTGACCGGTCGTAAAATCATTGTCGATACCTACGGCGGCGCAGCGCGTCACGGCGGTGGTGCATTCTCCGGTAAAGATCCGTCCAAAGTGGACCGTTCCGCAGCCTACGCCGCCCGTTATGTGGCGAAAAATATCGTGGCAGCCGGACTGGCGGACCGCTGTGAGATCCAGGTGTCCTACGCTATCGGCGTGGCGGAACCGACCTCAATCATGGTGGAAACGTTTGGGACGGAGAAAGTCTCCAGTGATCGTCTGGTCGATCTGGTGCGCCAGTTCTTCGATCTCCGCCCGTACGGTTTGATCCAGATGCTGGACCTGCTGCACCCGATTTACCAGCAAACTGCCGCTTACGGTCACTTTGGTCGTGCAGAATTCCCGTGGGAAAAAACCGACGTGGCAGAAAAACTACGTGATGCTGCCGGCCTGAAATAATCGCCTGCATTACTGTCATGCTAAACGGCGAAGCGTCTGCTTCGCCGTTTTTTTATTACCGGGCCTGCAACGGGCGATATTGCATCCCATTCACCCAGAACGTAAGCTGCCAGCATGAACACACCCCGACTCCCTATCGCCCTGCAGCAAGCGGTGATGCGCTGTCTGCGGGACAAACTTCAACAGGCCAATACCGCATTGGGCGGCGATTATCCCGAACCTGCCATCAACTACCAGCAACGCGGCTCCACTGCTGGCAGCGCCTGGCTGAAAGAGTGGGAAATCCGCCTTAACCCGGTATTGTTGCTGGAAAACCAGCAGGCGTTTATTGATGAAGTCGTCCCGCATGAACTGGCACATCTGCTGGTCTACGCCCACTTTGGTAAAACCGCGCCGCATGGCCGGGAGTGGCGCTGGATGATGGAAAGCGTGCTGAACGTGCCCGCCCGCCGTACTCACCAGTTTGCACTCGCCTCAGTGCAAGGCAAAACCTTCCCTTATCAGTGCGCCTGCCGCCGCCATGAACTCACGCTGCGCCGACATAACCGGGTTGTCCGGGGCGAATCGGAGTACCGTTGTCGCTCTTGCGGCGAACGGTTACACGCCATCGTAACAAATTCTGTTTAAATCAAAAAACCAGCGTTTCATGCTGATTTTTTTGCGTTTGCCTACATGGTGCGCTTCAGGTACGCTGCCTTTTTTCAACCCTGTGGGTGATTCTGGAATATGCTTCGCAATGTTGTCATTTTCGCGGTGTTGGGCACGGGCCTGACGACGCTGGCCGCTGCTGGTCAGAACATCAACAACTTTACGCAAGCCAAGGCCGCCGCGGCAAAAATCCATCAGGATGCGCCCGGTTCCTTTTATTGCGGCTGCAAGATCAACTGGCAGGGCAAAAAAGGGACGCCGGACCTGGACTCCTGCGGCTATCAGGTTCGCAAAGATGCCAACCGCGCCAGCCGTATCGAATGGGAACATGTGGTACCCGCGTGGCAATTCGGCAACCAGCGCCAGTGCTGGCAGGATGGAGGCCGCAAGAACTGCACCAAAGACGACGTTTATCGTCAGATGGAAACCGATCTGCACAACCTGCAACCGTCTATTGGTGAAGTGAATGGTGATCGCGGCAATTTCATGTATAGCCAGTGGAATGGCGGCGAACGTCAGTACGGCCAGTGCGAGATGAAGATTGATTTTAAAAACCAGCTGGCAGAGCCGCCCGAACGCGCCCGCGGTGCCATCGCCCGTACCTACTTTTACATGCGCGACCGTTATCACCTGAACCTGTCCCGCCAGCAAACCCAGTTGTTTGATGTCTGGGACAAGCAGTACCCGGTCACCGCATGGGAATGTACCCGTGAAAAACGTATCGCCGCCGTACAAGGCAACCATAACCCCTACGTGCAACAGGCTTGCCAGCCCTGACGCCGCTCCCTACTATAACGGCTTGTCTCTTATATATAATGATTGCCGCTGTCGCTACCGTCGCCGCACGGTGGCTTTCGCCTCTTTGACTACAACCACCTAAGGCCAGATTATTCATGCGAATACCGCGCATTTTTCATCCCGATACGCTTGCCCTGCTGGGGGGTGAGACGGACCTGAGCGAAGACGCCGCCAACCATGTGGGCCGGGTGCTCCGCATGAACGCCGGCCAGCCGCTGCAACTGTTCGACGGCAGCAATCAGGTATTTGACGCCGAGATTGTGCAGGCAGGGAAAAAAAGCGTACGGGTCCGCTACGCTGCTGGGCAAACTGAAAACCGGGAGTCGCCGTTGCACCTGCATCTTGGCCAGGTGATCTCGCGCGGCGAGAAAATGGAGTTTACTATCCAAAAATCCATCGAGCTGGGGGTCAACGTCATCACCCCGCTGTTATCCGAGCGCTGCGGCGTCAAACTGGATGGCGAACGGCTGGAGAAGAAAATCGCGCAGTGGCAGAAGATCGCCATTGCGGCCTGCGAACAGTGCGGCAGAAATCGCGTGCCGGAAATTCGCCCCGTCCAAACACTGGAAAGCTGGTGCGCAGAACCAGACAATGGGTTAAAACTGAACCTGCATCCGCGAGCGTCGCAAAGCATCAACACGTTGCCGCTGCCGGTATCGCGCATCCGGTTGTTGATTGGCCCGGAAGGCGGATTGTCGGCAGACGAAATCGCCATGACCGCAACCCAGGGCTTTACTGATATCCTGCTGGGGCCTCGCGTTCTGCGTACAGAAACCACCGCGCTCACCGCAATCACTGCACTGCAGGTACGATTCGGCGATCTGGGGTAAAGGAGATAATAATGATTAAACTCGGTATCGTGATGGACCCGATTTCGTCCATCAATATCAAGAAAGACACCAGCTTTGCGATGTTGCAGGAAGCCCAGCGCCGTGTCTGGGAACTGCACTATATGGAAATGGGCGATCTCTATCTGCATTTAGGTGAAGCACGCGCCACAACACGTACGTTGAGCGTTCAGTACGACTACAACCGTTGGTACGACGTCGACACCACGCAGGACATCGCTCTGCATGAATTGGATGTGGTGCTGATGCGTAAAGATCCGCCATTCGACACCGAATTCATCTACGCTACCTATATTCTGGAACGGGCAGAAGAAAAAGGGACGCTCATCGTCAATAAACCGCAGAGCCTGCGCGACTGCAACGAGAAACTGTTTACCGCCTGGTTCCCGCAACTGACGCCAGATACGCTGGTAACCCGTAATGCTGAGCGGCTGCGCGCGTTCCATCAACAACACAGCGACGTGATCCTCAAGCCGCTCGACGGCATGGGCGGCGCATCGATTTTCCGCCTGAAACCGGAAGACGCGAACGTATCCGTCATCATCGAAACGCTGACCGAACACGGCAGCCGTTATTGCATGGCGCAAAACTACCTGCCTGCCATCAAAGACGGTGATAAGCGCGTACTGGTGGTGGACGGCGAGCCGGTGCCTTACTGTCTGGCGCGGATTCCGAAAAGCGGCGAAACCCGTGGGAATCTGGCGGCGGGTGGCCGTGGCGAAGCGCGCCCACTGAGTGAAAGCGACTGGCAGATTGCCCGTACCGTAGCGCCGGTGTTGAAACAGAAAGGGTTGATCTTCGTTGGTCTGGACATCATTGGCGACCGCCTGACCGAAATCAACGTCACCAGCCCAACCTGCGTGCGTGAAATCGAGTCCGCTTATCCGGATGTCTCTATTACCGGTATGCTAATGGACGCGATTGAACGCCGCCTGGCTCAACGTTAACAAAATATGGACTATCCTGGTCGCTGATATAGCCCTGCCCGGTTCACGGCCCTCCAGTGAACCGGAAATATTCAATCCGACAGAGAAGCGATAATAAAGACGATGAATTTACAGCACCATTTTCTGATTGCGATGCCCTCTCTGCAGGACTCCGTGTTCAGGCGGACAGTGATTTACATCTGCGAACACAATGAAGACGGCGCGATGGGCCTTATCATCAACAAACCCATGGAGCAGTTCACTGTAGAAAATATTCTCAAGAAACTGAAAATCACGCCTAACCCGCGGGATACGGCGATTCGCCTTGATAAACCGGTCTTTTCCGGTGGTCCGCTGGCCGATGATCGTGGTTTTATCCTGCATACGCCGTGCTCTGGCTTCGCGTCCAGCATCAGTATCTCCGATGAAACCATGATAACCACGTCAAAAGATGTGCTGGAAACGTTGGGAACGCCGGACCAACCACGTAATACGCTGGTCGCGTTGGGCTATTCTGCGTGGGAAAGTGGTCAGTTGGAAAACGAACTGCTGGAAAATACCTGGCTGACGGTACAGGCGGACCATAATTTGTTGTTCCACACGCCGATTGCCGAACGCTGGCGCGCCGCCGCCAAAAAACTGGGCGTAGATATTCATAATATCGCCGCCGAAGCAGGGCACGCCTGATGGGAAATCGGACTTTACTGGCTTTCGACTTCGGCACCCGCAGCATTGGCGTCGCTATCGGTCAGGAGATCACCGGCACCGCCCGCCCACTGACGTCGCTAAAAGCGCAGGACGGCGTACCTGACTGGCAGAAAGTGGAAAAACTGCTCAAGGAGTGGCAGCCCGCACTGGTTATCGTTGGCCTGCCGCTCAACATGGACGGCACCGAGCAACCGCTAACCACACGCGCACGCAAATTCTCTCAGCGTTTGCATGGCCGCTTCGGCGTCAACGTTGAGTTGCACGACGAGCGACTCAGCACCGTGGAGGCACGCGCGGACCTGTTTGAACGCGGCGGGTTCCGGGCACTCGACAAAGGGAGCGTAGACGCCGCTTCCGCCGTCATTATCCTGGAAAGTTGGTTCGAACAGCAGCTAGCCCGGCCCGAATAAATCCGGCGTATTGACTACCGATACCATAAACGACTCAGGCCCGCATAAGCGGGCCTGAATATGATGGCAGACGTGCGTTACGCGTCCGGGTAGTCGCGCAGGAATCCTTCCAGATCTTCTACCATCGAGGTATTACCGACAAAGAACGGCGCACGTTGATGCAATTTCTGCGGTACGAGGTCCAGAATGCGGTTTTTGCCGTCGCTGGCTTTACCGCCCGCCTGCTCCGCCAGAAACGCCATCGGATTGCATTCGTACAGCAAACGCAGTTTCCCTTCTGGATAGCTGGCCGTACTCGGATAGAGATAAATGCCGCCCTTCAACAGGTTGCGGTGAAAATCCGCCACCAGCGAACCGATGTAACGGGTGGTGTATGGGCGTTGCGTCGCCTCATCCTGTTCCTGACAGTATTTGAGGTACTTCTTCACGCCCAGCGGGAATTTAATGTAGTTCCCTTCATTGATGGAGTACATGTTGCCTTTCTCCGGGAAACGCACGCGTTCGTGAGACAGGCAGAACACCCCAAGCGAAGGATCATAAGTAAAGGCATGTACGCCATGACCGGTGGTGTACACCAACATGGTGGAAGAGCCATAAACGATATAACCCGCAGCGACCTGCTTGTGGCCTGGCTGGAGGAAATCCTCTTCACGCACCGGCATACCCAGCGGGGTAATACGGCGGTAAATAGAAAAAATGGTTCCGACAGAGACATTGACGTCAATATTGGAAGAACCGTCCAGCGGGTCCATCAATACCACGTATTTGGCGTTTTCGGCGCGCTCACCGTCGAAGATAACGATCTCGTCTTCTTCTTCGGAAGCGATCCCGGCCACCTCGCCGCGTGCTTTCAGCGCCGCTTTCAGCTTTTCATTGGCGTACAGATCGAGTTTCATCTGCGTTTCGCCCTGAACATTGGAAACGCCGCTGGTCCCCAGAATATCCACCAAACCAGCCTTGTTGATATCACGGTGGATAATCTTCGCACCCAGTTTAATAGCCGACAGCAATGCGGTCAGTTCACCAGTGGCATGAGAGAAATCGTGCTGTTTTTCGACGATAAATTCGCCTAACGTTTTCATAACACTATTCCAGAATCTACGAATGAAAAGCGGTTTTATTTTTGTACCGCCAGCGTTTGCGTCTGCAGTGTAGCCCAAAGAGAAAGCGAGTACCTAGCAAATCCATTTCTTATGACGTATTCCAAGCGTTAGAATGGACGGCAGACTCTCTGAATATAGATGGAAAACGTATGCGTATTCATATTTTAGGAATCTGTGGCACCTTCATGGGAGGACTGGCGCTGCTGGCCCGAACACAAGGACATCAGGTAACCGGTTCGGATGCTAACGTCTATCCGCCAATGAGTACCTTACTGGAAGAACAAGGGATCACCCTGATCCAAGGCTACGATCCCGCACAGTTAGATCCCGCGCCTGATCTGGTCATCATTGGCAATGCTATGACCCGCGGCAATCCCTGCGTTGAGGCGGTACTGGAACAAAATATCCCGTATATGTCCGGTCCGCAATGGCTTCATGATCATGTGCTACGCGAGCGCTGGGTTATCGCCGTCGCCGGCACCCATGGCAAAACCACCACCGCCGGCATGGTAACCTGGATTCTGGAAGATTGCGGCTACCAGCCTGGATTCGTGATTGGCGGCGTGCCGGGCAACTTCAATGTCTCTGCCCGTATGGGAGACAGCCCGTTCTTCGTAGTGGAAGCAGACGAATACGACTGCGCCTTCTTTGATAAACGCTCCAAATTCGTTCACTACAGCCCGCGTACGCTCATTCTGAATAATCTGGAATTTGACCATGCCGATATCTTTGACGACCTCAAAGCTATCCAAAAACAATTCCACCATCTGGTGCGTTTGGTGCCGGGCAAAGGTCGCATCATCGTTCCATCTCACGACCTGCATCTGAAACAGGTGATGAGCATGGGATGTTGGAGCGAACAGGAACTGGTGGGGGAAGAAGGCATTTGGAAGGCGAAAAAAATCACCACCGACGCCAGCGTATTTCAGGTGTATCTCAATGACCAGTTGGCGGGAGAAGTCACCTGGAATCTGGTGGGCGAACACAACATGCATAACGGCCTGATGGCCATCGCGGCGGCACGCCATGTCGGCATTACGCCGGCAGAAGCCTGTCGCGCACTCGGCGGATTTATTAACGCCCGCCGTCGGCTGGAACTACGCGGCACCGCGTATGGCGTATCGGTTTACGATGATTTTGCCCATCACCCGACCGCCATTCTCGCTACACTGGCCGCCCTACGTAGCAAAGTGGGCGGCACCGCAAGGATTCTCGCCGTGCTGGAGCCTCGCTCCAACACCATGAAAATGGGTCATTGCAAAAACGAGTTAGCACCAGCGCTTGGGCGCGCTGACGAGGTCTTCCTATTCCAACCTCAGCATATTCCCTGGCAGGTGGCTGAAGTCGCTGATGCCTGTGTTCAGCCAGCCTGGTGGAGCGCAGATATCGACACGCTGGTGGAGATGATCAGCAAAACCGTTCAACCCGGCGATCATATTCTGGTGATGAGCAACGGCGGCTTCGGTAATATCCACAACAAACTGCTGGATGCATTAAGCGCCAAGGCACAAGCCAACCAAGAGTGACGGGTTATCACAAGCGACGTAGGTCACCGGCAACAGACTTGCCGGCAAGCAGATAGCAAAAAGGACGGGCCAGCCCGTCCTTTTTTATGCAGTCACGATCACCACTTGTGATTAGGCGTCGAAAGGATCACGCAAAATCATGGTTTCTTCACGGTCCGGACCTGTGGAAATGATATCCACCGGCACACCGGTCACTTCTTCGATGCGTTTAATGTAGTTCAGCGCAGCCTGCGGCAATTTGCTGTACTCTTTCACGCCAAAGGTACTTTCAGACCAGCCCGGCAAGGATTCATAAATCGGTTCGATCCCTTCCCAGCTATCGGCGGCCAGCGGGGTCACATCCACGTTGCTGCCATCCGGCATACGGTAGCCAACGCAGATTTTCACCTCGCTCAGGCCGTCCAGAACATCCAGTTTGGTCAGGCAGAAACCAGACAGAGAGTTGATCTGTACCGCACGGCGCACAGCAACCGCATCCAACCAGCCGGTACGGCGACGGCGCCCCGTGGTCGCACCGAACTCGTTGCCTTTCTGCGACAGATGTTCACCAACATCGTCGAACAGCTCGGTCGGAAACGGACCGGCACCCACACGAGTGGAATAGGCTTTGACGATGCCCAGCACATAATCGACGTAACGCGGCCCTAAACCGGAACCGGTCGCTACACCACCCGCGGTGGTATTAGAAGAGGTCACGTACGGGTAAGTGCCGTGGTCGATGTCCAGCAACGTTCCCTGCGCCCCTTCAAACATGACAAAATCGCCACGTTGATGCGCCTTGTACAACAAATCTGACACATCCACTACCATCCCGGTCAGGATGTCAGCTACCGCCAGCACGTCGTTCAATGTTTTCTGGTAATCCACCGGGTCCGCTTTGTAGTAATGCACCAGCTGGAAATTATGGTATTCCATGATTTCTTTCAGCTTGATGGCAAAGCTTTCCCGATCAAACAGATCGCCAACGCGCAAACCACGGCGCGCCACCTTGTCTTCATATGCCGGACCGATACCACGGCCAGTCGTCCCGATAGCTTTCGCGCCACGTGCTTTTTCGCGGGCATTATCCAGCGCCACATGGTACGGCAGAATCAGTGGGCAGGCTTCGGAAAGCAACATACGCTCACGTACCGGCACGCCACGCGCCTCAAGTGCGGTCATTTCCTTCAGAAGCGCATCCGGCGCCAACACAACACCGTTACCGATGATGCTAATGACATTCTCGCGCAGAATACCGGAGGGAATTAAATGAAGAACGGTTTTTTCACCGTTGATAACCAGCGTGTGACCAGCATTGTGACCACCCTGGTAGCGCACAACATACTTGGCCCGTTCAGTCAGCAGGTCTACGACCTTGCCTTTACCTTCGTCACCCCATTGGGTGCCCAGTACGACAACGTTCTTACCCATCTCAAGAATCACCAGATTGGTTAAAAATGGATTCTAGCATCTCATCTTTCGGCTTTCAGTACTTTTAGCACACGTTTGCGCACATTTTTAGCGGAAATTTCAGCCGCCTGTTCGGCTACGCAACATGTAGTAGATCACGCACCCTGCAACCACAATACCACCGCCAAACCGACGCAAAATATTATCGGGTAGCTGCAACATGGTCAGGATCATCCGCCGCCAGATACGTGGAAACAACAAAGGCCCCAAACCTTCCATAATCAACACTAACCCCAGTGAAAGCCAGATGTTCACATCCATAAACACTCCAGACAGAAAAAAGCCCGTAAACACGGGCTTGATAAAGTAGTAGTAACAACCTTAGCGAGCAGAGAGGCTCTTATCAGGCGATTTCATATAACGGAAGAAATCACTATCGGGGCTAAGCACCAGAACATCCTGATTCGTGCTAAAACTGTGCTCATAAGCTCGCAGGCTACGAATAAAGCTATAGAAAGCGGGATCCTGACTAAATGCAGCGGCAAACAACTTAGCCGCTTCAGCATCCCCTTCGCCACGCATAATACGCCCCTGACGCTCGGCTTCTGCCAGCGTGCGGGTCACTTCATAGTCAGCCGCCGCTTTAATCTTCTCAGCCTGCTCTTGTCCCTGAGAACGATGACGGCGAGCTACGGCTTCACGTTCAGCACGCATACGTTGGTAGATAGCATCCGATACCTCAGCAGGCAGGTTGATCTGCTTGATACGTACATCGATCACTTCTATCCCAAGCGCTGCCATACTGTTGGGATTCACCCGCGGCATCTCACCGCTGGTTTCACGTTCTACCCGCGCTGCCGCTGAAGCAATCGCGTTGTCCGCTTCCGTGGTTTCACCGGTACCGGCATTCAGCGCTTCACGCACATCAGACATCAACTGACCACGAGAATCGGTCACAATACCTTTTACATCCAGCCGACCAATCTCGGAACGCAGACGGTCGCTAAACTTACGTTTCAGCAACACTTCCGCCTGAGACACATCACCACCGCCGGTAGCCAGGTAGTAACGGCTAAAATCGCTGATGCGCCATTTGATATAGGAATCGACAATCAGGTCTTTCTGTTCTTTGGTAATAAAGCGATCAGCCTGGTTTTCCATGGTCTGGATGCGGGCATCCAGCATTTTTACCGATTCCAGAAAAGGGATCTTCACATGCAGGCCGGGCAGATACACCAGCGGCTTGTTTTCATTGTCACGCAACACTTTACCAAAACGCATGACAATACCACGCTGACCTTCCTGCACCACGAACAGCGAGGCATAGACCACCAGCAGTAACAGGACAAGAATAAAGAGGACTGACTTACGCATTATTATTCTCTCCCTACGCGAATGATCTCATCACGCTGCGCGTTGGCGCGGCGCTGATCCATAATAGTGCCGTTGTTACCAGAAGAGCGTGGTGCATAGCCGACACCATTACTGCCCGATGAGGTTGATGGCAGACGCAACGGCGCTGGATTCACAGCATTGCCGTTCATCGGCGCATTATTTGAAACACCTAACTGGCCACGCATCAGTTGATCAAGCGGTAGAACCATCAGGTTGTTGCTCTTGTCACTCACCAATACCTTGTTGGTATGGCTCAGCACACGCTCCATCATCTCAATATAAAGACGTTCACGGGTAATTTCCGGCGCAGCCTTATACTCCGGCAACAGACGAGAGAAACGGGAAACTTCACCCTGCGCTTCCAGCACCGTACGGTCTTTATAAGCGCGGGATTCTTCCAGAATTCGCTGCGCCTGACCATTAGCGCGCGGCTGGACTTCATTAGCGTAGGCTTCCGCCTCACGAATGTATTGCTGCTCGTTTTCGCGGGCGGCAATCGCATCGTCAAACGCGGCTTTGACTTCCTCAGGTGGACGAGCAGTCTGGAAGTTCACATCCAGCAAAGTAATGCCCATATCGTACGGGCGTACAGTTTCCTCCAGCACGCGCTGGGTATCCGTACGCACGATAGTGCGCCCTTCCGTCAGGATTTTGTCCATGGTGTACTTGCCGATTACCCCACGCAACGCGCTGTCGGTAGCCTGACGCAGGCTATCATCGGCATTGGTGACGCTAAACAGGTACTTATCCGGTTGGGTGACGCGGTACTGGACGTTCATTTCCACCCGTACCACATTTTCGTCAGAGGTCAGCATAACGCCGGACGTCGCCAGCTCACGGACAGATTCAATATTTACAGCGCGTACCGAATCAACAAAGGTCGGCTTCCAGTTCAAACCCGGACCAACCAAATGGCTAAATTTACCAAAACGGGTAACCACGCCACGCTCGGCTTCTTTGATGGTGTAAAAACCACTCACGCCCCACACCACTACGACTGCCGCCACGACCAGACCCAGAATACGGCTGGTATTCCCATTGCCGCCCTGAGACCCCGTGCCAGAACCAGATGACTTACCCCCCAAGTCGCCGAGCTTTTTGCTCAACTTACGGAATATATCATCGAGGTCAGGCGGTCCCTGATCCCGTCCACCTTTATTGTTTCCGCCAGAGTTGCCGCTATTGTTATTGCTGCTCCCCCACGGGTCGCGGTCTTGTCCGTTATTACCGGGCTGATTCCACGCCATGTTTAGCTCCATTCATTATGATAGGTATTTTTCGGGGTCAATGTCCCAGAGTTACGAGACTGTCTGTGTCGATTAGACAATATAATCCTGCAATTTCTGCTCCTGCTTACACAGGCGCCGCCAGTCGATAATGGGCATTCTGACCACCAACCCTACGCTGCCGTCTTCCTCAATCCACTCTTTCTCTATAGCCTGCAATTGGTAAAAACGGCTTCGCAGACGCCCGGCATCCGGAGGAAGATGCAGAGAATAATGTGCAATTTCCCCGGAAAGCCGTTCAGTCAACGCCTGAAATAATAATGGAATCCCTTCCCCGGTCTGAGCAGAAAGCCACACCCTAACCGGGCGGTTTTCCTCATCACGGTCGATACGCGGCACCATATTCTCAAGCCGGTCAATTTTGTTCATGACCAACAAAAATGGAATCTCGTCCGCGTCAATTTCAGCTAACACCTCGTTCACCGCATCAATATTTTCATCCACGCGTGAATCAGAGGCATCGACCACATGCAGCAACAGGGTTGCTTCACGGGTTTCCTGTAATGTCGCCTTGAACGCCGCCACCAGATCGTGCGGCAAATCACGGATAAATCCGACCGTATCCGCCAGCACAGTGTCGCCGACATCATCGACATCAATACGTCGCAATGTCGGGTCCAACGTGGCAAAAAGCTGGTCAGCGGCATAAACATCTGCTGATGTCATACGATTGAACAAGGTCGATTTGCCGGCGTTGGTGTATCCCACCAGCGAAACGGTCGGCACTTCGGCACGCGTACGCGCCCGACGCCCTTGCTCTCGCTGTTTCTCCACCCGCTCAAGGCGTGACAAAATCTGGCTGATGCGGTTGCGCAATAAGCGTCGGTCGGTTTCCAACTGGGTTTCACCCGGCCCACGCAGACCGATACCGCCTTTCTGGCGTTCAAGATGGGTCCAGCCACGCACCAGACGCGTCGCCAGATGACGCAATTGCGCCAGCTCAACCTGCAGTTTCCCCTCGTGGGTGCGGGCGCGTTGAGCAAAGATATCCAGAATCAACCCAGTGCGGTCAATCACCCGGCATTCACACAATCGCTCCAGATTACGTTCCTGCGCCGGTGTCAATGCATGGTTGAATAATACGACAAAGGCACCGGTCGCTTTGACCGCCTGCGCGATCTCTTCCGCCTTGCCCTCGCCGACAAAATATTTGGAATGCGGTGCCTTACGGCTGCCGGTAACTACCTGCAACGCGTCTATTCCGGCTGAAGACACCAGGGATTCGAACTCCAGCAGGTCCTCAGTATCTTTCTCTTGCGAAAAATAAATATGAACTAGTATGGCCTGTTCACCGGCTTCATAACGGTCAAACAACCGGGCACCCTCTCAGAAAAAAGCGACCACGGCAATGAAAGCCGCTGAAATCAGTGACTTTCCCGCCGTGGTAAACTGGTAAGGACGCGTTATTCAGCGTCATCACTTTCCTGCTGCGGCTGTTGCTGTGCCGCCTGATTATTGGCATGGTAGTTATTTGAGCCAGGATTATTACTGTGATGCGACACCGGGCGAGATGGTACTACCGTTGAAATGGCGTGTTTGTACACCATCTGACTGACCGTGTTTTTTAGCAAAATCACAAACTGATCGAAAGACTCAATCTGGCCTTGCAGTTTGATGCCATTAACCAAATAAATCGAAACCGGAACACGTTCACGACGCAAAGCGTTTAAGAACGGATCTTGCAAAGATTGCCCCTTAGCCATTCTATATTTTCCTTATTTGCTTGTTGTTTGTAACAAAGAACCCTGCGGTTCTAAAATAACGTTATAAAAATTTTTCCGGGAATCAGTTAATTGCAGCGACAGGCAATTGTACACAATCGACTAACCTATGCACTAACAACCTGAATCACTGCGCGTAACGCCTCTTTGGGCTGATCGCTGTCAAGCCAGCGAACCCCTTCCCAGCCTCGTAACCAGGTAATCTGGCGCTTTGCCAGTTGACGGGTGGCACAGATACCACGATACACCATCTCATCGTAATCTATTTCTCCCGACAAATATGACCACATCTGGCGATATCCGACACAACGAATTGACGGCAACGCAGGGTGCAAATCCGCCCGTGCAAACAGCGCCCGCGCCTCTGCTTCAAAGCCTGCGTCCAACATCTGCCGAAAGCGTAGCGCTATCCGCTCATGCAACAATTCGCGGGTCGCCGGAGCAATGGCAAACTGATGAGCACGATAGGGCAACGCTTCACCGGATGTCTTTGTCAACTCAGTTAAAGTGTTACCTGAAACGAAAAAAACTTCCAGTGCCCGCGACAGTCTCTGCGGATCATTTGGATGAATCCGAGCCGCCGCCACCGGATCAATGATACTCAACTGACGATGTAACGCCTCCCATCCCTCAGTTCGGGCACGTTCTTCTATCTCCTGACGTACCTGCGCATCCGCTGGCGGCAACGGCGACAACCCTTCCAGCAATGCCTTGAAATACAACATAGTGCCGCCCACCAGTAGCGGAATACGCCCTGCAGCAGTGATCTCCGCCATCGCCTGCAGCGCATCGCGCCGAAAATCTGCGGCGGAATAGGCCTGCGCCGGATCACGGATATCAAGCAGGCGATGAGGGGCGCGCGCCAGTTCTTCCTGACTGGGTTTTGCCGTGCCGATATCCATACCACGATAAATCAGCGCCGAATCCACGCTAATCAACTCAACAGGAAGGTGCTCGCACAATGCCATCGCCAGCGCGGTTTTCCCAGACGCCGTCGGCCCCATAAGAAAAATGACTGGCGGATGCTGCGCTGTTTCAAACTCATTCATGCTTCAACGCCCTGATGGCAGATTCAATATCCATCACATATAACAATTCTGGCGGCGGCGTTTTTACCTGAAAAGGACATAAACGCTCTACATCGGACAGCAACTGTACGGCCTGAGCCAGTGTCCAGCTTTCACGCTCGTTATCGAGCTGTCCGGCTATCCACCCCGCCACCATATCAGGCTTTGCGTCTTGATAATCAGCAAGATAGCCTAACAGGTCAGAAATCAAGTTTTGTAAATTTTGTTGCCTCAAAGGTAAAGGTACCGCCCGCAACGTGGCACGCGGCGGTGCAACGTCAACCTCTATCCCCATGTAGGCCAACAATGATTGTTGCTGCTGCATAACCACCAGTTCAGATGCATTCAACGTCAGCCGTTGTGGAATCAACAAAGGCTGAGGCCGCAATCCCTCGCCGGTTTCCGGCGGCGTCAATTGGGCCTGACGAAGGAAACGCTCAGCTACCGTCAACGACAACAATGCCAACCCCTGACGATACTCTACCAACGCATAATCAGGTGGGTACACCGTCAGCACACGTCCCAAGCTCAGTACATGACTCTCCAGCGGAGGGGCATCGAAGACCGCGGCTTTTTCCGTTACATCAGGCCGCACCGCTGGCGCATCCTTTACTGGCGTAACCTTATCCCTTACTGGCGGAGCCTCACGGGCGACATGTTGCGGCTGCGAGGATTCTGTATGCAGCAACTGCTGGTACAGCTCGCCTTGCTTCTTTTGATAACCAGTCGTCTGCGTTCGGGCAGACGACTGGTCACGAGCATGACGCCCTGAGTGACTCGACGGGGCTACGATTCCCGACGTTTCCGGCGCTGGCTGGACTGGCCGGGAAAAATGGTTTTCACCTGCAGCGATGCGGTTTTCCGGCTGCCATGGCGTTGCCGACGCCTGCGTATCACCAGCACCACTCAAACCCGGTGATGCAGCCTGCTGCAATACCGTCATCACCGCCTGATAGATAAAGTCATGCACCAGCCGGGCCTGATGAAAGCGGACTTCATGCTTGGCCGGATGCACATTGACATCCACCTGATGGGGATCGATGTCCAGATACAGCACATAAGCGGGCTGCTGTTCGTCTCGCAATTGATCCTGATACGCCTGACGAATCGCATGATTGATCAGGCGGTCACGCATCATGCGCCGATTGACATAGCAGTACTGCATTTCCGGCAACTGGCGCGACCCGGCGGGGTCCGCCACCCAACCATGAATATTCAGATCGCCATGCTGCCAGGAAACGGCCAGCGCATGTTGCAAAAACGCCGCGCCACAGATGCTGCCAAGCCGCCTTTCACGCTGCGCCGGCTCCGACACGGCGCGATATTGCCGGATCAACTTGCCATTGTGATGTAACGTGATCGCCACATCGAAACGGGCCAGCGCAATACGCCGCACCACTTCATCGATGTGCATGAATTCGGTTTTTTCGGTACGCAAAAACTTGCGTCTGGCTGGGGTGTTGTAAAACAAGTCCAGCACTTCCAGTGTCGTGCCGACCGGATGTGCCGCCGGCTTGACGGTCACTGCCATCTCACGCCCTTCGGCATAAGCCTGCCACGCCTCAGTCTGCGCATCAGTGCGGGACGTGAGCGTCAGCCGGGAGACGGAACTGATACTGGCCAGCGCTTCGCCGCGAAATCCCAGGCTGACAATCGCTTCCAGATCGTCAAGCGTGGCTATTTTGCTAGTGGCATGGCGAGCCAGCGCCAGCGCCAGATCCGACTTATCAATACCGCAGCCGTTATCCCGAATGCGAATCAGCTTCGCACCGCCGCGTTCGATTTCAATATCGATTCGCGTCGCGCCAGCATCCAGACTGTTTTCCACCAGTTCTTTAACGACCGACGCAGGCCGCTCTACCACTTCACCGGCAGCAATCTGGTTCGCCAACTGGGGCGGCAGCACCTGAATCGACATGGATTCTCCTCGTTTCAACCGGATCAGGCAGAAGGGATAATCAACGTCTGCCCCAACTGCACAGTACCGGAAGACATGTTGTTCGCCTGCTGGATAACTTTCATACTTACGCCATACCGGCTAGCGATGTCACTCAGCGTATCGCCCCGCACTACTTTGTGTTTTATCACGGTTGCGCTTTTCTTCGTGCGCGGGGATAGGGTGGTCACAACGGGTTTGCTCTTCGTCGCTGACGCTGTTCCAGCCACCGATGAAGCGTCGGATGGAATCTTCAACCGCTGCCCCACCCAGACCACGTCTTTCTTCAGGTGGTTAACGTCACGAATGGCGTCCATACTGACACCATAACGCGCGGCGATTCCCGATAACGTTTCTCCGGTCACCACAGTATGACGCCCCGTTGCCCCTGTTGCTGCCTGAACAGGCTCAGTGGCCGTTGTCTTTTTCTTCACCGTCTGCAAACCGAGCGGACGGTTTTCCTGCTTTGGGACATTTTGTAACGGATGAGTCTGGAAATAGCTGCGCAACCCCTGATAGATAGCGTTGGCAATTTTTTCCTGATACTCGTTGCTGCCCAGCAGCCGTTCCTCGCTCGGATTAGAGATAAACCCGGTTTCCACCAGTAAAGACGGAATATCCGGTGAACGCAGTACACCCAGGCTGGCGTGCTCTGGCCGGCGCTTATGCAAGTTGCCAACCCGCTGCAATTCACGCAACACTTTTACCGCCACATCGTAGCCTACCCGCTGTGAATGGCCGAACTGCAAATCCAGCACCGCCTGACTCAGGTAAGGGTCAGCAGCGCTATTAGCCAGCAAATCGCCCGCGCCACCCAGCAACTCGGACTGCTTTTCGTGTTGTTCCAGCCAGTTGGCCATTTCGCTGTTGGCGCGCCGGTTGGATAACACCCATACCGATGCGCCCGTCGCGCCACGGTTAGGCGCGGCATCGGCATGAATCGAAACCAGCAGGTTAGCCCCCTGCTTGCGCGCTACGTCGGAACGCCCCATCACCGAAATAAAGTAGTCGCCATCACGGGTCAGAACCGGTTTGAACTCCGGGTCGGCACTCATAATGGCGCGCAGTTTACGCGCTATCGAGATAGTGACATTTTTTTCATGTAGCCCACCCGGCCCAGTCGCGCCGGGGTCCTGACCACCGTGGCCGGCATCAATCGCTACAATGATTTTCTCGCCGTTGCCTGACCGCCCTGACACACGGGTCGGCACCGACGCGACGGCGGCAGTGGATGTCTGAGGTACCAGCGGATTGCGCCCGACCTGCGCCGACGGCTGCGCTATAGGCTTACGGGCTGTAGGTTTGCGCTCACCAGTCAGAGTAAACACTGCACTCGCACCATCCTTCGCCGCCCTGACCTGTACCTTCTGCGTCAGGTCGATAACCAGACGCAGGCTTTTAGGGTCTTTGGCGTTGCTGGTACGGATGCGGCCAATCAGATTCTGGCCATTAAACGCCAACGGCAATCCTTTCATGACGCCGGACTGACTGATATCGATAACCACCCGATTCGGGTTGCTCAACGAAAAATATTCATATACTGGCTGACCACTGAAACTCAGCGTAACAATCGCCTCACTGGCTGCGTTATTCACACGAATATCGGTCAGGCTGCTGGCCCACAGCGGCCATGACAGCATCAGCAATAGCCCTGACAACGCTCTCATCAACCGCATAGTCATGGCGCTTCCTGCTCCGGTTGTGCAGCCAATGCCGCCACAATCCGTTCACCTTCTGGTGTACGGGCTTTAATCTCCGCCTGTCGGCCCACGCCCTGGTAACCGAGCAGCAACTCAATATCCGCATCCGGCAGGATGCCTGCGCCTTGTTGCGGCCACTCAATCAGGCAGATAGCATCTTGCGAAAAATAGTCACGAATCCCCATGAACTCCAGTTCTTCAGGGTCCGCCAGTCGATAAAGGTCAAAGTGATATACCGGGCGCGGCAACAGCGCATAAGGTTCCACCAGCGTATAGGTCGGGCTTTTCACATTACCCTGGTGACCCAGCGCCTGCAGGAATCCGCGGCTCAACGTGGTCTTACCCGCCCCCAGATCACCCAGTAGATAAATAATAGTAGCGCACTCGCAGGCTCTGGCTAACGCCGCCCCCAGCGCAATCGTAGCTGCCTCATCCGGCAAAGGTAACAAAAGCGTCTTCATTCTGTGTTTTCTAAGGATATCCGCTCAGGATTTACATACTGCGGCAATACCGCCATCAAATCGGTTGCCAACATCCCGCGTGTGCCCTGTCGCTGCGCCAGCCAATCTGCTGCCGCGCCGTGAGCCACACAGCCAGCGCAGGCCGCGTCATACAACGACAGCCCTTGCGCCAACATCGCCCCAATCATGCCCGCCAGCACGTCTCCCATGCCGCCAGTCGCCATGCCCGGATTCCCCACATCGGCAATCGCCAGTGCGCCCTGTTCGTTTGCCAGCACCGTACCAGCGCCCTTTAGCACAACAACGCCGCCATAGCGTTTTACCAGACGTTGCGCAGCAAGTAAGCGATCACTCTCAATATCAGCAATCCGGCAGTTCAACAGACGGGCCGCTTCACCGGGATGAGGCGTCAAAACGCGATTCTGACGTTTATGCGGACTGATTGCCAGCAGGTTGAGCGCATCAGCATCCCATAACATGGATTTGTTACAATTTTCTGCGATTCGTAGTGCGTTTTTTCCCCATTCACGCTGACCCAACCCCGGTCCTATCACCACCACATCAGCCCATTCGATGCCCGCGTTGACCGAATCCGTGGTCAGTTCCTGCACCATCAGTTCCGGGCGCGCCACCAGTAACGTGGCCAGATAGTGCCTGTGAGTAAGCACTCGCACCAAGCCCGAACCACTACGTAGTGCCGCTTCTCCCGCCATAAAAACCGCACCGCCGGTGCCCTCATCGCCGCCGATGATCAGCAATCGGCCATGTTCGCCTTTGTGCGCGCCTGGACGTCGCGGCTTCAGCCATTGCGTCAGCGAGGACGCTGTCAAACGCGCAATCGGCGCTGTCTGTTGCGCCAGCCAGTCGCCCAATCCCAAATCATGGTGGTGAAGCCGCCCGACGACATCCCGTGCCTGTCCGGTTAATATGCCGGGTTTGAGCGTAATAAACGTCACCGTGTGCGCGGCGTGAATCACAGCCCCTGAGTAAACGCCGGTTTGCGCATTCAATCCAGAGGGAATATCCAACGCGATGATCGGTGCCGGGTGGTGGTTAGCCTGAATAATCAGCGCATCATAAGGTGCGCGGGGAGCGGACGTTAGCCCGGTTCCCAGCAGTCCGTCAATGATCAAATCTACGCCATCAGGCCATGGCGCATCCACATGCTGTTCGCTGCCGCCCATATCACGCCATGCCTGACGCGCCAGATGCGCTTCTGCCGGCAGAGGCTGATTGCCACGCTGCGCGACTACGGTTACCGTCAGTCCGGCATTGTGTGCCAGCGCGGCAACCACGTACCCATCGCCGCCGTTGTTGCCTTGCCCGCACAGAATCAACCAGTGCCGGGCAGCAGGATACTGCTGCCGTGCAATACGAAAAGCCGCATCGCCCGCACGAAGCATAAGCGTATGTAATGAGACGCCGACAAACTCCGCCGCTCTGGGTTCCTCACGGCGCAACCAGTCAGGCAAAAAAACAGTATGAGGCAGGTCGGGTAATGATACGCCGGGCTGATACACGCGTTGATTTTGATGCATCTCATCCCTCAGTCGGTAAGCAGGATAGTGCCCCCCAACTTAGCAAGGTCTGCCGGGAAGGGCCATACACCGATAAACGGAAAAAGATAACGAATACGCTGAATTCAATTCAGCACAAGCGGTGTCAGAGAAACAAATGATAAAATCAGCTTCCCGGTTGCTTCTTGATGGTTACCCATGACATACCCCGACGATCTCCACAAACTCGCACAACTCATTAAACAATGGGGGCTTGAATTGGGTTTCCAGCAAGTGGGAATTTGCGACACCGATTTGTCTCATGAAGAACCCCGGCTTCAGGCGTGGCTAGACCAGCAGTATCACGGCGAAATGGAATGGATGGCGCGTCATGGCATGATGCGAGCACGTCCGCATGAACTGCTGCCCGGTACGTTGCGCGTCATCAGTGTACGCATGAATTATCTGCCTCCCAAAGCCGCGTTTGCCAGCACGCTGAAAAACCCGCACCTCGGTTATGTCAGCCGCTACGCCTTGGGGCGCGACTACCATAAGCTACTGCGTCAGCGGCTGAAAAAACTGGGCGACCGGATTCAAGAGCACTGCGGTGAGTTGCAATTTCGCCCCTTTGTCGATTCCGCGCCGATCATGGAACGGCCACTGGCTGCTAAAGCCGGGCTTGGCTGGGTTGGCAAGCACTCACTGGTGTTGAACCGGGAGGCAGGTTCCTGGTTCTTTCTGGGAGAACTGTTGATTGACCTGCCTTTGCCGGTAGACCAGCCGGTTGAAGAACAGTGTGGCAAATGTGTCGCCTGCATGACGACCTGCCCTACCGGCGCTATTGTCGAACCTTATACCGTTGATGCCCGCCGTTGTATTTCCTATCTGACGATTGAACTGGAAGGCCCCATTCCGGAGTCCCTGCGCCCTTTAATGGGAAACCGCATTTACGGCTGCGACGATTGTCAGTTGATCTGCCCCTGGAACCGTTTCTCACAACTCACCGATGAACCCGACTTCAGCCCACGGGCGGCGCTGCACGCACCGGAGTTACTGGAATTATTTAGCTGGGATGAAGCCCGTTTCCTGCGAGTCACTGAAGGCTCAGCCATTCGCCGCATCGGCCACGAACGTTGGCTGCGCAATATTGCAGTCGCGCTGGGCAACGCCCCCTACGAAGATCGCATTGTTCTGGCGCTGCAAACCCGATTAGGGGAAAGCGCCTTGCTGGATGAACACATTCACTGGGCAATCAGCCAACAATTGGTACGACGTGAGCAGTACGCTGTTGACATTCAGTTGCCGCAAAAAAAGCGATTGATCCGCGCAGTCGAGAAAGGTTTGCCACGAGATGCCTGAAATTTTGCATTGCAATGGTTTGACGAGGCTGAACGATTTATCTGTGGATAATTTTAAAAAAACGTTGTCAATCAATCATCACAAAAAGTACAAGTGATCTTGATAGCGTTTTTTATCATAAAATTATCCTTTTATTTCAATGTGTTGAAATAAAATCTTTTTCATGATGTTTCAACGTAAGTACACGACGCCTGTTTTTAGGCTGTGGATAAGTCTGTTCAGAAAAGTATGAACATATGCAGAAAAACGATATGACAACTGAAAAAGAATAGGAGAGTGAAAAACTGGAGCGGGAAACGAGACTCGAACTCGCGACCCCGACCTTGGCAAGGTCGTGCTCTACCAACTGAGCTATTCCCGCACATGCAACGCTTAAGTATTGACGTTTTTTCAACAAACGCAAACTGGCGTGGACATATTTTGCGCCACCCTTGTAATTGCGCAACTAACTCATTGATTTAATTGCACTTTAAACACCACATCGCAAAGAGGGCAGCATTATGAACCAATCTGCCCACGCTGACAAGAGGGAAAAAACAATTTTATCCCCTTTATTCAGAAACCAACATCTTATCATCAGTAAGACCGTGAGAAATTCACCTCACCCACCAGCGCCAGCCCTTGCCGGAAGCGCGGCAGATTATCCAAAAACAATTCCCCCAACCGGGCAGGCACCAGAGGTCCGGCAACATGTGCGGTGATCGTAAGATTCGGCGTCTGCCAGAAAGGATGCGACTCCGTTAGCGGTTCTTGCCGAAACACATCCAGCACCGCCGCAGCGATCCGCCTCTCGCTCAAGGCAGTACACAAATCGGCATCCACCACTGCAGTACCGCGACCCACATTAATAAATAATGCCGAAGGCTTCATCGCAGCAAACACCTTCGCATGGTAGATATTCGTCGTCTCTGGCGTATCCGGTAAGATGTTGATGACATAATCTGCTGACGCAACGGCCTGTTCAAGTGATGATAATCCATCCACACGCTCAAACAGCGGCATCTCACGCGGTGAATGGGCAATACCATGCAGCACGACGCCAAACGGCTGCAAAAAAGCCGCTACTTCACGGCCTATATCCCCCGCGCCGACAATCAACACCCGACGCCCAAACAGTGATCCCGGCAATACCTTTTTCCATTCACCACTCTGCTGACTCCGATAACGTTGCGCCAGATGCAACTCATGCTGCAACAGATAGGCTATTACGTATTCAGCAATAGGCTGGCCAAATACCCCCACCGCCCGACTTAAGCGATAATCACGCGGTAGCCCTGCGGCCAGCAAAGGTTGATAACCGGCCCAGGTTGACTGCAGCCAGAGAGGTTTCACCCCCTGAGCCAGCAACCGGGCAGCCTTGTCTGGCTCGCCTACCCAGATGTCGCAGGTTGCAGCCTGAGCAGGTTCACCGGAGCCAATCACCAGCGGCAAGCCTGGCGCCACGTTATGCAGCATATCTCGTAGTTCATCCGCACGGGAATCCAACAGCAAAATGGATATCATTGTTATCACCAGTGGATAATCATGCCGCTGATGATATATGAAACTACGGCAACGCCAAATAACGGTAGCTTATGGATAATAGTTTGAGATAAAAGAGTATTTACTGAAAGAAAGAAGAAAAACTTTGGAGCGGGAAACGAGACTCGAACTCGCGACCCCGACCTTGGCAAGGTCGTGCTCTACCAACTGAGCTATTCCCGCGTAGAAGGGTTATTCAAAGCGCCTTTAAGCATCTAATTCTTTGTAATCCATTGATTATAAAGGCTTTAACACTTTAAGGCGTTTGGAATGGCGCTGATTATGGACCGGTTGTTTCTCTATGGCAAGCCCTTTTTCATCCCCATTGTTTTGTTTGTTTATAATATCGCCAATCGGATAGCGCAACACCTGCACAAGAAACCGTCACTGATGACTAGTCAGTACCAGGCGGACACTGGTGCCACTATTTTTCCGTCAAGTTTTTCGCCAATGAAATAAATAAGACGTTTTAGCTATAAAATCTGATTGAGCATAAACCTTTATTCTGGCAAATTAAGCCGACACTGAATAAAACATCAATGACTGACACATCAAAATCAGAATAATACTGTCAGTTTCCAGTAGCGTTATTACTCGACAACACCACAACCACCCTTTAATTCTTTTTATGCGGACTTTTAAAAAGCCGTTTTAAAAAGCAGGTTGCTGGCCCATTCCTGGAGAGTACGCTGATGCCGGACGTTAATATATTTTTGTCTTCCTTGCTTGAACGGCAATTACATGACGCCGCCGTGCGTTCCCGCGCACGGGAAGCAACGATGAGCCGACAGGAATTACAGCAAAAAGCGCGAGCGCTGCTCGATCAGCTCACTAGTATAGAAGACGGCGATAGCGCTCAGGGCGACACTGGCCAGCCAACTGCCGATGTCCGCGAGCGTCTGGCGCGAGTCCGTCAGGCCACCGCTTTTGCCAATGGCATAGGTACAAACCCGTTCAATGGGCTGACTTATCAGCAATTATCGTTGATAGTCTACGACGATAGCGGCGTGTTTACCCTAAATGAACGCCGTGCCGCCTGGAGTGAAGCTTATGCACAGGACCAGGCCTGGCGCCAGCACATTGTCACACAGGCTCGTCTCAACTATGGTCAGCCACAATGGCAAATACGCTTTTTTACCGAAGTACTGAAAAACTATCGCTCGTTACCTGCGATTGAAAAAGCGCAATACCCACGCCACTACGAACGGGAATTGCAATGCCATATCCTTCCCAACCGCGACAAGGCTTACCCCTTGGATTTTTCCAGTCTGGTCGATTATCCAAGCTTGTTGGAAATGCTACTTACTATCAGGCAAGGCAACCCCCGGCAGGAAACATCGTCACCGACGGTCAACCCTGCACCTTGAGCCTGGCTTTCAAACTACTGTTCGACGGGTTCAGGAACCAACCGCCATCACTTGCAATCAGGCGATGATCGAACAAACCAGGACGATAACGCCTATATTTCTCCTTATTTGTAGCAGCTTGTTTTTCTATATATTTTTATAGTCAATACCACTCCATAAATAACCCAATAAAATTTAGCGAGTACAACATCGCTTTATCATAAAAAAGAGAATCACAATAACCGATGTAGTGAACCCTTTATTCTCATTGGCTTGCTTTTCATCATGATATTGTTCAACAAATATTCTTATCTCGGTTGCATAACCATTCCTGAGTCACCAACGCCCATCCTGAAAAGTTTTCTTACCCCGGTATATTCAATGCAGAAAAACGGATTGCGATTACTCGTAGAAAGTGGCGTTTAAGTGATGTGTATCGTGGACGGCAGAATCGAGGTAAACACGGCGTACATCAGGTACTGAACCATTCAGCCTATCCGCACAATACCAGTGCGTTAGATAAGCTTTTCCAGATTGCTCCCGATTCCCCAGCGTTAGCCGGGGAATCGGATTATTTCAGACGCTTACTTAGTTCAGCGAAGACGGCTTTCACCTGACTCAGATAACCGTCAGTTTTACATCAATGTTGCCGCGCGTCGCATTGGAGTACGGGCAGACAATGTGTGCTTTCTGTACCAGATCTTCCGCTGTCGCACGGTCCAGACCCGGTAATGTAATTTTCAACTCCACTTCGATGCCGAAGCCGTTCGGGATCGCACCGATCCCCACGCTGCCATTAATGGTGGTGCCCGCCGGAATCGATACGTTGTCGCGTGCGCCGACAAACTTCAGCGCCCCCAGGAAGCAGGCGGAGTAACCAGCAGCAAACAGTTGTTCAGGGTTAGTCCCCGCACCACCGGCTCCACCCAGTTCACGCGGAGTAGTCAATTTAACATCCAACTGTTGGTCGGAAGAAACCGCACGACCATCACGACCACCGGTAACCTCGGCATGAGCAACGTAGAGAACTTTTTCAATAGACATCATGTGACTCCTTTGAGTGGATGAAACTGGTTAATTTAATCGTTAAAGACTAAATCGCACACTACTTAATTGAATGTAAAAATATAGTCAATAAATGAACATCACGCCATCAAATATGCCTGATGAGGTTGGCGCGAAGCATTTCCAACTCGCGCTTAATGGCACGCAACTGCTCGATATTACATTCTGATGCACAGAATACGCCTTGCGGCACCGCCTTCGCTTTATCCTGCAAACGATGTCCGTCATCAGTCAGCTCAATCAGCACCTGGCGTTCATCTTCCGTGCCACGACGGCGCGTTACCAGCCCCGCGGTTTGCAAGCGCTTGAGCAGCGGCGTCAACGTAGCGGAATCAAGAAAAAGGCGCTCGCCCAGTTCAGATACCGTGACCCCATCGCGTTCCCACAGCACCAGCATCACCAGATACTGGGGATAAGTGAGGTTTAGCTCCGCGAGCAAACGGCGATACAACTTGTTCATCGCCAGATTCGCTGAGTAGAGCGCGAAACAGAGTTGACCATCCAGCCGGAAAGCCTCGTCACTCAGTATCGGTTTGGTGTTGGTATCGTTTCTGTTCATGGGTGCCAATTTACATCGCTAAAAATTAAATAGCAAACGATTTAGATTTAAAGATACAAAAAACAGACGCTGCACCCTGCGCATCGCCGCGCCTGTCAGTTTGATCCCGATTTAACCTTGCGTCACGCCTGACGCCGTAAAATTCAGAACGATGTCCAGTCGTCGCCGGATTTTCCCTGCCGTGATACCGGACTCAGGTTAGCCAGCGCCGCTACCTTCTCAGCCGGTTTGTGTTCCCGGCGCGCTGTCTGCGCAGCGGCTACGCCCGGCAGTTTAAACACCGCGACAATTTCGTTCAGGTGGTGCGCCTGCTCTTCCAGCGAAGACGAGGTCGCTGAAGACTGTTCAACCAACGCCGCATTCTGCTGCGTCACGCTGTCCATTTGCGTAATGGCAGTTCCCACCTGAGAAATCCCTTTGCTCTGCTCGCTGGACGCCGAGGCGATTTCCCCCATGATATCCGTCACATTGGTGACCGACTTCAGGATATCCTCCATCGACTTGCTGGCCAGAGACACTTGCTCGTAACCGTTTTTGACATTGTCCACTGATTCGTCAATCAAGGTTTTGATTTCTTTCGCGGCCTGAGCACTGCGCTGCGCCAGATTTCTGACCTCGCTCGCCACCACCGCAAACCCACGCCCGGCTTCTCCGGCTCGCGCCGCTTCCACCGCCGCGTTCAGCGCCAGAATATTAGTCTGAAAGGCAATACCATCGATGACGTTGATGATGTCGGCGATTTTCTGCGAACTGTGGGTAATATTTTGCATACTGGTGCTCACTGCGTGCACCACTTCGCCGCCGTTGTTGGCCGCGGCTGATGCATCTTTGGCCAGTACGCTGGCTTGTTGAGCGTTATCGGCGTTCTGTTTCACCACCGCGCCCAATTGTTCCATGCTGGCAGCCGTTTCACTCAAGGCAGCTGCCTGTTCTTCAGTACGCGAGGACAAATCGCTGTTGCCAGCAGCGATTTCGCTGCTGCCGTGATAGATTTCACTGGCGCTTCGGCGAATCTCAGCCACCGTTTTTATCCAGCTATGCTGCATGGCGTTAACGAACGGGATAAGCTGCCCAACCTCATTATTCCCCATTTCGCCAATCGTGACGTCCAGTTTCCCATTCGACAGAATTTGCAAATGGGCTTTAACTTTCTCCAGCGGATGTCCCATCTGAATCGCAAGATAACGATCCGTTAATACCAGCACGCCTAATCCGACAATCATGGCAACGATTAGCGTAACCTTACACCAGTACACCCAGGCAGAAATGCGAGCCTGCGCTTCTGTTTTCAGATTTTTAATAATCTGATTATATTCGTTGATGGCGGTGGTGAATTTCACCCGCAGCGGGTTGTATTTCTCCGCAACGAGTTTTGCATAAACATCGTGATTATTCTGCCTGACCACATCCAGCATCGGCACAATCGCCTCGCTGAACAACTGGTAGGAACTGTTATAAATATCATCAATGGATTTGTTACTGATATTAGCATGATCTGTAACCTTGAACTGAGCCAACCCGCCTTTCAGAAATTCCACGTCCGCCGCTGCGTCACTAAGCAATTTTCGCTCACGTTCGCTGTTATTTTCAGCAATAACAACTTCATCCATCAATAATTTGACTTTGTAGTAACTATCGCTGGCACCATTGATAATATCGCCGTTAATTTGCTGTACATTCGTCAGGCCAATCTCATCTGTCAGGCTATTTAGTGAATACAGAGAGAAAACTGACACCCCACCCCATAACAAGGTAAATGTAACCAGGATAGCCAGCATCATAATTTTAATTCGGATGTTACGAATAATACTCATTTTGCACCCCTGAAATGAAAAAATATGTCTTTTTTTCTTATAAGGTTATATTGAATAGCCATTTTTAGTTAACTCTCCTTGTTTTAAATAATATTACCGCTCGAATAATTCTAGTAGCCAGATAATATGCTGGCATTTTGAACACCACCATGAGTTACGTCTTCATGATAAGAACTGATGAAATGAACCGAGTTGGCGATCAGGATGCCTGTAACCTGAAGTATATCAGGTATACCGCCTACGCTATTTAAGATGCCACTCCATATATCGGCCTAACTTCTCCGTCATTTAATTAAATAATATTTAAATAGCCAAATGATATATTCATGATAAAAAAATAAATTAAAGTAATAATACCTACATCAACAAACACGTAACCTTCCGTCATTCACGTTATTTAATAACCCATCTCTTAAATAATTCGGATAGCATGACAACGTAAAGAAAATACCCGATTAACCCATTTAATAAAAAAAATATAAACGGCGCCTTTTTGTGACAAAAATTACATTTTATCATCATGCTTAATAGTAGGCATTTTTTGTACTTAACTTCATGCAAGGATGCAGAAGCAATAGACATAAACGATACCAGACTAACTAATATGGCAACCGCTGAGAATCAGGGACACGAATCATTACGGTACACAGCCTGACCTATATCAACATCCTTTCGTTATAAAACTATTAGGCTTTCCACTTATCGAGTGGATAGACCACTTCTGATGAAAAACACAGCTTACCTGTTGAATTACCGATGTTGTCTTCATGTCTGTAAGACAGAAACAACCATAGCGGCAGACAGGGAAAATCCGTCGTTTAAAGGAGAGAAGGGATGTTAGAAAAAATCAAAATAAAAAATGGGCTTTACTGTGTTCTCGGCGTATTTGTGCTGTTGCTACTCTCTGTTTGCTCGTTCAGTCTGTATTCCTCAATGCAAAGCAACCAGTCAATCCGCAAGGTCAGCAGCATTGAGGGAGAGCAGCTCATCCCCCTTTATTCCGCTTATTCAGAAATGCTGAACGCCAGACTGGCTGGTATCAATATTGCGCTGGCTATTGAGGGTAAAAAAGATAACGCCACGATTCAGGCCAGCCTTGAACGACTGGACGGTTACATCACCTCAGCTAACAACACCATGGCGGAACTACGCAAGATTCCTTCGCTCACACCACAAGGTCAGGCGCTGCGCGACGAGATTGATGCCTTGTTCAACGACTATATGAACAACGCCGTTGCCCCGATGTTAACTACGCTGCGCAATCGCAACACCGCTCAATTTTACGACACGCTGGTGCCTGAAGCGCTAAAAAAAGGCGCGACATTCCGCCTGAAACTGAATCAGTTCGTTGATCTCGCCAAAAACGTCAGTGACGAGGAGAGTAACCACGCCGAGAATTTCTATTACCACACCATAAAAATTCTCATCGCCACATTAGTGATTGTCGTGCTGCTAAGCCTGGTTACCCTGAAATTCATCCGCACCGTGGTGCTGACGCCAATGCAGAAAGTCAGAACCTACTTCGGCCTGATGGAACAGGGCGTATTAACGCTGGATATTCCGCCTCAACATAATACCGAGATGGGCGAACTCATGCTTTCACTGAAAGACATGCAGCAGGCATTTCGCAAAATCGTGCTGGATGTCAGGGAATCTGCCAGTTCCGTAGCCGCAGGCGCAGAACAGATTTCCTCCGCCAACCGGGATTTTGCTGCCCGTACCGAAGCGCAGGCGTCATCCGTTGAGCAAACTGCCGCCAGCATGGAACAAATCACCGCGTCGGTGCAGGAAAATACCGCTAACACCGGCAAAGCCATGACACTGACCAACTCCGTGGCAGAACTGGCGGAAAAAAATGCCAGCAACTTTAGCCAGATGATCGAACGTATCCAACATATCGCCGACAGTTCCAACAAGATCAACGAAATCATCAGCATTATGGACGGCATCGCCTTCCAGACCAATATTCTGGCGCTTAACGCCGCAGTGGAGGCTGCCCGCGCCGGCGAAGCGGGTAAAGGCTTTGCGGTCGTGGCGTCTGAAGTTCGCAGTCTGGCACAACGCAGCGCAGGGTCTGCACGCGAAATCAAAGAGTTAATCGAAAAAACCGCCAATGAAATCACTCAGGGCGAAAAAGTTGCCTCACACTCCACACAGGATATGGCGCAGCTGATGGACGAAATTAAACGCGTGAATGAATTCATGGCGGATATCTCAATAGCCTCGTCAGAACAAGCCAAAGGTATTGAGCAGGTTAACGCCGCCATCACCCTGCTGGAACAAGCCTCTCAGCAAAATGCGGCACTGGTCGAAGAATCCGCCTCCGCCAGTTCGTCATTGCACGAGCAAGCCACACACCTGGACGACACCATGACGTTTTTCAACCTGAACGACAGTAGCCCGGTGGCTATCGCCGCACTGCGTTGATATTTTCATGCTGAAGCCAGTACACCTGTCAGCCTGCTATAAACAGCAGGCTGATTTCCCAGACTATTGCGCCATCAGAAACGCGTGCTCACAGTAATCAACCGGCTTGTTACACCAGACCCGCGATCTTTTACATCCAACGACGATAATGGTCTGCGTCCCGCAATAAGGCGTGACACCGCCCAGCGTTGAAGAAGCGGTATCCCCGGCACCAGCCTTTATCAGGCGGCTCTATGATCAGGAGACTCTATGGCGCTCAAGCCTGTCTTACCCGGCATTATCCCGATGAGTTCATTGTTACCAGGTGTATGTTTGTTATGCGGTACACTGCTGTTATTCGGTTGCTGCCAACCGGCACAATGGACTGGCAGTTCATCAGTGCCCTACGGCAAATGCGACAATCCCGGCACCTACCACATGTATTTTAATCGTTTCGACGAAACGGCTCAGCAACTCGCCCACGCTACCGGCTGCGTTATCATCACCGATACCAGCAAGACCGGTTCGGTACGCCCCAATCCAGTGGTTGGCACCCTGACCATTCGTCAGGCGGTGCAAACGGCAATCGCCGGCACCCGGCTGCGGGTAACGCATCAGGATGGAAACAGCATAACGGTGGAGTGAGGAAAACCGAACAAAACGCAGAGTAACGTCAGTTATGACAACGGTTTGTTTTTCTGGCGCCTGCGTCGCGGACGCCAGAAAAATCATCGGACGGTCAGAATGATTGCAACGCGCCGATCTTACCTTGCTGCCAGTTGGTTTCAGACTGGCGTAACGCCTGGCTGATATCCGTCAGCCGGTCCGACGGCAGCGTTTTGGGCAATAAATCCAGCCCGGCTGTCGAGAGGATTTGACCATAGCTATTACGCAGTTCTGCATAAGCCAGATCCTGACGCAGATTAGCGTTCAGGGCGTTCAGTTCTCCCTGGATCAGTTGCAGTTCGCCGATGCTATTCGCCTTGTAACGGTTTCTCAGTTGTTCGGCAATCTGGCCATCAAGATCGCGCAGTTCAACGCTGGTTTTATACTGCCGCAACGCCTCATTAAAGTTGGCTCTGGCGATGTACAGTTGCGCCATAATCGCCAGCGACATCGCCTGACGTTGCACTTCCGACACGCTTTCATTGACCTTCGCGGTCTTATACGCCGCGGGTCCAGACAGTAGATTGAACAGGTTCCAGGTCACCTTCACGCCCACATCCGCCCAGCTTTGGTTCACCATGAAGGAGTTGCTGTCGTAATGACCGCCTGCGCTCACTTCCAGCCCCGGCAGCATACGCAGCAACGACTTGCGGGTTTCAGCGGCATGAATACGCACCTGATAATCCTGCTCTTTGAGTTCCGGGCGGCTCAGCAGCGCGGTCTGCTCCAGGGTACTGAAATCGACATTCAGTTGCGGCACCGGCATCTCGCGGTTATCCGGCAAGGCCAGGGTATACGGGGTATCCAGCGGCAGGTTCATCAATGTCGCCAGTTCGGTTTTCGCCAGCGACAATGCGCGACGCTGCTCTTCCAGTTGACGCACTGCGTCAATCAGCGCGCGGCGATAGCTCAGCGCTTCAACCGGATCGCCAACCTGCTGCTTGCTCATGTGTTCACTGGCTTCACGCGCCTGATTTACCCGGTCGATCAGGCTATCAATACGACCCAGCAGTCGCTCTGCCGCCACCGCCCGCCAGTAAGCCGAACGAACATCCTGCAGAATGGTATGAACAACCTTGCGCTTGCGTTCATCGGCGATCCAACGTTGGTCAGCTTTTTGCTTGGCATTGACATAGCTGACGCCGAAATCCAGCACATTCCATACCATCGTCAGGTCGGCTACATCACGGTTTCGGTCCAGCGAAGTGGAAGGTTCCAGCGATTGTTGTCCACTTGAAATACTACGGCTGCTGGAAGCACTGGTGTTGCTGCGCCCGACATACCCTGCCGACATCGCCATCTGCGGCAACATGTCATAGCGAGCCAGTTCCAGTTGCTGTTGCGATAACGCCTGCTCCATCACTTTAAGCCGGGCTTCCAGGTTGTATTTCAGCGCTCTTGCCATCGCATCGTACAGCGTAATCGGCGCCGTGACCGGCTCCTGCTTGCTGAACATGGCGACTTTATCCTGCTGAATACGCTGTTCGCTTTGCTCCTTAGAAATAGGCTGGCTGGTAACGGCACAACCGCTCATGGCCACCACAATCAGGCTGAGACTGAAAAATTTCCGACCCTTTAACACGATTCCACTCCTGACTCTTGTTGTTATTGTCTGCATACCTTGCCCTGAGGTCACGTTTACCCTTGTTGTCGCTCGACGGTGATCTGGCCGATATCGAGCAACGCCTGCTCAATCGCCGCCAAACGCTGCTGCATATCATCCCCAATGTGTTGTAACTGTCGCTCCAGACCGGGTGCGAATTGCATCGCCACGCCACCCAGCGGCGTCGTCAACCGACCGGTATTGGCACTGTTGGTATTGATGTCGCGCCAGCTACCGCCGGAGAACACCGCCATCGGCGACAGAGACGGCAGGCTGATACCAGAGAACACCCCTGCCAGCGAAGAACTTCCCCCCAGCGCGCCGCCGGTATTGAAACTGGGGAATGAACCCAGCGAACTTTCAAACAGGCTGGCACTGCTGGAAACGGCACCTTGAACAAACGCACTGGCTATCTGGCTGGCCGGTGCGTTACTGACTTGTGGTGCGCGTTGGGCCGCCTGAAAGATGGTTGACGCGGCGGTAGCATTATCTGCCGTGCTGGTCGCATTCAGCGCACCGAGCGATGTCGGGGCGAACAACGCGCCTAGCGTGACCGGTGCGGCTGGCGCCACCGTCACCACTGGCACAGGCGTAGCCGTCGGTTGCACGCTTGTGCCGCCATTGATCCTGAATTCCGGATCGCCGTTATCCACACTGCTACCGCTGACGACCAGACCGAAGGTGGTGCTGACCGAGGCATTGCTGCCGTCCGTCGCCGTCACCCGAATGGTCAGGTTACCTACATCGCCGTTACCCGGCGTGCCGGAGAAGGTGCGGGTAGCCGGATTAAAACTCAGCCAGCCCGGCAGTGCCGAGCCATCCGCACGCGTCGCGCTCAGTGTCAGCGTGTCGCCGCTGTCCGGGTCGGTAAAAGTGCCTGCCGGCACGGTAAAGCTGAAGCCGCCGTTTTGTGCCGCCGTCTGCGCGCCCAGCGAACCGGATACCACCGGTGCATCGTTAACGTTGGTGACGACCAGACCGAAGGTGGTGCTGACCGAGGCGTTGCTGCCGTCCGTCGCCGTCACCCGAATGGTCAGGTTGCCCACATCGCCGTTGCCCGGCGTGCCGGAGAAGGTGCGGGTCGTCGGATTAAAACTCAGCCAGCCCGGCAGTGCCGAGCCATCCGCACGCGTCGCGCTCAGCGTCAGCGTGTCGCCAGTATCCGGGTCGGTAAAAGTGCCTGCCGGTACGGTAAAGCTGAAGCCGCCGTTTTGTGCCGCCGTCTGCGCGCCCAGCGAACCGGATACCACCGGTGCATCGTTAACGTTGGTGACGACCAGACCGAAGGTGGTGCTGACCGAGGCATTGCTGCCGTCCGTCGCCGTCACCCGAATCGTCAGGTTGCCCACATCGCCGTTGCCCGGCGTGCCGGAGAAGGTGCGGGTCGTCGGATTAAAACTCAGCCAGCCCGGCAGCGCCGAGCCATCCGCACGCGTCGCGCTCAGCGTCAGCGTGTCGCCGGTATCCGGGTCGGTAAAGGTCCCCGCCGGAACAGTGAAGTTGAAGCTGCCATTTTGTGCGATGGACTGATCGGTCACCGGGGTGGACACCACCGGCGGGAGATTACTGTTATTGACCGTTAACCCAAAGGTGGTGCTGACCGAGGCGTTGCTGCCATCCGTCGCCGTCACCCGAATGGTCAGGTTGCCCACATCGCCGTTGCCCGGCGTACCGGAGAAGGTGCGGGTGGCCGGATTAAAGCTCAGCCAGCCCGGCAGCGCCGAGCCATCCGCCTGCGTCGCGCTCAACGTCAGCGTATCGCCGCTATCGACATCGACAAAAGTACCGGCTGGCACGGTGAAGCTGAACGCCGTATCTTTGGTGGCACTTTGGGTACTGACCGTGCTTCCCACGGTAGGGGCATCATTCACGTTGGTTACCACCAGCGATGCCTGTGCGCTATTGCTGGAGAACGCACTGCTGCCGCCAGACGTCGAGGTATCCGCCAGGCCCTTGCTGGCACCCGCTGTTGCTGTGCCGCTGGTTTGATCCCACGCTCTGAAGCCCAGCGTCGCAGTTTCACCATTGGCGCTGTCCGGTACATAGCGAATTTGCGCGGTTGATCCCAACAGCAGTGCCGATGAGCCTGATACCGTCCCGACATTGAACCAGTTAGCTCCGCTATCGGTGGAATACTGCCAGCCGCCATGCCCTGCCGTCGCAGTAATAGCGATACCACTGGCAGCACCGCTGTCAACATCCCCATAACCCGCGTTGTTGAGCAATGACGACACCGTAGTGGCGGACGATGTCACATCTTCTGTGGTTGATGTCAGGGTGACCGTCGCACCGCTGGATAACGTTGGTGCATCGTTAACCGGCGTTACGTTAAGGGTCATCGTTCCCATATTAGCGGACAACGCCGTGCCATCGCTGACCTTCCAGGTAAAGGAGGCATAACCCGTGCCGTTAGCATTCGCGGTCGGGCGGAAGGTCAGTTTGCCGATATCAGCCGCGCTGACCACCGACCCATTGCCCAGCAACGTATCGCCACCACCACGTACACCGTCGTTGTTCGCGTCAATAAACAACTCACCGGCACCCGGTGCGGTGACGATGGTGATGGATTGCAGGGTATTGCCGCTGTCCACATCGCTGAAACCGAAATCGGCAGCGCTGAAAGTCTGGGCGCTATCCTCATTGAAGGTTTTGCTGACCGATGTATTACTGATAACCGGCGCATCGTTAACCGGTGTTACGTTAAGTGTCATGGTCCCGGTATTCGCGGACAGCGCCGTGCCATCGCTAACCTTCCAGGTAAAGGAGGCATAACCTGCGCCGTTGGCATTCGCTGTCGGGCGGAAGGTCAATTTACCGATGTTGGCCGCACTGACCACCGCACCATCGCCAAGCAACGTATCACCGCTATCGCGCACGCCGTCACTGTTGGCGTCAATAAACAGCTCACCGGCAATCGGTGCGGTGACGATGGTAATGGATTGCAAGGTGTTGCCGCTGTCCACATCGCTGAAACCAAAATCCGCAGCGCTAAAGGTCTGGGCGGTATCCTCATTGAAGGTTTTGCTGACCGATGTATTACTGATAACCGGCGCATCGTTAACCGGCGTGATACTCAGCACCGCCTGATTGGTGCCGCTACTGTTGAGCGAGCCATCATTAAAGGTCCAGTTAAGCGTCACGCTGGTCGGTGGATCATTCGAGCTGTTGGCATAGGTCAGGGATTGCAGCACTGCATTCACTATCGCTGACGTCGCATTGCTATTGAACGTCAGCGTCAGCGTGCCGGAAGAATTCGCCGTGACACTGCCCACCGCCGTACCGTTATAGGTGAAGCTTTGCCCTTGGGTCAGCGCGCCTAACAGCCCGCTATTACCGAAGCTATCGTTACTGTTGGCCCCGCCGTTACGGGCGATTGAAATAGACGCACCGTTATAGTTGCCCAGTCCACTGTTAAGCGCATTCAGCTCGGTATCGGCGACCGTGACATTGTTATCCATCACCACCGCACTGCCTTTTTCAGTAAAGGTCGCGCCGCCATTGAGGTTGCTGAAAACAGGGGCGGTGTTGGTGGTTGAGGTTATCGACGAACTGTTGACCGCCGTCAGACCGCCTGACGTGGCGCGCAGCGCCAGCGTATTGGTACTGCCGCTGTTGGTGTACTGGATGATGAGTCCAGTGTAGGTGGCGATACCGCCAGACGGCGTTAATGTCACCGTCGTCGCGCTGGCATCGTGATCCCCGGAGGTGACCGACAGGCTGTTGACGGTGCCATCGACGACACTGTCGTTAGGGTCAGTCACCGAGAGCACAATATTGGTGGTGTAATCCTGATCCACCATGCCATTCGCATCGACCGCCTGCACGACCGGTACGGTGGTAAAACTGGTGCTTTGTCCGTTCTGAATCGTCGTGGGGACGGGCTGGGTGGAAAAAACCAGTCGCGTCGCCACCACATCCGGATTGATCGATGCAGATGTAGCGCTGACCAAACTACCGGATGCCGCCGTCAGCACGAAGTTAGCATCGGCGTCGCTGGCCGAGGTGTACTTCACGCCGCTAAAGGTGGCAGTACCGTTCGAGGCGGTCACCGAGGTGGTGCCGGTCAACGAGCCGCTGCCATTCTCGCTCAGGGTAACAGTGCCGCTGAAATCGGTATCGATATTGCCGCGATCGTCAACAGCGATCAGCACTGGCTGAGTGGTGAAGTTAATACCACTGACCACGGAGGTGGACGGCGATTGGCTATAAATCAGTTTGGTTGCGGCCACATCAATGCTGGCACCGCTGCCGTTGGTCACGTTGGCCTGACTACTGGCGAACGTTGAACCACCGGAGACCGTGGTGAAATTGCTGGCATTCACCGACAGCACCACCGTGTGGTGATCGGTGATGTCATTACTGCCGGTATTGTCGTTGTAATACGCTTTGATGGTGTAAGTTTCACTACTGCTATTCGCAACCGACAGGCTTAAGCTGGAAAACGTGATTCTGCCCGTGCTGCTGTCGTATGTGCCGACAACGTTGGTGGCATCCGGGCCACTGAGCAGGAAAGTCATCTTGCTCAATTCTGATGATGTCGCCGTACCACTGACGTTAGCGTAGAACTGGCTGACATTGGTGGCGACGCCATCCGATGCCCCCGTATCCGTGATGGTAAAATCCAGCAATGAGGTGGCGCTGGCAACCGAGGTTGCGGTGGTAGAAAACGTCGTCGCTTCACTGGCGGCACCAGCGGTTAGCGTAGAGGTGGTGTCTTTTGGCGAGGCCGTTTTAACATCGGTGATAATAATGTTTTGAAAAAGGCCATAGTCTTCCGAGGTAAATACCACCGACGTCACATCATTCAGCGTTGTTAACCCACTGTAAGTATGAAATGAATCCGCGCCAGGAGAGAGAGTGAAAGAATTGGTGACACCGTCTTTAACATAATAAATCGTCAGGGAGCCGGTTCGAAGTTGGGTTTCGAATCCCGTTAAATCAAAGGTATAGCCACTTTGTACCGAGATCTCGAAATCCATACCACTGCCGCCATTACGGTCGGATAGCGAATAGATCCCAGGGCCAATCCCACCACCGGAAGTCTGATAATTAGGGTTCGTATCTTCCTGAATATCGAGATAACTCGCGCTCGTTCCTGTAATCGTCGAGCCCGCCTTAAATGTGAAGTCCGCCCCATCGATAGTACGCACGAACATGCTATTACTATTCGCATCGTTGTCTTCTTGCGAATTCTCGACGAATGTTACCATTGAGAGCAGATGTGAGTAATGGGATACACTCAGGGAACTGGTCTGAATATCACCCAGTGAGGTTTCGAGAACCCAGTCACCGCCTAGCGCAGCAGCACCGGTGTTATCGTTGGAAGCCGCAATGTCAGCGCCAGTCGTATCATGCAGCAATTGCAGAAACGCGCCGCTACCCGTGGCACCGATATCACATCCGTACAGCAACAGATCCCCATCCTCCGTCAACGCTGAACCCAGCGTCGCTAAATCAGCGGAGCGTGACGCTGCCGTCGTCGTATTTAACGTTAACGTCCCCAGTGAAACCTGTCCTTCACTACCATGACTGATGATATGAATCGCATCATAGCCGTGATGGGTTTGTGCCCACTCTGCCATCTGGGTCAGACCGTCTTTGCTACTATCCAGCAATACCACTTCCGTCCCAGCAGGGACCTGGTCAACCAATATCTGGTAATCCGCCACTGAGGTATCAATAAACACCACTTCTTTGTGAGAGGTTGCGCCCGCCGCTACTGCTGCCACATCGTGACTATCAGTCGTGGCGCTCTGCGTGCTGGTGTGTTGAGAAGAAGTATCGGATTGATCAGTGGTGCCATCGGTATTGCTACTGTCGGACTGAGCTGCGGTCCCAACCGAGGCTGTTTGCGTGGTGGTTGTTTGTGTAGTCGTCGTTTGAGCTTCTGTGGTTTGCTCGGCCGTCGCGGCAATCGCACCATCAAATAACATACGGGCTTCCAGTGCATACCCTATTGGTATGTCGGAAACCGGTTCAACAGAGCAAGCCAGATGGCTACTTTTCTTACGGAACAGATGACGCCATAACATAAAAACACCCCGACACCAGAAATAACCGCTCACAAAAAGGTCATAGTAAAAACCGTTAAATAATAAAAACTTAATCACTTCAATCTGGAACAATGCTCTGGATTTATAAGGAAGATGTCAGTGACATCTTCCTTATAAATATACCATTTGTTTACAATTTGTATTTTTATATATGTAAATTCATCAGCACACCGTTACCCACACAAGAAGGAAAGCAGGTTACCTGCTTTCCTTGTGAAAGCCGTCACCTCAAGGGCGGACCGGGAAAATACCATTCACCGCGATACAGGCTGTCAACGCTAACGACGGATCACGCACTGGCAGCGGTACTTGTACCTGAACGGCTACCGGAGCAGGAACCGTCGCATTCGGCCCCACTGTCACTGCAGCGGTTACCGGCAGACTGACGTTGCCCGATGCCGTTCCCGACAACTGCCCGCCGCTAGCGGTACCGCTGACCGGTCCACTCGCGGTACCCGTCACGCTGCCGTCCGGCCCGACCTGCCGATCGTTAGTGCCAGAAGGGGCATAGATTTGGGCCGCCGGCCCAACAACCGTGGTTAACAAGGCTTTATCGGTCAGGTTCGCACTACGCCCGGTTGTGGTGGACGAACCGATTTTGGCAATACCGGTGACAGGAAGACTGGCTACGGCGCTGAAAGGCAGGTTGGTGATACTGCCAGAAAGCGCTAAAGACACAGAGCCGCTGGCCACAGGCGTCGTACCGGCAGTACCGTTCAACGTCAGGCCTGCAGGATGAGTATGTGGCGGAATCTGAGCGGCAGTCAGCGTGATTGATGTAGACGCAGTAACCGTTGAACCTTCCTGCCCGACTTTCTGCCCAGAATTATAAACGGGAACAGAACCATTCAGTGGACCAGTACCTATCGCCGTCCTTCCCCGCAAATCAGGTAACGCGAAGGTATTCGGTGCGCTACCACCATAAAGGTTGCCAATCACTGCATAGAGCGCCTGATTTTGGGATACGTTCAGCGTTCGACCGTCGGCAGGTAAGTAGGATTCAGGGCAATAGTTGCTCGCCATATAGCAAACGGAACCTAAATAAGCCTCGTAAGCACACGCATTTGCTGACGTAGGGAGCATGGCAAAACCTAATGCGCCAGCAAGAACTGATTTGATAAACAAACGCTGAACTCGCTTCATTACACATCTCTCCTTAGGCAGATGGCGGCCTCACCGCATAGTGAAGCGCATCTGATAATTTTAATCGTATTGTTGTAACCCCTGAGGGCGGGGCAATCAGGATGTCATGTCGTAAAACGGTGATGCAGTTAGAAACCCAACCACAATAAAAACATAGCTGACACAGGAGAGATTTTCCGCTGGCGGAATAAATTATTTCTTATAGCGTCACATAAAAAACTATTTAATAGAATTAACTGAATAACACATTTTATCACCCTGGAAAGGCTTTGTTTTCAACACGTCAGAACCCACTTTCCCTGATCCCCAACGCCGCTACCCGACGCCACATCGCGCCAAGAATAGATTCCGTTTCCCCTTCCAGCATCACGCTGCCCCGCAGCGGTTGTTGCGGCGGCAGGAATTGCTCCTCCTGCACCACGAAACGCACACGGTACTGTGCCTGCACCGGTTGAGGGTTGTGATCACGGTCACGGCGCACGGCGATAGGACCGTGGCGATCAGACGCCAGCATTTCCTGCTGTAACCAGGCGGTACCGGTTGGGGCAATTTCTTTTAGTTGTACCGCAAGGCGGGGATAAGCCGGATCGTCGGCGATAAAATCACCCGTCATGCCGATTTTGGCACGTGTCAGGGAATCTTCAGGCAAATACCCCTGTACTTTGCCTGTTCCCTGCTCAACAACGCGCAACAAGGGCATATCAGTGGTCAACCAGCGACCTTCGGTCATATCCCGTGCCACATCTCTCACCAGCCCTGCCTGCGGCGCGGTGAGAGACAACCGCTGACGTTGCGCATCCAGCCCCCGATAGCGGGCCAATGATTCCGCCAGTTGACGGTCAAGCACCTGGGTTTCACTGGCGGTTTCCTGACGCCCCGCCCCCCGCTGCCTTTTTTGCTGCAAAACGACAATCTGCTGGCGTTCAATATTGATGCGATAGTCCAAATCGGACGAGGTGAGATCCAGCAGTTTCTCACCGGCTTTTACCTGCTGGCCGTCAGTGACGTACAGCGCTTTGACCTGCGCAGGAATCGGGGCATACAGCGCGCTGACGTTTTCTGCTTCCAGCACCGCAGGAATACGGATGCTGCCGCGCCAGGGAAACAGCAGCACCAGCAGCGCTACTGCCAGAATCAAGCCCGAACGTAGCAGGCTAACGGGATGAGCAGTTTTACGCATGGACCACCAGATACGGGCTTCCTTAACTACCGGAAGCGCGATAAACCAACCAATTTCCACCAGCATCAACACGATGCCGATCACTTTGATAAAAAAGTGATACACCACCAGCGCAATGCCGAAGAACAGGAAAAAGCGCCATATCCACGAGGCATAACCCCATATCAGCAGCTTGCGCTGCATCGATGGCGACCAGGTATGTGGTGCTGCTCGACCATGGCCAAACAACACCTCACGCAGTCGCCAGCGGCACAAGGCATACGCCCGTTCCTGCAGGTTTTCCACGCGCCAGAAATCACTCAACAAAAAGTAGCCGTCAAAACGCATCAGAGGATTGAGGTTAACCACCAGCGTCGTTACCCAGGTGGCGCTGGAGAGCATGAAGGCGGCGGTACGTACCGGGCCGTCAGGCAACAACACCCACGCCAGTAGTGCCACACAGGCCAGCATCAGCTCCGCCAGAATACCGCCGGCGCTAATCAACAACCGGGCACGGTGATCCTTCAGCTTCCAGGCATCGCTGACATCGGTATAAAACAGCGGGAATAGCACGATAAACGCCACGCCCATGGTCTGTACCCGGCAGCCAGCGCGCTTAGCCATAAACGCGTGCCCCAGTTCATGGATGAATTTGGCAAAGACCAGTGCGATACCAAAAGCCGCCATCCCCTGCAGGCTGAACAGGTGGGGAAAGGAGTGGGTATAGCGAACCCAGTCCCGGCTGACCAAAAAGCCTCCCAACAGCAATACTAACGGTAACGCCACCCGTAATAACGGCAGACCATAGCGTTGTAGCCAGGGCCAGCAGCGGCTGAGCACCGGGTCCGGGCGCCATAACGGGATGCGGAAAAACAGATATTGGTGCAGCAAAGTTTTCCACAGGCTGACGCGCATTGCCGCCGCCTTAATCGCATACCCTTGTCGTTGCACCGGGTCGCTGGCGGCGATCAAATCGTAGTTACGCAGAAACCGTACCAACTGCTCCAGTTCACGGCCCTGCAACGGCAAGCCCGGCTCACGGTTAGCCGCCTCCATCACCGCTTGCGGATGACGCAGCGACCAGTGCCGCAACAGACGTATTGCCGAGGGCGTTAGCGTAAAATAACGTCCGGTGACCGGGTCGGCCAGCACCCATTGCGGTGCGCCGTCAAGACCGGTAGCCGATTCCACTAGTTGCAGATCGCTCCTCAGCTCAGGCAAAAAATGACTCATCCCCCCACCCGTCATAATCCAACCGACTGACGTAATACGGCGAGCGGTCGCCGGAACAGGTACACCGCCAGCGGTACATATTCACCAGAAATTTTCGCCGTACCGCGCAACCCGATACGTGGCGGTTCGCCAGTAAAACGTGCGTCCAGCCGGTAAGCCAGGTTACCCGACGGGGTTGGTTCCGATTCATAAGCAATACGATCCAGCAGCGCGCCATGCGGCGTTATCGGATCGCTATCAAGAAACAAGGTGATCGGTGCATCCGGCTCCAGCCGAATGGCATCGCCGACATCCAGTTCAATTCGCAGAGAGACGGAAGCCGGGTCGGCCAAATCCATCAGCCGTTCGCCGGTGCGGACTGGTTTACCGGTCCAGCGTTCGGCGTCGGCAAATACCGCAATGCCGTCCCGCTCCGCGCGAATTTCAGTGCGGCTCAGCAAGGCGTTGGCATAATCGCGTTCGGCACGCTTTTGCGCCACCTGTGCGGCAAGAAAATCCAGCCGGGCCTTGGAGTCGGCATCCTGAAAAGCGCGCTGCGAACTGGCACGGAATTCCGCTTCTGCCACGTTCAATGCCCGTTCAGCCACATCGGCCTGCGCTTTTAGCGTGGTATCGTCGAAACGCACCAGTACATCGCCTTTACGCACACTCTGATTCGGCTGGACGGCAAATGCCTGAATCACCCCATCCAGCGGCGCGGCAACCACACGCCCGTTGAGCGGAATCACCTCTGCCGGCGCTAACACCGATTGACGTACCGGAATAAACAGGCACCCGACCACCAGCAAGGCGGGTATAGCCAGCTTCCAGCGCCAGCGAGTGCGTCGCCACAGCTGTTGTTGTTGCGGTTCCAGCGCCAGCCAGGCATGGCTGAATGCGTGGGCCAGTTGGTCTGCCAGCAACTGCTCAGCGGGCTGCCAGGGTTGCTCACGGGCATACCAGATGCCGCCAAACAGACGCCCTTGCTTATCTTTCAGTGGCGTCCACAGCACTTCGGGCGCTGACAACGCCAGCCAGTCGTTACGGCTTTGATCATCTAACGCTGTCGCCTCCACCACCGCACACTGCGCATATTGCGGCTCTTGCAGCAGTTGCCGACAAGCGCGCTCAACAAACGCCACAAAGGGCGCATGAGGCGCAGGCTGGGTCACGCCGGTCACCGCTCGCACCGTGCCGTTGATCACCAACGCGGCATGACGAAAGCCAAACAGCGTCTGGCTGTCGTTAACCATACAGTAAGCCAGCGCTTCAACGGTATCTGCCGAACGCGCCTGACGTTCAATGTCGAGAAAACGGGCGAAGATACGTTCGCTGGAAACGGGGGGCGTAGTGCTCACGGCTTCTCCGGAAAATGTGCTGTGCCGCTCATCCCAGCCATCAGCGCGGCATCTTTGGTTTCAATCACTCCCGTCAGGCTGAGGGTCTGGCTACTTTCATCAATTCGCGCGCCCAGTCGGGATACACGGGCTTGTAACGGTGTGCCGGTTTCATCCGGCGTAAAGGTGAAAGTCAGGCCGGTTTTAAGTATTGGCAGCCAGCGGGATGGCACCAGCAGGTTAATTTCCAGATGGCGATTGTTGACGATATCCAACACCGGTGCGCCCGGCGCCACGCTTTCATACGCCTGAGCACGACGCCTGACCACCTGACCGTCAAACGGCGCCAGAATACGGCAGCGGCTGACCTGAATCTGATAGACCTGACTTTCCGCCTGCGCCTGCGCCAAACGCGCAGCAGATAAAGCCACGGCGTGCCTGCCCACCGATTTGAGTTCCGCCAGTTGCTGGTTCTGACTCAGCTCCGCTTCCGCCGCCCGCATCGCCGCCTGCGATGCCGCCAACTGCGCCTGATAGATGGCACAGTCAAAACGCGCCAGCAGGTCGCCTTTTTTGAACGACTCCCCTTCTCTGAACGGCATTTCCACAATGCGCCCGGCCAGATCGCTGGAAATGGTCGCCTGATCCACCGCCACCAGCATCCCGCGCGCCTGATTGGCCTGATTGTCAGCCGAGGCCGACATCTGTGTAGGATGAGCCGGATGACTCAATAACGGGTCGTCAGCCTGCGCCTGCACATGATAAGCCAAAACACAAACCGCCATCAGCCCCAGAGCCCGATGGAAAACGGAGTGATTGAAATTGTTCACACTAACCTGCCTTGATTCCGCGAAGGTGTGTACCAATCAGAAGGCATCAAGAACAAGCCCCTGAATTTTCACCAATTAGCCATAGATTTTGGCAAGTATAGTAAATCAGCAGAAACGGGAATGCGATGAGAGGTAGAACCAGGTTATGAATTTGTCGTGAAGATCAACAACGACGTAATGTAGCCGGGGCAAGAGGTGCGCGACGCTGTCGTAGGATTGGCATAGGCTCACTCGCACTTATCCAGCCTAGTGTAGTCGCTTCACCAAAGGCCAGTTGCATCGAGATCGTCCGCTCGGTTAGTTGATCGATTGTGGCAGATCAGGCTGCTTTGTTCAGACCTTCTCTAATGCGGAGGTTGGTCCATGACGGCACGCCATCCAATAAAATTTATTTATAATCAATTTTTTATATTACTTCAGCGACTCCTCCCGCCTAAAAAATAGCTAATCGGCAGGGAATTACTATACTTTAAGTATAATTTCTCTCAACACCTTGCCCCAACACCTTGTAGGAAAAACATGATGAATATTTGTTCCGTGCGTCGAGATGTGTCACAAAAGCAAATGGGAAGTGCGCATCGCGCCTCTTTGATCGCGGCTGGCATCCTGGCCTCCCTTGCCTCTGGCTCGGCGCTTGCCATTGATCCGGCCAGACTCCAGCAGCCAGTTGTCGGCGGTACCGTTCTGACGATGAGCCTTGGCAACCAGTGCACCGCCGGTCTTGTGCTCAAGCAAACAGGCGGTTGGGCCAACTTGACTCCATATCGGAGAGCGGTCAGGTTCGTTCTGACTGCAGGGCATTGTGGTGACTACAACAGCACGGTGTCCGTGAATGGGGCGGATATCGGCTATGTTTCCTGGAAGTCGGACGTTTCAGATCTCGAATTGATTCGCGTGGAACCTGTGCGGCATGTCTACCGGCACTGTGACGCGCCATCAACAGGAATTCATTGCACAATCGTTCCGAGATACGAACCGCTTGCGGTAGGCAAGGTACTGCTCTCGCGATCAGCGCTCTACCGGTCGCGAGAGGGTGGGCTTGTTGCGATCGCTGTCACCGACCACGCCCCCGCGCCCTCAACTAACCGCTTCTGCACGAGCGGATTCATGACCGACGTGTTGTGCGATTGGACGGATGCACGCATTCCCGCGGGCTATCCCGTGACAGTCCAGGGACTTCGTGCCGCAACTCCCGACTTTGGCGGTCTGACAAGCCCAGGCGATTCCGGCGGACCAGTGGTGAGTACATCGGGAGTCATACACGGCATCATAAAAGGTCAAAATGACAACCTAAACATGATGCTTTATACATCTACAGCGCAATTTTTCCACGAGATGCCCAATTATACGATTGCACCGCCAAACTGATTTGTCGAAACGTTAACCCAGAAGTCGGTGCGGCTGGTCCCTTCGCCGTTAAGGGGAGGGGCTGTGTATGGTTATCGCAAGATAGCCCCAGATGTGCGCGAGTCCGGCGAGCATTGCAGCCGACACTGCGCTGTTGATCACCAACGATCAATTCGTACGTCCAGTCGGAAAAACGGGCTTGTAACGGTGTGCCGGTTTAATCCAGCGTAAAGGTGAAAGTCAGGCCGGGTTGTAAGTATTGACAGCCAGCAGGATGGCACCAGCAGGTTAATTTCCAGATGGCGATTATTGACGATATCCAGCACCGGCGCGCCCGGTGCTGGATATCGTACACCTGAAACACCAAACGGCAGGCACAAAAAAACCACCTTTCGGTGGTTTTCTGCATCATGCAAATTTGAGTATCTGCACGATGAAATTTGGAGCGGGAAACGAGACTCGAACTCGCGACCCCGACCTTGGCAAGGTCGTGCTCTACCAACTGAGCTATTCCCGCAGGGGTGTGACGTAACGTAATTTGCTGTCGTTACGGGGAGCGAATTATACGAGAAACTTTTTCTCTCGCAACCCCCCTGACAAAAAATGTCGTTCAAGTGCCGACAAAATCAACAATGCGCTGAAAATACCTGCAATACCAGGAGTTTTAGCGCATTTTCCACGCCGACACGACTGACATCTCATGCAGCCATTACCCCGGCAGCCGTTACAACTGAATAAAGTGTTCGCGGTAGTACGCCAGTTCCGCTACCGATTCGCGGATATCGTCCAGCGCCTGATGGGTATTGCGCTTCTTAAAGCCTGTCAAAATCTCCGGCTTCCAGCGGCGCGCCAGTTCCTTGAGCGTGCTGACGTCCAGATAACGGTAGTGGAAGTAAGCTTCCAGTTCCGGCATGTAACGGAACAGGAAACGGCGATCCTGCCCGATACTGTTGCCGCAAATCGGCGATTTGCCCGCCGGTACCCATTGTTGCAGGAACGCAATAGTTTCCAATTCGGCGGCACGGTCGTCATACGTGCTGGATTTGACCCGATCCACCAACCCGCTGCCGGTGTGAGTGCGTACGTTCCAGTCATCCATCAGCGCCAGTTGGCTGTCAGACTGATGCACCGCCAGCGTCGGGCCTTCTGCCAGTACATTCAGGTTGGCATCAGTCACCAGTGTTGCGATCTCAATGATCCGATCCCGTTCAGGATCCAGCCCCGTCATTTCCAAATCGATCCAGATCAGGTTGTTTTCATTTACCATCGTTGCCATTCCCATCGAGGTTTCGCCGCCAGCAGGCTGACAGGCCCGGCAGCGGTTAATTAAAATAAAATAGCGTGTATTATAGTCGCTTCCATCGCCACCGGCGATAAGCGCCGAACCAAGAGAGACTGCGTGAGTAAAAAGAAACTGTCAAAAGGTCAGCAACGTCGGGTCAGTGCCAACCATCAGCGCCGCCTGAAGCACGCCGACAGCAAGGTCGAGTGGGATGACAACCAACTGGGCGAACCGCAGGAAGGCATCATCATCAGCCGGTTCGGTATGCACGCGGATGTGGAAGCGCCGGACGGCGAGCTGCACCGCTGCAATATTCGCCGCACTATTCATTCGCTGGTCACCGGCGACCGGGTCGTCTGGCGTGCCGGCAACGAAACGCTGGCCGGTATCAGCGGCATCGTCGAAGCGGTGCACCCGCGTCAGTCGGTGCTGACCCGCCCGGACTACTATGACGGTCTCAAACCTATTGCCGCCAACATCGACCAGATTGTGATTGTCTCCGCCATTTTGCCGGAGTTGTCGCTCAATATTATCGACCGTTATCTGGTCGCTTGCGAAACACTGGACGTTGAACCGTTGATCGTGCTGAACAAAACCGATCTGCTGGATAACGAAGGCCGGGCATTTGTCGAAGAGGTGATGGATATCTACCGTCATCTCGGTTATCGGGTGTTGATGGTTTCAAGTCATACCCAACAAGGGCTTGCCGAGCTGGAAGCCGCGCTGACTGGCCGCGTCAGTATCTTCGCCGGGCAGTCCGGCGTCGGCAAATCGAGCCTGCTTAATGCCCTGCTCTACCCTGACGACGCCAAAATTCTGGTCAATGACGTGTCCGATGCGTCTGGATTGGGTCAGCACACGACCACCGCCGCTCGCTTGTATCACTTCCCCCACGGTGGCGATGTCATCGACTCGCCGGGCGTACGTGAGTTCGGCCTGTGGCATCTGGAGCCGGAGCAAGTCACGCGCGGTTTTATCGAATTCCGTGACTATCTGGGCAGTTGCAAATTCCGCGACTGCAAACACGATACCGACCCTGGCTGCGCTATTCGCGCTGCGCTGGAACGCGGGGAGATAGCGCCAGAGCGTTTCGACAACTACCACCGCATTCTTGAAAGCATGGCGCAGGTAAAAACGCGTAAATCCTTTTCTGCTCCAGATAACTGACATTTATTGTATCCATCGCTACAATGCGCCCTTTTTTACGGCGTACCCTTAAAAAAACGACGAGGCTCACTGTGCTGGACAGAATCAAGATTGCTCTACAACATCTGCTCCCGAAGGTCTGGCTGACGCAATTGGCTGGTTGGGGGGCTAACCGTCAGGCGGGCCTGCTTACCAGGCTGGTGATTGAACTGTTTGCGCGCATCTACAAGGTCAATATGCAGGAAGCGCAGCAACCCAACGCCGCATCCTACCGTACGTTCAACGACTTTTTTGTTCGCCCGCTGAAACCGGGTATTCGCCCGGTTGATCCGCTGGCAAATCGGCTGGTGTTCCCCGCCGACGGCGCTATCTCTCAGCTCGGCACCATCGACGATCTTCAGATCTTGCAAGCCAAACAGCACAACTATTCGCTGGAAGCACTGCTGGCCGGCAATGTCATTCTCGCCGACCTGTTCCGCGACGGCGTGTTCGTCACGACTTATCTTTCGCCGCGCGATTACCACCGTGTGCATATGCCGTGTGACGGCATTTTGCGCGACATGATTTACGTGCCGGGCGACCTGTTTTCCGTTAACCCGCTGACCGCCGCCAACGTGCCGAACCTGTTTGCCCGCAACGAACGCGTCATCTGCCTGTTCGATACGCCATTCGGGCCAATGGCGCAGATTCTGGTGGGCGCGACCATCGTCGGCAGTATCGAAACCGTGTGGGCTGGCGTTATCACGCCGCCGCGCGAAGGCATCATCAAACGCTGGGCCTATCCGCTGGAAGGCGAAGACGCCGTCATTCTGGAAAAAGGCGACGAAATGGGCCGTTTCAAACTCGGCTCCACGGTCATTAACCTGTTCGCTAAAGACCGTGTACAGTTAATGTCTGGACTGGCTAGCCGGAGCGTCACGCGCATGGGTGAAGCCATGGCCGAAGCACTGGATGAGGATGTTCGGGCACGCATGAGCGCCGCCAACGACAGCGACAGCAACACCACCCCCTGACCCCATCACTATACCTGAGGAGGCCAGCCGTGCGTTTGATTCTGATTTTCCTGATGGGATGCCTGTTATCAACCACATCGCTGGCTGCCCAGTTGCCTGATGAAACGCAACTGAAACAGGATCTGCAGCAGGCGGAAATCAACAAAAACTCCCCGGTGCAAGCCGATATCGTCAAAGAGCTGCAATCGGCGTTGCGACTGCTGGACGAACGCCGGGAAACCCGCCAGCGAGCCGACCAGTACCAGCGTGCGATTGACGACTTTCCCAAGCTCACCCGCGACTTGCGCCAGCAGTTGGATGCGGAAGATGCCAAACCGGCAGCGCCGCCCAAAACCACATCGGTCAACGATTTGGAACAGCAGATCGTCCAGCTCAGCAGCCAGTTGCTGGAACAAAGCCGCCAGTTACAACAGGAACAGGACCATCAGCGAGAAATCAGTGATTCGCTAGCCCAGATACCGCAGCAGCAAACCGAAGCCAACCGCGCGCTGAGCGACGTCGAACGGCGCGTACAGGCGCTGGGTAATCCCGCCACGCCATTAGGTCAGGCGCAATTGGCCGCGCTACAGGCCGAAGCGGCGTTGCGTAAAAGCCGACTGGAAGAGCTGGAGCTGGCACAGCTTTCCGCCAGCAACCGTCAGGAACTCTCGCGCCTGCAGGCAGATGTCTACAAAAAGCGGCGTGACCGGCTGGACAACCAACTCCAGCTGTTGCGCAGCACGCTGAACACGTTGCGCCAGCGCGAGGCGGAACAAGCGATGGAACGAACCGAGCAACTGGCGGAACAGGAAGGTCAGTTACCTGCCGTGGTCGCCAGTCTGCTGCAAACCAACCGTGAACTTTCACTGGCGCTTAACCAGCAGGCGCAGCGCATGGATCAGATAGCGTCCCGCCAGCGCCAGACCGCCACCCAAACGCTACAGGTGCGCCAGGCGCTGAGCACGCTACGCGAACAGGCGCAATGGCTCGGCTCATCGCCGGCGCTGGGGGAGACGCTGCGCGCGCAGGTAGCAAGGTTGCCGGAAATGCCCAAACCCCAGCAACTGGACGGCGACATGGCGCAACTGCGCGCCCAGCGTTTACATTATGAAGATCAGCTCAACAAGCTGCCGGCGACCAGCGAACCGGCCCGACAGGACAACGGCGCCCCGTTGACCGCCGCTCAACAAAAGATCGTCAACGATCAGCAACGTACCCAGCGCGATCTGCTCACATCGCTGATTTCCGGTTGCGACACGCAAATTCTGGAACTGACCAAGCTGAAAGTCGCCAGCAACCAGTTGGAAGACGCGTTGATTGAGATCCGCGACGCGGCGCATCGCTATCTGTTTTGGGTGGCGGATGTTGACCCGGTTGGTTTCGCCTACCCGCTCCACCTGCTGCGCGACCTGTCACGCCTGTTGTCGCTGGATACCCTCACCCAACTCAGCAGCGCCATGCTGATGATGGTCACCAGCCAGAGCACGCTGTTGCCGCTACTGGGCGCGTTGCTGCTGGTCGGGCTGAGTATCAGCTCGCGCCGCCATTACCATGCCTTTCTGGAACGCGCCAGCAGCCGGGTCGGCAAGGTCACCCTCGACTACTTCATGCTGACGCTGCGCACGGTATTCTGGTCGGTGATGGTGGCGATGCCGCTGCCGGTGCTGTGGGCCGCGCTCGGCTACGGTCTGCAAAACGCCTGGCCTTACCCGGTCGCCGTCGCCATCGGCGATAGCGTGACCGCCACCGTACCGCTGATGTGGGTCATGATGATCGGCGCTGCGTTTTCTCACCGTCAGGGGCTGTTCATCGTGCATTTCGGCTGGTCGCCGAAGCAGGTGGCGCGCGCCATGCGCTACTACCGTCTCTCCATCGGTTTTATCGTGCCGCTGGTCATGGCGCTCATCACCTTCGATAACCTTAATGACCGGGAGTTTTCCAGTACGCTGGGGCGGTTGTGTTTTATCCTGCTGTGTATGGCGCTGAGTCTGGTGACCACCAGCCTGAAACGCGCCGGTATTCCGCTGTATCTGGATAAGGAAGGCGCCGGCGAAAACCCGGTGAACCGCGCAATGTGGAACCTGATGATCTGCATTCCGCTGATTGCTGCACTAGCGTCCTGCCTGGGCTATCTCACCACCTCGCAGGCGTTGCTGGCGCGGCTGGAAACCTCGGTCGCCATCTGGTTTTTCCTGCTGGTGATTTATCACATCATCCGCCGCTGGATGCTGATTCAACGCCGCCGCATCGCCTTTGATCGCGCCAGACAGCGCCGGGCGGACATACTGGCGCAACGCGCCAGAGGTGAGGAAGAGGTCCCACCCTCGTCACACGAAGCCAGTGCAGACGTGGTAGAAGAACCGGTGGTGGACCTGGACGCCATCAGCGCCCGTTCGCTGAAGCTGGTGCGATCAATCCTGACGCTGATAGCACTGGTATCGGTCATCGCCCTGTGGTCGGAAATCCATTCCGCTTTTGCGTTTTTGGAGAATATCAGCCTGTGGGACGTCACCAGCACGGTGAAAGGGGTGGAGAGCGTACAGCCGATTACCCTTGGCTCGGTGCTGATTGCGCTGCTGGTGTTTGTTATCACAGCGCAACTGGTGCGCAACCTGCCCGCGCTACTGGAGCTGGCAGTATTGCAGCATATCGAACTGTCGCCCGGCACCGGCTACGCCATTATCACCATCAGCAAGTACCTGATGATGCTGGTGGGTGGGTTGATGGGATTCTCGCTGATCGGTATCGAATGGTCAAAATTGCAGTGGCTGGTGGCGGCACTCGGCGTAGGGCTGGGGTTCGGCTTACAGGAGATCTTCGCCAACTTCATCTCTGGCCTGATCATCTTGTTCGAAAAACCGATTCGCATCGGCGATACCGTGACTATCCGCGATCTGACCGGCAGTGTGATGCGCATCAACACCCGCGCCACCACCATTTCCGACTGGGATCGCAAAGAGATCATCGTACCCAACAAAGCTTTTATCACCGAACAGTTCATCAACTGGTCGCTGTCTGACTCGGTCACCCGCGTGGTGCTGACCATCCCCGCCCCTGCCGATGCCAGTACGCAGGAGGTCACCACACTACTGCGAGATGCGGTGAAACACTGTTCGCTGGTGCTGGATAATCCCCCACCGGAAGTGTTTCTGGTGGACCTGCATCAGGGTATCCAGATTTTCGAACTGCGTATTTTCGCCGCAGAAATGGGTCACCGGATGCCGCTACGCCATGAACTGCATCAGTTGATTCTGGAAAGCTACCGCGAACACAATCTGGTGATGCCATTCCCACCGTTCCAGGTGCGGATGGACTCAGTACAAATTGCCGGGCGCAACGCCGCGACCACAACGCGAACCGCAGGCGGGTTGTAATTACGCTTAAGTGATATTACGCCGCAGTTGTGATTTCGCTGAATACCGTTGTCATTTCGCTGAAAAAGAAAACCACGGTAAGCGATGGCTTCCGTGGTTTTTAGCCAGACGAATGAATAATAGGAAAAGCAGCCTCAGGCGCGATCAACCGTAAACGCTATCACTTCGCCGATAGACTCGGCGTTCAGCGCCAGCATCACCAGACGATCTACGCCTACCGCCACGCCGGAACACGGCGGTATACCCGCGGCCAGCGCCGCCAGCAAGTTCTCATCAATCGGTTGTACCGGCAAACCACGCGCGGCGCGCTTGCGGTTATCCTGCTCGAAGCGTTGACGCTGCTCTTTGCTGTCCGTCAGTTCGCAAAAACCGTTAGCCAGTTCGATGCCTTTGTAATATACCTCAAACCGCTCCGCCACCCGGTGATCCTCGGTGCTGATTTCCGCCAGTGAAGCCTGTGTGGCCGGGAAATGGTAGACAAACGCCGGTTTGTCGCGGCCAATCTGCGGCTCCACGCCAAATGCGAATAACAACTGCAACAGCGTGTCGCGGTCCTCTTCCCGATTTGCCACATCACCGACGCCGATTTTCTCCGCGACTTCACGCAGTTGCGCTTTATCCGCCGATAGCGGGTCCACTTCCAGATGACGCTGGAACGCCTGCTGATAAGACAGCATTTCGGCGCCGTCGCACTCTAGTACCTGTTGCAACAGGTCATCCATTTCGTTCATCAGCCGGTACATATCGTAGTGCGGGCGATACCACTCCAGCATGGTGAACTCAGGGTTATGATAACGGCCAGACTCTTCGTTGCGAAAACTGCGGCACAGTTGATAAATCGGCCCGCTACCCGCAGCCAGCAGGCGTTTCATGTGGTATTCCGGGCTGGTCATCAGATACAGCGCCATACCATCGGCGGCACCGGGACCGACAAAGTGGGTCTGAAACGCAGACAGATGCACATCCGTCACCGTCGCCTGGCTCATGGCTGGCGTTTCCACTTCCAGCACACCGCGGTCTGCAAAGAAACGTCGGATTTCTTTCATTATCGACGCCCGCTTTAACAGATTGGCGACGGGGGCACTCGGCTGCCAACTGGCTGTTTCGCTCATGATTTCCACTCCACACTCAAACTGGAGGTGCAGTCTACCCGCATCATCCCAGCCAGACAAATTTATCCAGCTGAAGATTTTCATCTATTTGGTTTGTCGAGATTATTAAAGAAATAAAAGTACTATTTATGAATAAATCATATATTCCGTCACGTTTTCCGGAATATGTCCGTGCAGATTTTAAAAAACAGCAAAATACTGGATCACATCAAATTTCATGCATCTGCAAATCGCTATAATCATTCCCATACAAAAAAAGGGTGATTGAATCTCTCTTTAATAAGTAGGTTGGCCGGATATTTTTTCACTCGATTACTGTCCTGGAAATTAAAACGGAAAATAAGTGACGACGTTGTATTTCATATTATTTTCTTAATTTAATTTATTTAACTTAAGTAACTGGAGGCATGTAGTGCAAACCTTTAATGCCGATTTGGCCATTATCGGGGCCGGGGGAGCAGGTTTACGGGCCGCGATTGCTGCGGCGCAAGCGAATCCCCAACTCAAGATTGCGCTAATTTCCAAAGTCTACCCGATGCGTAGCCACACCGTGGCCGCAGAAGGGGGATCAGCGGCAGTCACACAAGATCACGATAGCTTCGACTTCCACTTCCACGACACCGTGGCCGGGGGCGACTGGTTATGTGAACAGGACGTGGTGGATCACTTCGTGCAGAATTGTCCGCGCGAAATGACCCAGCTTGAGCAGTGGGGTTGCCCGTGGAGCCGTAAGCCGGATGGCTCGGTCAACGTACGCCGTTTCGGTGGAATGAAGATCGAACGCACCTGGTTTGCTGCGGATAAAACCGGCTTCCACATGCTGCACACCCTGTTCCAGACCTCTCTGAAATACCCGCAGATTCAGCGTTTCGACGAGCATTTCGTGCTGGACATCCTGGTGGATGACGGACATGCCCGTGGGGTCGTTGCCATCAACATGATGGAAGGGTCGTTAATTCAGATCCGCGCCAACGCCATCGTGATGGCAACAGGCGGTGCCGGTCGCGTCTATCGCTACAACACCAACGGCGGCATCGTTACCGGCGACGGCATGGGCATGGCCTTCCGTCACGGCGTACCGCTGCGTGATATGGAATTCGTACAGTACCACCCTACCGGCCTGCCGGGTTCCGGTATTCTGATGACCGAAGGCTGCCGTGGCGAAGGCGGTATCATGGTCAACAAAGACGGCTACCGCTATCTGCAAGACTACGGCCTTGGGCCGGAAACGCCGCTGGGCGAGCCGAAAAACAAATACATGGAACTGGGTCCGCGTGACAAAGTTTCGCAAGCCTTCTGGCACGAATGGCGCGCCGGACGCACTGTGCCGACCCCGCTGGGCGATGTGGTCTACCTCGACCTGCGTCATCTGGGTGAGAAGAAACTGAAAGAGCGTCTGCCGTTTATTTGCGAACTGGCAAAAGCCTACGTCGGCGTTGACCCGGTGAAAGAACCGATTCCGATTCGCCCCACCGCGCACTACACCATGGGCGGCATCGAAACCGACCAGCAGTGCGAAACCCGTATTCAGGGCCTGTTCGCCGTCGGCGAATGCTCATCCGTCGGTCTGCACGGCGCCAACCGCCTCGGCTCCAACTCGCTGGCGGAACTGGTAGTGTTTGGCCGCCTCGCCGGTGAAAAAGCCGTGGAACGCTCGCAGTCCGCCGCACCGGCCAATACCAGCGCGCTGGATGCACAGGCTAAAGATGTGGAACAACGTCTGCACACGTTGATGAAGCAGGAAGGTACCGAAAGCTGGGCCAAAATCCGCGACGAAATGGGGCTGTCGATGGAAGAAGGCTGCGGTATTTATCGTACCACCGACCTGATGCAGAAAACCGTCGATAAACTGGCCGAGCTGAAAGAACGCTTCAAACGCGTGAAAATCACTGACCATTCCAGCGTGTTCAACACCGATCTGCTCTACACCATCGAACTGGGTCACAGCCTGGATGTCGCCGAGTGTATGGCGCATTCCGCCATCAACCGCAAAGAATCACGCGGCGCGCACCAGCGTCTCGATGAAGGCTGCACCGAGCGTGATGACGTCAATTTCCTGAAGCACACGCTGGCGTTCTATAACCCGGAAGGCGCCCCACGCCTGGAATACAGCGATGTGAAGATCACTAAGCTGCCGCCGGCAAAACGCGTTTACGGCGCCGAAGCGGAAGCTCAGGAGAAAAACAAGAAGGAGCAAGCGAATGGCTGATATGCAAACCCTGAAAATGGAAGTCATGCGCTATAACCCGGAGCAGGATAACGCACCGCATTTCGAAACCTACGACGTGCCGTATACCCGCGAAACCTCGCTGCTGGATGCGCTCGGCTACATTAAGGACAACCTGGCGCCGGACCTGTCTTACCGCTGGTCCTGCCGTATGGCGATTTGCGGTTCCTGCGGCATGATGGTCAACAACGTGCCGAAACTGGCCTGTAAAACCTTCCTGCGTGACTATGCCAGCAGCGGCATAAAGGTTGAAGCGCTGGGCAACTTCCCGATTGAACGCGACCTGGTGGTGGACATGACCCACTTCATCGAAAGTCTGGAAGCCATCAAGCCCTATATCATCGGCAACAACCGTACGCCGGACCAAGGCCCGAACAAGCAGACACCGGCGCAGATGGCGAAATACCATCAGTTCTCCGGCTGCATCAACTGTGGGCTGTGCTACGCCGCCTGCCCGCAATTCGGCCTGAATCCGGAGTTCATCGGTCCTGCCGCAATCACGCTGGCACACCGTTACAACCTGGACGACCGCGACCACGGTAAGAAAGAGCGTATGCCGCAACTGAACAGCGACAACGGCGTCTGGTCTTGTACCTTCGTGGGTTACTGCTCCGAAGTGTGTCCGAAGCACGTCGATCCGGCGGCGGCTATCCAGCAGAGCAAGGTGGAAAGCGCCAAAGACTTCATGATCGCCATGCTGAGACCACAATAAGGGAGGCAACAAATGATCACCAAACGTAAAGCGTATGTCCGTGGCATGACGCCCACCTGGTGGCAGAAGCTCGGTTTCTACCGTTTCTATATGCTGCGCGAAGGCACTGCGGTGCCTGCGGTCTGGTTCAGCATCGTCCTGCTGCATGGCGTGTTTTCGCTCAAAGCCGGCCCGGAAGGCTGGAGCCAGTTTATCGGCTTCCTGCAAAACCCGCTGGTATTGCTGCTCAACATTATCGCCTTGCTGGCGGCGGTGTTGCACACCAAGACCTGGTTTGAACTGGCACCGAAGGCCTCCATCATCATCGTAAACGATGAAAAAATGGGGCCAGAGCCGGTCGTTAAAGGACTGTGGGCGGCCACTGTGGTCATCACGCTGGCGGTGCTGGCCATCGCCTTGCTGTTCTGAACAGGAGGAATCTCGTGAGTAATCAACAACCCAAACGTTCCGACGAACCACCGTTCTGGGGCCTGTTCGGCGCAGGCGGCATGTGGAGCGCGATGTTCGCGCCGGTTATCATCCTGCTTATCGGGATTTTGTTGCCGCTGGGCGTGTTCCCTCAGGCGCTGACCTATGATCGTATCGCTGCGTTCAGCCACAGCCTGATTGGCCGTGCGTTCCTGTTGCTGATGATCGTACTGCCGCTGTGGTGCGGTCTGCACCGTATCCATCACGCCATGCATGACCTGAAGATCCATGTACCGGCTGGTAAATGGGTGTTCTACGGCCTGGCGGCGATCCTCTCGGTCGTTACTATCATTGGTGTGGCTACGCTGTAATAAGCGCCACCTCAACATGCTTCACGGCCCGCGCAGTGCGCGGGCCGTTTTTTTATTGCATCATTGCATTCCGTTTCCTACTGTTAAACCAGTGAACCAACAGGAAAAGGAAGCTGAACATGAAGCACTGGCGTGTATTGCTGACGTCGTTTATCGCACTGTTTACGACCGCGTGTAGCACCACGCCGCCGCAAGGCGTTCAGGTCGTGGATAACTTCGAGCCTTCCCGCTATATGGGAACCTGGTATGAAATTGCCAGACTGGACAACCGCTTCGAGCGTGGTCTGGAACAGGTCACCGCCACCTACAGCCCGCGAGAGGACGGCGGGATTACCGTGGCCAACCGTGGCTTCGACCCGGTTAAACGGGCCTGGCGCGAAAGTATCGGCAAAGCTTATTTCACCGGCTCGCCGCAGCGCGCTGCGTTGAAAGTGTCATTCTTTGGGCCATTTTATGGCGGCTACAACGTGATTGCGCTGGACAGCGACTATCGTTACGCGTTGGTATGCGGGCCAAACCGCGATTATCTGTGGATATTGTCCCGCACCCCCGAACTCCCTCCGCTCGTCAAACAGGCATTGCTGGCAACCGCTCAACGCAACGGTTTTCAAACCGAAAAATTAATCTGGATTAATACGAACGTGGGTGCAGGGAAATAATCGGATTGGTTCAACACATTGCGGGAAATCAATAAAACACCGTTTTAATATACTTATTTCCCGCAATGAGACGTTCGTTCGTCAACGTATTTTCAGCCGGTAGTTATACCGGCTATTTTTAATAGATAACGTTACCGGTAATCAGCCCATAATTTTGTCGCGGAACATAAAGAATACCGCACCCAGCAGACACAAACCGGCCCAAATATAGTCAGTCCGGAAGGGTTCTTTGAGAATAATTATCGAGAAAGGAATAAATACCGACAGGCTGATCACTTCCTGCAAAATTTTCAGTTGCCCGGCTGAGGCTACCTGATAACCGATACGGTTAGCAGGTACTTGCAACAGGTATTCAAATAGCGCAATCCCCCAACTGACCAGCGCCGCCACCATCCAGGTACGGCCACTGAAATAGCGAAGGTGCCCGTACCAGGCAAAGGTCATGAATACATTACTGAGTGTCAGCATGAATACTGTGATGATAAGTGGGGACATAATTCTCTCCTTAACCAAGACGCGGCATTATTACGTCAGTCAGGATAAAATACCATCAGGGAACGTTCAGGTTGTGTGAGAGAATTTTTCAGACGGGATATCAATGGAATTGCAACGCGTAAACTGCCCACAGGACAGTCTACGCGCTGAGAAGATTATTTCACGCGGGAGACATATTCGCCGGAACGCGTGTCAACCTTGATCACTTCACCAATCTGTACGAACAACGGCACTTTCACCACAGCGCCTGTAGACAGCGTGGCAGGCTTACCACCAGTACCTGCGGTATCCCCTTTCAGGCCCGGATCGGTATCGGTGATTTCAGCTTCGATAAAGTTCGGCGGCTGAACAGCAATCGGACGACCATCCCACAGGGTAACGATACACTCGGCATTGTCCTGCAGCCACTTAGCCGCATCACCCACGGTTTTCGCTTCAACCTGATGCTGTTCGAAAGTTTCAGGGTGCATGAAATGGAAGAACTCACCGTCGTTATACAGGTAGTTCATGTTGGTATCCATCACGTCAGCACCTTCTGCCGAATCGGTAGATTTGAAGGTTTTCTCAACGCGGGAACCCGTCAACAGACGACGCATTTTGACACGGGCAAACGCCTGGCCTTTACCCGGTTTCACAAATTCACTGGATTCGATAGCATACGGCTCGCCCTCGAACATGATTTTAAGACCGGAACGGAAATCGTTGCTAGAATAAGTCGCCATGATGGCCCTCTATTATTAATACTGGTACTTAGCCAAAAAAATGGCACACATTGTAACCCTAAATATACCTTCCAGAGAAGATTGGTTGCAGCAACTCACCGATGTTATTACCGATCCTGATGAATTGCTGCGACTTTTGGCATTAGATAGCCACCCGCAACTGGCTGCCGGACGCGATGCCCGCAAGTTGTTTCCGTTGCGAGTGCCGCGCGCTTTCGCCGCCCGGATGCAGCCCAGCAATGCCCAGGACCCGCTGTTGTTGCAGGTGCTGACCGCCCAGGACGAGTTTATTGTCACCCCCGGCTTTAGCCACGACCCGTTGGATGAACAACACAGCGTCGTGCCAGGGTTACTGCACAAATACCACAATCGCGCTCTGTTGCTGGTAAAAGGCGGGTGTGCGGTTAACTGCCGTTACTGTTTCCGCCGCCATTTTCCCTATCAGGACAATCAAGGCAACAAAGCTAACTGGCGTCAGGCGCTGGATTATATCCGCCAGCACCCGCAGTTGGATGAAATCATCTTTTCCGGCGGCGACCCGCTGATGGCCAAAGATCACGAACTGGACTGGCTGTTGACCGAACTGGAGCACATTCCCCACCTGAAGCGGTTACGCATCCATACCCGCCTGCCGGTGGTGATTCCCGCACGTATCACCGCTGAACTCTGCCAACGGCTGGCACGCTCATCGCTGCGTGTCGTGCTGGTCACCCACATCAATCACGCCAATGAAATCAACGCAGAACTCACCGAGAGCATGGCGCGTCTGCATCGGGCAGGAGTGACGCTGCTTAACCAAAGCGTGTTGTTGCGTGGCATCAACGATAATGCCGATACGCTGGCTGCACTGAGTAACGCCTTATTCGATGCCGGCATTCTGCCCTACTACCTGCATGTACTGGATAAGGTACAGGGTGCTGCGCATTTTTTAGTGCCGGATGACGAAGCGCGCGCGTTGATCAAAGCGTTGATGGCACGGGTATCAGGGTATCTGGTGCCAAGTCTGACGAGAGAAATCGGCGGCGAGGCCAGCAAAACACTGCTGGATATTGGTATGCGCCAGGAAAATCAGGGCTGAAACACCGTCAGCGTCACTGGCATTCCCCCATGACGCTGACGGCCTGCACTATCAGGGGCACTTATAAACCTGTCCCTGCATCTTGCTGTCCAGCGGCGCGAAGCTGGACAGGAACGTCTGGCTCGGCGTGCTCACGCCATAAATCACGTTGCCGCCCATCGCCGCCGCCTTGTTACGCAGATCGTTCGCCGCGCCGCGCATTGAGCTGCCTTCATTGCCACTGCCCGACAACCAGTTAGATTGCGTGCCGGTAACGCTACCCAACAGCTGGCACTGCGCCGCGGGTTTACTGTCGGTAAAACGTACCGCCTGACCAGCAGCACTGAGTTCGTTATTGGTGCTGCATCCTGCCAGTAAAGTGATGGCAGCCAATCCCATCAGTATACGAATCCGCATTCTTCTCTCCGTGATAATCGATACACTGGCCGAAGCCGGGCTAACCCGACCCGACAACCGAAAACTTATGCTGAAACGGTCTCATGTTACCACCATCAGGATGGCAGTGATTGTTCACGCAACAACTATTTCTGTCGCCATGACGGCGATCACGCCACCCACAAACCAACAGGCCCCGGAATCGGGGCCTGTTGGTATGACAGACAGGTATTACGACAACGCCGTCATTACGCACGCCACTGTTTGAAGCGGTTGATAAGCCCATTGGTAGAGCTGTCGTGGCTACTGACGATACTGTCATTCTGCAATTCCGGCAGGATACGATTAGCCAGCTGTTTGCCCAATTCAACACCCCACTGATCGAAGGTGAAGATATTCAGGATAGCGCCCTGCGTGAAAATCTTGTGCTCGTAAAGCGCGATCAGCGCCCCCAGGCTGTACGGCGTGATTTCCTGCAGCAGGATGGAGTTGGTCGGGCGGTTGCCTTCAAATACTTTAAACGGTGCCACGTGCTCAACATCGTTGGCAGACTTGCCTGCCGCTGCAAACTCGGCTTCCACCACCTCGCGGGATTTACCAAACGCCAGCGCCTCAGTCTGCGCGAAGAAGTTCGACAGCAGCTTGCTATGGTGGTCGCTCAGCGGGTTATGGGTCATCGCCGGCGCGATAAAGTCGCACGGCACCAGCTTGGTCCCCTGATGGATCAACTGATAGAACGCATGTTGGCCGTTAGTGCCCGGCTCGCCCCAGATGATCGGGCCGGTCTGGTAATCCACCGCCTTGCCGTTGCGATCAACGTACTTACCGTTGGATTCCATGTTGCCCTGCTGGAAATAAGCAGCAAAACGGTGCATGTACTGATCGTACGGCAGAATCGCTTCAGTTTCCGCGCCAAAAAAATTGTTGTACCAGATGCCGATCAACGCCAACAATACCGGCAGGTTTTTCTCAGCCGGGGTGGTAGCGAAATGCTGGTCCATGGCGTGCGCACCACTCAGCAATTGCTCGAAATTATTGAAACCGACAGACAGCACAATCGACAGGCCGATAGCTGACCACAGTGAGTAACGGCCACCGACCCAGTCCCAGAATTCAAACATGTTGTCGGTGTCGATGCCAAATTCGCCGACGGCTTTGGCATTGGTAGACAGCGCGGCAAAGTGTTTGGCGACATGTTTTTCATCACCGGCTGCTTTCAGGAACCAGTCACGCGCGCTGTGAGCGTTGGTCATGGTTTCCTGCGTGGTGAAGGTCTTGGACGCGACCAGAAACAGCGTCGTTTCCGGGTTAACGCGCTTAAGGGTTTCAGCGATGTGGGTGCCATCGACGTTGGAAACAAAGTGCATGGTCAGGTGATTCTTGTACGGACGCAGCGCCTCGGTCACCATGTACGGTCCCAGGTCAGACCCGCCGATGCCGATGTTCACCACGTCGGTAATCGCCTTGCCGGTATAACCTTTCCACTCACCGCCAATCACACGTTCGCTGAACTGCTTCATCTTTTGCAGCACTGCATTTACGTCCGGCATTACATCTTTGCCGTCAACCATAATCGGCGTATTGCTGCGGTTGCGCAACGCGACATGCAGCACAGCGCGATCTTCAGTACGGTTGATTTTCTCGCCGGAAAACATCGACTTAATGGCAGCGGACAGATCGGTTTCACGCGCCAGTGCCTGCAGTTTTTCCAGTGTCTCGGCGGTGATGCGGTTTTTGGAGTAATCCACCAGCATCAAATCGCCGAACGTAGCGGAAAAATGCGAGAACCGATCAGGCTCCTGCGCGAACAAGTCGCTGATCTTAACCTCTTTCATCGCGGCAAAATGCTGCTGCAATGCCTGCCAGGCGGCAGTCTGCGTCGGGTTGATATTTTTCATCACACTACTCTTTGGTTTGAGAACAAATCGGTTTGAGAACAAGTCGGTTTAAGAATAAGTCGGTCTACAGGCGGCAAATCCCACCCGTTTTTTCCCGATTGTATCCCTTAACGCCGTGCGGGGAAGCCCTTTTCTTGCGAAATGCTCCGCTCCGGTCCAATGTTGATTGACAGCCGCCGCGTTACCCGCTATTTGTAAAAGCCTACTTGCGCACACGTTGCGCAAGCCAGAAGAGGAGCGCCGCCCAGGCAAGGTATCGGAGGAACCGTATCCGATGATGATACCGGAGGGGGAGCGGTGCCGAGACAGACGTAACCTACGGTGTTTACGTTGTCGACTGCAGGGGCTGAATCCCCTGGGTTGTCACCCGCATCGCTCCGCAAAGCGGAACGATCAGCAAGGTGGAGCGCTTCTGGGTGTGCCGTAGCCAGTTCCTACTTCTACGCCTGCCCCCTGTTTACCGCTCTTCCCTTGTGCCAAGGCTTAACGATGAAATGCTGTTGTCGATAACGACAATGACGCCCCTGACACGAGGTTTTTTTGAATGTCTGTTAATACGAATAACTCACTGATTATCGCCAAATTCGGCGGCACCAGCGTCGCGGATTTCGACGCCATGAATCGCAGCGCCGACATCGTGCTGTCTGACTCGCAGGTACGCGTGGTGGTCTTGTCCGCTTCTGCTGGCGTAACCAACCTGCTGGTGGCGCTGGCAGAAGGCTTGCCGCCGGATGAACGCACCGCACAACTGGAAAAACTGAGCCAGATTCAATACGCCATTCTCAACCGTCTTAACCAGCCAGCCGTGATCCGCGAGGAAATCGACCGTATGCTGAACAATGTGGCTCGTCTGTCGGAAGCCGCGTCGCTGGCAACGTCTAACGCGCTGACCGACGAACTGGTCAGCCACGGCGAACTGATGTCCACCCTGCTGTTTGTGGAAATCCTGCGCGAGCGCAACGTTGCAGCGGAGTGGTTCGACGTGCGTAAGATCATGCGTACCAATGACCGTTTTGGCCGCGCCGAACCAGACTGCGACCTGCTGGGTGAACTAACCCGCAGCCAGTTGACGCCGCGTCTGGCGCAGGGGCTGGTCATCACTCAAGGCTTCATCGGCAGCGAAGCCAAAGGCCGCACCACCACACTGGGCCGCGGCGGCAGCGATTATACCGCCGCACTGCTGGGCGAAGCGCTGAACGCCAGTCGCATCGACATCTGGACCGACGTTCCCGGCATCTACACCACCGACCCACGCGTGGTGCCGTCCGCACATCGTATCGACCAGATTACGTTTGAAGAAGCGGCTGAAATGGCCACCTTCGGTGCTAAAGTTCTGCATCCGGCGACGCTGCTGCCAGCTGTACGCAGCGATATCCCAGTGTTTGTCGGCTCCAGCAAAGACCCTGCCGCCGGCGGCACATTGGTATGCAACAACACCGCGAACCCGCCGCTGTTCCGCGCGCTGGCGTTACGCCGCAAGCAGACACTGCTGACCCTGCACAGCCTGAATATGTTGCACGCACGCGGTTTTCTGGCAGAAGTGTTCAGTATTCTGGCCCGTCACAATATCTCGGTGGATTTGATCACCACGTCTGAGGTCAGCGTGGCGTTGACGCTGGATACTACAGGCTCGACATCAACAGGCGACAGCCTGCTGTCCAGCGCGCTGCTAACCGAACTGTCTTCACTGTGCCGGGTGGAAGTGGAAGAGAATATGTCGCTGGTAGCGCTGATCGGCAACCAACTGTCGCAGGCTCGTGGCGTCGGCAAAGAAGTGTTCGGCGTGCTGGAACCGTTTAATATCCGCCTTATCTGTTACGGCGCCAGCAGCCATAACCTGTGCTTCCTGGTACCGTCCAGCGATGCCGAGCAGGTAGTGCAGACGCTGCACCACAATCTGTTTGAATGATAGACACACGGTATTAGCGGCAGGAACATCCGAAACTCCCTGCGGGTTTCGGATTTTTACATTGGTGGTTTTAGCCCCACGGCTACACTATGCAGGCTACATACACTACGCAGAAGCGGCGGATTCCTCCCGCCCGTCATCCTCGTCCTCCGTTATCATCAGCACGTTATACGCTACCGCGCAGAACAATGAATTCAGCCGGTTCATATCGCCCAACAGCCCAAGATGCAGCGAACTGGTTTCCAGACTTTGCACATTTTGCTGATGCAGCCGGTCAACATGCGCGAGCGAATAACGCCGGTTCAGAATACGGAAACGGTGCTTGGCACGGCGCAGCCGTCTGGCGCTGGTCATATCCGACGACAGAAACACCGACATCCCCAAACGCAGGTTGTTCAGCAGTTGTTCGTACAGAGTATTAAGCTCATCGCGTCCGGCGTTTGAAAAACCGCGCAAACCATCCGGCGCATGAGCATCAAGATCGCAGACCACCCGTTCGATGATATCGCCAGCCTGCTCCAGATTAAGCGCCATTTCGATCACTTCCGCCCAGCGCCGTGAATCACGCTCGTGCAAACCAGCTTTTTCAATCTGCGCCAGATAAAGCTTGATAGCGTTGTAGAGCACGTCCACATCGTCATCGAGTTTACGTATTTCGCGTACCTGCTGACGATTGCCTTGCAGCATATCCTGAAACATTTTCAGCATCTGTTCTATCACATCGCCAATGCGCAACGTTTCCCGTGCGGCATTAGCCAGCGCCAGCGTTGGCGTATCCAGCGCGCTGGCATCCAGATGACGGGGACGCAATCGCGGATCAAGATCTGGTTCAACCCGAATCAGATTGTTGCACAGTTCCGCCATACGTTCGGCAAACGGCAACAGCAACAGACAGCGCACCAGGTTGTAAAACAGGTGGAAGTAAATCACCCGCTCCTCATCCGGCAACGCCATCATCTCCATCCCATCCGCCAGATAGCCGATGGCCGGCAATGCCGGCATACAGCCAAGCAGTTTGAAGAACATACTCCCCAGCGCCACCTGCCGCGCCAACGCCCCTTGTGCACTGGCATTCGCCAGCGCCACAATGCCGCTGCCCAGATTGGCACCGATGACCAGACACAACGCCACATCCAGCGAGATAACATTGCTGGCGGTCAGCGTGGCGGTCAGCAGTACCGCCGCCAGACTGGAATAACTCACAATAGCGAACACGGCGCCAACCAGCGCATCCAGCATCACATCGCCGGTCAGCGAGGAAAACAGCACCTTCACCCCGGCGGTTTGGGTAATCGGCGTCGCCGACTGCACAATCAATTCCAATGCCAGCAGAATCAACCCCAGGCCGATGCCAATCCGCCCCAGTTGTCCGGCACGGGTCTGCTTACGACTAAGGAAAAACACGACTCCGATAAAAATCAGCAACGGCGATAACCAGGAAAGATCAAACGTCAGCACGCGCACCATCAACGCCGTGCCCACATCCGCACCCAGAATAATCACCAGCGCCGGCGCCAGCGCAATTAATCCCTGCGACACAAAAGAAACCGTGAGCAATGCAGTTGCATTGCTACTCTGTACCAGAGCTGTCACGCCAATACCCGCGAGAAAGGCCAGCGGCTTGCGGCTTACGCTATCACTGATCGCCCGCCGCAAGCGGGCACCGTACACCCGCATAATCCCGGTACGAACGATGTGCGTCCCCCAAACCAGCAGCGCGATGGCGGACAATAAATGCAGCAGCGTCAACACGTAACTGAGCCTCCCTCAGCCTAAATGGTTATAGAAAAATGGCATTCCCGCCCATAAACCCGATGTACGCCTCATCGCGCCCGGTTTTAAGTCTGACATGTTACTGACATCTTATCTGTTCCTGAGCCGGTCAACGGATGTAAATAAGCGTAATTTTTTAAAAATCATGGCCTAAATCAAGAACAGAGGGTCATTCCCCACGAGCTATGTTTATGGCGTCACGCGTTTCTTATCCGTCGTTGCGCTCAACACGGGCAACGACATCCGCATTCAGAGCTGCGACAAGAAAAATACATGAAGACCAAACCCCATATGGTCTGAACAGGCTGATGAACGTCACCGAGGTTATTAGGCTGGTGTGTCGGCTGGAGTGGTGGACTGTAGGCGACCGTTATGGCCGACGATTGGTGTGTTGGAGGGTAAATGGTCTTTGTATAACCCCATAGCGCATCGTAGAAAACAAACGACACAGGCCGGGCTACCCCGGCCTGTTTTTTTCTTGTCGGCCCTGCTTGTTAATCAGTCTGCGTCATACCCCAGATTCGGCGCCAGCCAGCGCTCAATTTCCTCTATCGGCATCTGCTTGCGAACCGCATAGTTTTCCACCTGGTCACGCTGGATTTGCGCCACGGCGAAATACTTGCTGTCCGGATGACTGAAGTACCAGCCAGACACCGACGCGCCCGGCCACATGGCGTAAGACTCAGTGAGCTTCATGCCAACGGTGTTGTCCACATCCAGCAATTGCCAGATGACGGCTTTCTCGGTGTGATCCGGGCAAGCCGGGTACCCCGGTGCCGGGCGAATGCCCTGATAATTTTCGCGGATCAGCTCGTCGTTGCCGAGATTCTCGTTCGGCGCATAGCCCCAGTAGACCTTACGCACTCGCTCATGCAGGTACTCGGCGAACGCTTCCGCCAGCCGGTCTGCCAGCGCCTTGAGCATGATCTTGTTGTAGTCATCGTGCTGCGCTTCCCATTGCGCCGCCAGCGCGTCTTCTTCCAGACCGCCGGTCACCGCGAACGCGCCGAGGTAATCCGGCTTGCCGCTGGTTTTCGGCGCCACCACATCCGCCAGACAGTAGTTCGGGAAATCGGTCTTTTCGGTTTGCTGACGCAGGTGATGGCTGACGGTCAGCACCTCAGTGCGGCGCTCATCGGTATAGATTTCAATGTCATCACCTACCCGGTTAGCCGGGAACAGCCCCACTACGCCACGCGGGTTCAGCGTACCGTTGGCAGACAGGGTATCCAGCATGGCATTCGCGTCCGCAAACAGCCGTTTAGCCTCCTCCCCCACCACCTCGTCTTCCAGAATGTTGGGGTATTTGCCCGCCAGCGACCAGGTCATAAAGAACGGCGTCCAGTCGATATAGTTACGCAAGGTCTCAATACTGGCGGTCACCGGTTGAACACCGAGACGGTGCGCCACCGGCGGCGTATAGCTTTCCCAGTCGATCTGCATCGCGTTATTACGCGCCACATCTAGCGACACCGGCGGCGTACGCGGCTTTTTGCGACCATGCTGGATACGCACCGTTTCGTACTCTTTGCGGATACGCGCCACAAAGTCGTCGCGCTGCGTATCCGAAAGCAGCGCTGACACCACGCCCACCGAACGCGACGCATTCTGCACGTATACCGTCGGGCCGCTGTAATTCTGCTCGATCTTCACCGCAGTATGCGCCTTGGAGGTCGTCGCGCCGCCAATCAGCAACGGCAACGTAAAACCCTGGCGCTCCATCTCTTTGGCGACGTTGACCATTTCATCCAGCGAGGGGGTAATCAACCCTGACAGGCCGATGATATCGACATTTTCTTCACGCGCCGTCTTGAGGATTTTATCGGTCGGCACCATCACGCCCAAATCGATGATTTCGTAGTTATTGCACTGCAACACCACGCCGACAATGTTCTTGCCGATGTCGTGTACGTCGCCTTTCACCGTCGCCAACAGAATTTTACCCGCGCTGGACCCTTGCTCTTTGCTGGCCTGGATAAACGGCTCCAGGTACGCCACCGCCTGTTTCATGACTCGCGCCGACTTCACCACCTGCGGCAGGAACATCTTACCGGCACCGAACAGGTCACCAACCACGTTCATGCCGTCCATCAACGGCCCCTCGATCACTTCGATGGGACGTGCCGACTCCACTCGCGCCTCTTCGGTATCCTGCTCGATAAACTCGGTGATACCTTTAACCAGCGCGTATTCCAGCCGTTTCTTCACCGGCCAGCCACGCCATTCCGCTTCGCCTTTGTTGCTATCGTCATCGGATTTGCTGCCCCGGTATTTCTCAGCGATCTCCAGCAGCCGCTCGGTGCCGTCATCGCGCCGGTTGAGAATGACGTCTTCGACGGCGTCACGCAGTTCAGCGGGCAGGTCGTCGTAGATAGCCAACTGACCGGCGTTGACGATCCCCATGTCCATGCCATTACGGATGGCGTAATACAGGAACACAGCGTGAATCGCCTCACGTACCGGTTCGTTACCACGAAACGAAAACGACACGTTAGACACACCGCCGGAAATCAGCGCGTGCGGCAACTGGGCTTTGATATCGGCGCAAGCCTCAATGAAATCCACCGCATAGTTGTTGTGCTCTTCAATACCGGTGGCAACAGCAAAAATGTTCGGGTCGAAAATGATGTCTTCTGGCGGGAAACCGACCTCTTCCGTCAGGATCTGGTAAGCACGGCGACAAATTTCAATTTTGCGTGCGCGGGTATCCGCCTGCCCCACTTCATCAAACGCCATCACCACCACGGCAGCACCGTAACGGCGCACCAGCCGGGCATGATGCACAAAGGCTTCCACGCCTTCTTTCATCGAAATCGAGTTGACGATGCCTTTACCCTGAATGCACTTCAGCCCCGCCTCCACCACTTCCCACTTAGAGGAGTCGATCATGATCGGCACACGGGCGATATCCGGCTCCCCGGCGATCAGGTTAAGGAAACGCACCATCGCCGCTTCGGCGTTAAGCATACCTTCGTCCATGTTGATGTCGATGATTTGCGCGCCGCTTTCCACCTGTTGGCGCGCCACATCCAGCGCCTCGCTGTACTTCTCTTCTTTGATCAGTCGTTTGAATTTGGCGGAACCGGTAACGTTGGTACGCTCGCCGACGTTAACAAACAGCGTATCGTCGCCGATATTCAGCGGCTCCAGCCCGGAAAGCCGACAGGCAACTGGCAGCGTCGGCAAGGCGCGCGGCGCGACACCCTCAACGGCTTTCACCATTGCAGCGATGTGTTCTGGCGTGGTGCCGCAGCATCCGCCGATAATATTCAGAAAGCCGGACTGCGCCCACTCGCCGATCTGGCGCGCCATCTCGTCGGCGTCCAGATCGTATTCGCCGAAAGCGTTCGGTAACCCGGCGTTAGGGTGTGCGGTGACATAGCACTCGGCAATGCGCGACAGCTCCGCCACATACTGGCGCAGCTCATCCGGCCCCAATGCGCAGTTCAAACCGAACGACAGCGGCCGGGCATGGCGTAGCGAGTTATAAAACGCTTCGGTGGTCTGCCCGGACAGGGTTCGGCCAGAAGCATCGGTAATGGTGCCGGAGATCATCACCGGTAGCGTGACACCCAGCGCCTCAAATTCGGTTTCTACCGCAAAAATAGCGGCTTTCGCATTCAAAGTATCGAAAATGGTTTCGATCAGGATGATATCAACGCCGCCGTCAACCAGCGCGCGGGTCGATTCCCGGTAGGCAGCCACCAGTTGGTCAAAACTGACATTACGGTACGCCGGGTCATTCACATCCGGCGAGATCGACGCGGTGCGGTTGGTCGGTCCCAGTACCCCGGCGACATAACGCGGGCGCTCCGGCGTACGCGCCGTCCACTCGTCGGCACAGGCACGCGCCAGCCGGGCGGCGACGGTATTGATTTCCGCCGACAGCGCTTCCATCTCGTAGTCGGCCATGGCGATGCGGGTGGCGTTGAAGGTGTTGGTTTCCAGAATATCCGCGCCCGCGGCCAGATAATCGTGATGAATGGCGGTGATGACTTCCGGCTTACTCAGCACCAGCAGGTCGTTATTTCCTTTCAGGTCGCAGTGCCAGTCGGCAAAACGTTCACCGCGATAATCTTCCTCCTGCAAACGGTAACTCTGGATCATGGTGCCCATGCCGCCATCCAGAATCATAATGCGCTGCGCCAGTTGCTGCTGTAATGCCTGTAACCGATTTGCCATCATCTTATTCTCGTTATTACCCTCGTCTGTGCGAATTCTTATCCTAGCACAAGAGTACGTCACGCCAGGGCAGCGCACCGTTGATAAAACAGCCTGATAAGACGGTTGCATTCTGCGCTGAAAAAACGAAAATCGATTCCATGATATGAAATAAGGAAACCAACGATGACGCCACCCGAACCTGCCAAACGCGGTAAAAAACCCCGCGCTGCCACCACCAGCGCGACTCAACCGGCTGGACAGGTACAATCGCTGACCCGCGGGCTGACGCTGCTGGAATACATCGCTAAAGCCAATGGCAGCATCGCGCTGACCGACCTGGCCCAGCAGGCGGGCTTGCCCAACTCCACCACCCACCGGCTGTTGACCACCATGCAACAGCAGGGCTTTGTACGTCAGGTCGGTGATCTGGGGCTGTGGACTATCGACACCCACGCGTTTATCGTCGGCAGCAGCTTCCTGCAAAGCCGCAATCTGCTCAGTCTGGTGCATCCAATGCTGCGTCAGTTGATGGAGAACTCCGGTGAAACGGTGAATCTGGCCGTGCTGGACCAAACCGATTATCAGGCCATCATTATCGATCAAGTGCAGTGTACGGCGCTGATGCGGATGTCGGCGCCTATCGGCGGTAAGCTGCCGATGCACGCGTCCGGAGCCGGTAAAGCCTTCCTCGCTATGTTGCCGGATGACAAAGTCACCCAGTTACTGCACCGCAAAGGACTGCACAGCTATACCCCACACACCCTGAATGCTCAGACGCTAAAAGAGAATCTGACGGCCATTCGCCGCCAGGGTTATGCGCTCGACGATGAGGAACACGCGTTGGGCTTGCGTTGTGTTGCCGCCTGCATTCTGGACGAGCACCACGAAGCCTTTGCTGCTATCTCTATTTCCGGGCCGGTGTCCCGTATCACCGATAATCGCATCACCGAACTGGGTGCGCTGGTGATTAAGGCCGCAAAAGCGATCACCTATCAGTACGGCGGCGCACGCTAAACGGCGTTATGACGTCAGCGTATCGGCTGACGTCATCGGCTCGGCATAGCGCAAACTGAAGCGCTTTCTACGCCGATAGGCGTAAACATCCTCGATATGACCGCTGCGAATGCGTTGCTGCAACGCCCGCCAGTACTCAGCGCGAAACAGGTCGGCGTGCAACTCGTCGAACAGCGGCAGTAAACGGCGGTCACTGCACAGAAACTGGCGGAATTCCTCCGGAAAAACATCATTCGGCCCGACGCTGTACCAGGGCTCCGCCGCCAGTTCATCCGCCGGGTCGCGCGGTGGTGGAATATCACGGAAATTCACTTCGGTCATGTAACAGATTTCATCGTAGTCATAAAACACCACCCTGCCGTGACGGGTCACACCGAAGTTCTTGAACAGCATATCACCGGGAAAAATATTGGCGGCCGCCAGTTGCCGGATGGCGTTGCCGTACTCCTCAATCACATCGCGCAGCGCCTGCCCGCTAGCCTGCTCTAGGTAAAGATTTAGCGGTGTCATCCGCCGCTCCATATACAGATGGCGGATGACCAGCCGGTCGCCCAGATCTTCCAGCTTGTCTGGCACTTCCCGCCACAGCTCCGCCAGCAGTTCCGGGCTGATGCGCGCTTTCTCCAGCACGAAGTTTTCATACTCCTGCGTATCCGCCATGCGTCCGACACGGTCATGCTCTTTCACCAGCCGATAACACTCCCGCACCCGCGCCTCGCTGACCTCTTTTTGTGGCGCAAACCTGTCTTTGATCACCTTAAATACCCGATCAAACGTCGGCAGTGTAAACACCAGCATCACCATCCCTTTCACGCCCGGCGCGATAATAAACGGCTCCTGAGTGCTGGCGATAAAATCGAGATATTCCCGGTAGTACTCGGTCTTGCTGTGCTTCTGGCAACCCATCGCCAGATACAATTCGGCCGTTGTTTTACCCGGTAAAATGTCCCGCAGCCAGGCCACCAGTGCCGACGGCAACGGCGCGTAGACCATGAAGTAGGAACGGGCGAAACCAAATACAATACTGGCGTCCGAGTGACGAGTCAGGCAGGTATCCAGAAACAACGCACCGCGTTCGTTATGGTGAATCGGCAGTAGAAACGGAAACACACCGCCCGGCAAGCGCAGTTTCCCCACCAGCCAGGCCGCTTTGTTACGATAGAAAAGCTCGTTGGCTACCTGCAGCGAGGCTTTAGCCAGCGATGCCGTCGGAAACGCCTCCCGCAACGATCGCTCCACATAACCGATATCCCGTGCCAGGTCTTCCCACGGCAACCGCAACGGCAGTGCCGTCAACACGGCTTCCAGCATGGTCGCCCACCCATTGTCAGGCGTATAAGTTCGGGCCAGAGGTCGTGGAATCTCCTGAAAGCGTCTCGCGGGCTGCGAGCTGAATACGAACAGTTTGTCCGGCGTCAGCTCCCGATGATGAAACAACCGACAATACACCGAGTTGAAAAAGCTCTCCGCTATTTCGAAGCGCGGATAGTCCGGTAACAGTGCGGTATAAATCTGTTTGACCCGTGCGACAAACGCCGGGTCATAGCATTGCTGGTCGGTGATACAAGCCAGTTGTTCCACAACCAGCCCAACATGATGGTCGTAAAGCTGAATACGTTGCTTCATCGCCCGCTGCACTGAATGCCAGTCGGCCTGTTCGAAACGTTGCTGCGCCCCGGCAGTGATTTCCAGAAACCGGCCATACTGCGCATCAAACCCTTGCAAAATGGTTTGTGCCACCAGTTTTTCCCGTCCCCGACTCATCCAACTCTCCTCTTTGGCCATCGACATAACGACACACGGCCAGCATCAGGCTGGCCGCGATAGTGCGGATAACCCGCATCAGAACTGCTGTTCTTCTGTCGATCCGGTCAACGCGGTTACAGACGATACGCCCCCCTGAATCAGGGTGGTTATCTTGTCGAAATAACCGGTGCCCACTTCCTGCTGATGAGACGAGAAGGTGTACCCCTGTTTAATCGCTGAAAATTCCGGCTGCTGCACTTTCTCCACATAGTGTTTCATGCCTTCACCTTGCGCATAGGCATGAGCCAGATCGAACATGTTGAACCACATGCTGTGGATACCCGCCAACGTAATGAACTGGTATTTGTAGCCCATTGCCGACAGTTCATCCTGAAAATGCGCGATGGTGTGATCGTCCAGATTCTTCTTCCAGTTGAATGACGGCGAGCAGTTATAGGCCAGCAACTTACCGGGAAAACGGGCGTGAATCGCCTCGGCGAAACGCCGCGCCTGTTCCAGATCCGGCGTTGAAGTTTCACACCACACCAAATCAGCGTAAGGAGCATAAGCCAGCCCACGGCTAATGGCCTGCTCTACGCCGGCGCGGGTACGGTAAAAGCCCTCCACCGTACGTTCACCGGTAATAAAGTCCCGGTCATAATCATCACAATCCGAGGTCAACAAATCGGCTGCATCCGCGTCAGTTCGCGCCACCAGCAACGTCGGTATGCCCAACACGTCTGCCGCCAGCCGGGCTGCCACCAGCTTCTGCACCGCTTCTTGCGTCGGCACCAGCACCTTACCGCCCATATGACCGCACTTCTTCACCGATGCCAATTGGTCTTCAAAATGCACAGCGGCGGCACCAGCCTCAATCATCGATTTCATCAACTCGAACGCGTTCAGTACCCCGCCAAAACCGGCTTCCGCATCGGCTACGATAGGCAAAAAGTAGTCGATGTAACGCGGATCATCCTGCCCGATACCATTAGCCCACTGGATTTGATCCGCACGTCGGAAGGTATTATTGATGCGCTGCACCACCGCTGGCACCGAGTTAGACGGATACAGCGACTGGTCCGGATACATGCTGGCAGCCAGGTTGGCATCCGCCGCGACCTGCCAGCCGGACAAATACACCGCCTCCAGCCCGGCTTTCGCCTGCTGCAATGCCTGCCCACCGGTGAGTGCGCCAAGGCAGTTGACGTAGCCTTTGCGCGACTTACCATTCAACAACTTCCACAGTTTTTCCGCCCCTTGCTGTGCCAGTGTGCACGCAGGGTTCACCGACCCACGCAGATTCACCACGTCCTCAGCGCGATACGGGCGGGTGATGCCTTCCCAGCGCGGGGTATTCCACTCTTGTTCCAGTTGCTCGATTTGTTGGGTACGAGAGGTGCTCATAGCGACGATTCCTTTTTTAAACAGGATTAATCAAGTAAGTCGTAACCGGGTAAGGTGAGAAAATCGATCAACGCGTCCTGCGTGGTGATGCGTTCCATTAATCGGGCAGCTTCCTCGAAACGGCCACCATCAAAGCGGGTATCGCCCAGTTCATCGCGGATAACCTGCATCTCTTCAGCCAGCATCTGGCGGAACAGCGCTTTGGTTACCACGCGTCCATCGCTAAGGGTTTTGCCATGGCGAATCCACTGCCAGATTGAGGTACGGGAGATTTCAGCGGTGGCAGCGTCTTCCATCAGCCCATAAATCGGTACACAGCCATTGCCGGAAATCCAGGCTTCGATGTATTGCACCGCCACGCGGATATTGGCACGCATACCCGCTTCGGTGCGCTCACCAGGGCAAGGAGCCAGCAGTTCATCAGCGGTTACCGGGGCATCATCTTCACGCAGCACATCCAACTGATTGGGGCGATCACCCAGCAAGCGGTCAAACACCGGCATCACGGTGTCCGCCAAACCGGGGTGGGCAATCCAGGTGCCGTCATGACCATTGCGCGCTTCCAGTTCTTTGTCCTGCCTGACCTTCTCTTGCACCCACGCGTTACGTTCCGCCTCTTTGCTGGGTATGAACGCAGCCATGCCCCCCATAGCAAATGCACCGCGCCGGTGACAGGTTTTGATAAGCAAACGCGAGTAAGCGCTCAGGAACGGTTTGTCCATCGTCACCGACTGACGGTCTGGTAATACGCGGTCCGGGTGATTCTTCAACGTTTTGATGTAACTGAAGATATAGTCCCAACGACCGCAGTTCAGCCCGACGATATGGTCACGCAGGTGATACAGGATCTCGTCCATCTGGAACACAGCTGGCAGGGTTTCAATCAATACCGTGGCTTTGATAGTGCCGCGTGCTAAACCAAAATGGTCTTCGGTGTAACTGAACACCTCGCTCCACCAGGCCGCTTCCTGCCAGGATTGGGTTTTCGGCAAATAGAAATACGGACCACTGCCCTTCGCCAACAGTTGACGGTAGTTGTGGAAAAAATAGAGTGCGAAATCAAACAGGCTGCCGGGGATAGGTTCATCATTCCACAACACGTGTTTTTCCGGCAGGTGCAAGCCGCGTACCCGACAAATCAACACCGCGGGGTTGGGCTTGAGCTGATAAATCTTCCCCGCCTCGTTGGTGTAGGCGATGGTGCCATGCACGGCATCTCGCAGGTTGATTTGCCCCTCGATCACTTTTGACCAACTGGGTGCCAGCGAGTCTTCAAAGTCTGCCATAAAGACTTTCACGTTGGCATTCAGGGCATTAATCACCATTTTGCGTTCCACCGGACCGGTAATCTCCACCCGGCGATCCAACAAGTCATTCGGAATACCACGAATTTTCCAGTCAGAATTTTTTATGGAATCCATTTCCGAAATAAAACCCGGTAATTCACCACTATCAATCCGCGCCTGTATTACCTGACGTTCGGCCAGCAGGCGATTGCGCTGCGATGTAAACCGGCTTACCAACGCAGTGAGAAAATCAACCGCTTCCGTCGTCAGAATCTGCCGTTCCGCGTCACCTAACGCTGCGGTGAATACCAGTTCCCTGCTTATCGTCTGTTGTGTCATGTCGTCGTTCCTTTTTGCTCCGCCATCTTCGCCTTATTGGCTGCTCAATTTGCGAACTCAATCCGAACATTTTTCAGC
>NZ_JAAVXH010000088.1:0-27972 GCF_012273755.1 Dickeya sp. CFBP 2040
GCGCATTATAGGGTGTTCCTCGCCGACCGCAACCGGTATTTTGGATTAAATCGCACGTTCGCTGCATTCCACAGCAAAAGCGCCACTTATACCTTATTTTGCACAGAGTTATCCACAAGCCAGGCATTTTTTTGAAATTTGGCGAGCATCACGCAAACGTTTTCGCTACAATTCCCCCCCTGATGAATGACACATATCTGTGGGTGCGTTAGCTGAATATTGGCGACTCAATACGTATTTTTCTTTATGTGACTGCCACTATTCACGTAACGCTCTTTAAAGCAAGAACCTAAGTCAGGGGATCAAACCATCATGCACCAACGTCGTCCTATCCGTCGTGCTTTGCTCAGCGTATCTGACAAAGCCGGTATCGTTGAATTTGCCCAGTCTTTGTCACAGCGTGGCATTGAACTGCTCTCTACCGGGGGTACAGCGCGTCTGCTGGCCAACGCGGGTCTGCCGGTAACAGAGGTTTCCGATTACACGGGTTTTCCAGAAATGATGGACGGACGTGTTAAAACCCTGCACCCCAAAGTGCATGGCGGCATTCTGGGCCGCCGTGGTCAGGATGATGCCATCATGACCCAGCACAACATCCAGCCAATCGATATGGTGGTCGTTAATCTCTACCCGTTTGCCCAGACCGTTGCCAAAGCTGACTGTACGCTGGAAGACGCCGTGGAAAATATCGATATCGGTGGCCCCACCATGGTGCGTTCCGCCGCCAAGAACCATAATGATGTGGCTATCGTGGTTAAAAGCAGCGACTACACAGCAATCATCGCAGAGATGGACGCCAACGAAGGTTCTCTGACTTACGAAACCCGTTTTGATCTGGCCATCAAGGCGTTCGAACACACCGCCGCTTACGACTGCATGATAGCCAACTACTTTGGCAGCAAAGTTCCGGCCTATCACAGCGAGACGACCCAACCTTCTGGCCGCTTCCCGCGCACGCTGAACCTGAATTTCATCAAAAAGCAGGATATGCGTTATGGCGAAAACAGCCACCAGCAGGCCGCCTTCTATATAGAAGAGCATGTCTCTGAGGCGTCGGTGGCTACCGCTCAGCAAGTGCAGGGTAAAGCCCTTTCCTACAACAACATCGCCGATACCGATGCCGCGCTGGAATGCGTGAAAGAATTCGCCGAACCAGCCTGCGTCATCGTCAAGCACGCCAACCCCTGCGGCGTGGCGATTGGCGATTCGATTCTGGATGCTTATGAGCGCGCCTACAAAACTGACCCGACTTCAGCGTTCGGCGGCATCATCGCGTTTAACCGCGAACTGGACGAAGCCACTGCGCACGCCATTATCAGTCGTCAGTTTGTGGAAGTGATCATTGCCCCTTCCGCCAGCGAAGCCGCACTGAAAGTTACCGCTGCCAAACAAAACGTACGCGTGCTGACTTGCGGCCAATGGCAACAACGTGTTTCCGGTCTGGATTTCAAACGCGTCAACGGCGGCTTGCTGGTGCAGGATCGCGATCTCGGCATGGTGGATACAGCCCAGTTGCGTGTGGTTACCGAGCGCCAGCCGACGGACTCAGAACTGCGCGATGCCCTGTTTTGCTGGAAAGTGGCGAAATTCGTTAAATCCAATGCGATTGTGTATGCACGCGACAATATGACCATCGGTATTGGCGCCGGTCAGATGAGCCGTGTTTACTCCGCCAAGATCGCTGGCATCAAGGCAGGTGACGAAGGACTGGAAGTACAAGGTTCCGTCATGGCATCCGATGCCTTTTTCCCGTTCCGTGATGGTATTGATGCCGCCGCCACCGTTGGTATCACCTGTGTGATTCAACCGGGCGGTTCCATTCGCGATGACGAAGTCATCGCCGCCGCCAACGAACACGGCATTGCGATGCTGTTTACCGACATGCGCCACTTCCGTCACTAATTCGGGACTATAACGATGAATATATTGATTATTGGTAATGGTGGCCGCGAGCACGCACTGGCCTGGAAAGCAGCCCAGTCTCCGCTGGCAGATAAAGTCTATGTCGCACCGGGTAACGCCGGCACAGCGCTGGAACCCGCGCTGGAAAACGTGAACATCGCCGCGACAGACATCCCGGCGCTGCTGGATTTCGCTCGCCAAAATGCCATTGGTCTGACTATCGTCGGCCCGGAAGCGCCGCTGGTCATCGGTGTGGTAGATGCCTTCCGCGCCGCTGGTTTGAAGATTTTTGGCCCAACACAGGCCGCCGCCCAATTGGAAGGCTCCAAAGCCTTTACCAAGGACTTTCTGGCTCGCCAACGTATTCCAACAGCGGAATACCAAAATTTCACCGAGATTGAACCTGCGCTGGAGTATATCCGTCGCAAAGGTGCACCGATTGTTATCAAAGCAGACGGTCTGGCCGCGGGTAAAGGTGTGATTGTTGCCATGACGCTGGAAGAAGCGGAAAACGCGGCCACCGACATGCTGGCAGGCAATGCGTTTGGCGATGCGGGTCACCGCATCGTGGTCGAAGAGTTTCTGGATGGCGAAGAAGCCAGCTTTATCGTGATGGTGGACGGTGAACACGTATTACCGATGGCGACCAGTCAGGATCACAAACGCGTAGGCGACCAGGATACCGGCCCGAACACCGGCGGCATGGGCGCTTACTCGCCTGCGCCGGTGGTGACGGATGATGTTCACCAACGGGTGATGGAACAGATTATTTGGCCAACCGTGCGCGGCATGGCAGCCGAAGGTCATGTTTATACTGGATTTCTGTACGCGGGCCTGATGATTTCTCCAGATGGTCAGCCGAAGGTGATCGAATTCAACTGCCGTTTCGGCGATCCGGAAACGCAGCCTATCATGCTGCGTCTGAAATCTGATCTGGTGGAGCTGTGTCTGGCAGCGTGCGACGGCAAACTGGATGAGAAAACGTCTGAGTGGGATGTACGCCCGTCATTGGGCGTGGTGCTGGCCGCTGGCGGCTACCCTGCCGATTACCGCACCGGTGATGTCATTTCTGGCCTGCCGACTCAAGACGCAGCCGATGGCAAAGTGTTTCATGCCGGCACCAAGCTGAACGGCGATGATGTGGTCACCAACGGTGGACGCGTGCTGTGTGTAACAGCGCTGGGCCACAGCGTAGCCGAAGCACAACAACGCGCCTACGAACTGGCTAGCCCTATTCGTTGGGAAGGCTGTTTCTGCCGCAGCGATATTGGCTATCGCGCCATTGCACGCGAGCAGAAAGCCTGAGACTAGCGTTCAGACTCAACAAGGGGTCAGCCTGACAGTTGGCCCCTTCGTTCTTCTTGTTTACCGCCCTAGTGTTTACCGCTCATATTGTTCCCTGACTACCACGACTCAGTAGTCGGTTCCCAACGACAAAAATCTGCTTCTGCCACTTGCAACAATTGCGTACCTTCCGGTGACACCAGCCAGGCGATGCTCAGCGGCCCAGCCGCTCGTTCGGCTTGCTGCGCAATCATGGCCAGTGAAGCGCGGTCCAAATCCGGGCGCACCGTTTTCCCGTCGCACGTGGTCACCTGCCCCGCACTCCAGCGCCCCTGAATCAGCGATACTTTACCCGCACGCAGGGAATCGCTCAGCGCCAGCAAACGTCTGGCATCGTACTGATAAAGCGCAATCTCGTCTTCAGACAGCGATTCCCGCCGGTCCGGCAACTGACGCTGCATGTAGCTAACGGTTCCCGCCTGATCAAAACGCAGCCTGACTTCACCCTGTGACGAAGAAGAAGCAGTCTGCCTGACCTCACGCAGCCCCCCCTGCTGGAAGCGATAACGGGTAGTTCTGGATTCTTTCCCCTGCAACGGGCTAAATACCGTCACCAGTGTGGTGAGATGCTGCTGCACGTCGTCTTTACGCCATAACCGCACCACACCACGATCATCCAGGTAGCCGCTGGCGTACACGGCAGGCGCTGAAGGATGAGAGCTACAGGCCGTCAGCCAGCATACCAGCACGGGAGCAACCAACCGGATATGTCGTCTGAAGAAAAGCAAAAGGGGCGAAATCGCCCCTCTGCTTAAACCTTGTATCAACATGCGCTTATTTTACAGCGTCTTTCAGTGCCTTACCGGACACAAACGCAGGCACGTTAGCTGCCGCGATTTTGATTTCTTTACCAGTCTGCGGATTGCGGCCAGTGCGCTCGTTACGATGATTGACTTTGAAAGTACCGAAACCAACTAATTGTACTGCATCACCTTCTTTCAGAGACTCAGTAATCGCTGCCAAAGTCGCTTCCAGAGCAGCTTTAGCCTGGGTCTTGGAAAGGTCAGCTTTGTCAGCAATTACATCAATCAGTTGAGTCTTATTCATAAGTTATCCTTACAGTGTGTTTATCGCTTGCTAAGCATCGAGTGCGACGGAAATGCCATAATAGCACTCTCCTGCATACACGCACCGACAGCCACTTTTATTACGCCCCCCAAATGTAGACCAGACAGGGTGCGGATGTGAAGCCTAAAGACAGGCCATTTCAGGCCTTAAATCACGTTTTATCGCGTTATTGATACAAATTTATCCCAATGTTGCTGACTCCGGCTTCGCGCAGGTCGGCGCGCAAGCCTTTTATCAGCTCAAGATCGCGTTCTTCGCAGTCCGCCAGCAGGCGGAAAATCTCCCACTGGATGTCCCATTCTTCTTCAACAGCAGGCAGATTCTTCAATTCTTCATCAGTCATTTCCCGACCTGCCTGAGTCATTTCCAGCATCGCCACGCTACGAATCGATGTTTCGCTAATGGTTACTGCATGTTCCAGCGTTTCACCACTCAGACGCGAATGCAGCAGTTCACTCAGGGCAACGCAAGCGTCAATAGCAGGGTATACGCCATAAATGTCGTAGTCATCCGCGACGGGAATCGCATCTTCCAGCTTTTCCAATTGACTATCGAAATTGACCCTGGCGTCCTTCACGACCAGTGTTTCCCATACCAGATCCAGTATGCGGCGGTAAAGTTGTGCGTCCCCAAAATCGGTCTGCTGGCAGAACTCATGATAGTTGGGGTACATACGTTCACAAAGGCAGGCCATAAAGGTGACATGTTGCCAGCTTGCCAGCTTTTCCAGACGCAAATGAATAGGGTTACGTAACATCGTTTATCTCAAAATAATGGGCGGCAAGTGTAACGAAAATCACCAAACCGCCATATGCCTGAATTCCTAAAGTTTCCTGCCCGGCATTATCCTACAGCCCGACCTCACGTTGCCAGCGTTGAAACGTCGGACGGTTGGATGCTACCGCATCCGCCCAGCGGGTAGGCTCCGGCAGACGATACCCGTTCATACAGCGCATCACCCACTGTAACGCGCTGTCGGTACCAACACGGTGGCCGGTGGAGACAAACAGCGGGTTGCAACGCGCCTTGCTGCGCCATACCCAGCCAATCTGCTCATCCCGGTCCAGCAACGGCTGGCGGCTGCCTGCCGCGTCCGCCAGCAGTGAGAACTGCCCGCACAACCGGCGTTTGGCAACGCCAATCGTCGGCACATTGACCAGCAGGCCAAAATGGCTGGCAACCCCCAGACGACGAGGATGAGACACGCCATGCCCATCGACAAACAGCAAATCTGGCCGGTGTTGCAACTGCTCCCACGCCGCCAGCAGCGCCGGATATTCACGAAACGACAAAAAACCGGGGATATAAGGCATGACGGTTGGAATGCGGGCAATCTGGTATTCCACCAGTTGCAGCGATGGATAAGCCAGCACCGCCAGCGCAGCGCGGGTTACCGCGCCTTTCTGTTCGAAACCGACATCCGCACCGGCAATCAGCGTCGGCTGTTCAAAAGGTATATCGTCGTAACGCACCACCAATGCGGCTTTATCACATTGCTCGGCGCGTAACGCCTGCATATCCATCAGGCCATATCCTGATGATAGGGTGCAGATAACCGGTGTACGGCCTCGACGAAAACGCCGGCATGTTCCGGCGGCACATCCTGATGAATACCATGCCCCAGATTAAACACATGACCGTTGCCAGCGCCGAACCCGGCCAAAATGGTAGCGACTTCCTGTTCAATACGAGCCGGCGGTGCGTACAGCATGGACGGGTCCATATTGCCCTGCAACGCGACTCTGTCTCCCACACGACGCCGTGCGTCGGCAATGTCAGTCGTCCAGTCCAATCCCAGCGCGTCGCAGCCGGTATCCGCCATCGCTTCCAGCCACTGACCGCCGCCTTTGGTAAACAAGGTAACCGGCACCCGGCGCCCATCATTTTCACGCAACAGGCCATCGACAATTTTGTGCATATAGTGCAATGAGAATTCGCGGTAATCCGCCCCGCTCAGTGCGCCGCCCCAGGTATCAAAAATCATCACCGCCTGCGCGCCAGCACGAATCTGAGCGTTGAGGTAGAGCGTCACGCTGTTCGCCAGCTTGTCCAGCAGCAGATGCAGCGTACGCGGCTCGGCAAACATCATTTTTTTGATGACGGTAAAGGCTTTACTGCTGCCACCTTCAACCATATACGTCGCCAACGTCCATGGGCTGCCGGAAAAACCAATTAGCGGCACCGCACCGGCCAGATTGCGGCGAATCGTCCGCACCGCGTCCATTACGTAGCCCAGTTCCAGCTCCGGGTCAGGCAGCGGCAACTTTTCCACGTCGGCATGGCAAGTCACTGGCGATGTGAAGCGCGGCCCTTCGCCCGCTTCAAAATAGAGCCCCAACCCCATGGCGTCCGGCACGGTGAGAATATCGGAAAACAGGATGGCGGCATCCAGATTGTAGCGACGCAGCGGCTGCAACGTGACTTCGCAGGCCAGTTCAGCATTCTTGCACAGCGACATGAAATCACCCGCTTGCGAACGGGTCGCACGATATTCCGGCAGGTAGCGCCCCGCCTGACGCATCATCCATACTGGGGTGACATCCACGGGCTGGCGCAACAGAGCACGTAAATAGCGATCATTTTTCAGATCAGTCATGGTCTTTTCCTTGTAACGCCTGCTGGCAGGCATGATTGTCGCTGGCGATGACCGATCAGCTATCGGCCTCGCGGCACAGTACGACCGTGTCTTCAATCAGACGCCGTGCTACCGTACCCGGCGGCGGCAATTCAGGCAAGCAATCATAACGGAACCAGTTGGCATCACGCAGTTCAGAGGGATCATGCTTCACCTCACCGCCGTCATAGTCAGCCATGAACGCCATCATCAGCGAATGCGGGAATGGCCAGGGCTGCGAACAGACATAACGCAGGTTTTTAACGCGAATATGGCTCTCTTCCAGGACCTCCCGCGCTACCGCCTGCTCCAGCGTTTCCCCCACTTCGACAAAACCGGCCAGCGCAGTGTACATATTGCCTTTGTGGCGCAGATGCTGCGCCAGCAAAATCTTTTCGTGATGGCGAATCGCCACAATCACACAAGGGGCAATTTGCGGATAGTAGCGCTCTTTGCAGTGCGAACACAGGCAGGCCAGTTCGGTGGTGCTGGCAGACATCTCATGACCGCAGTAGCCGCAAAACCGGTGCGAACGATAGAACTCCGCCAGTTGCACCGCGCGGCCCGCCAACTGAAACAGCCCTGCATCCTGACTCAGCAGTTGACGCACCGATCCCATATCAGTCTTCTTATCCTGCAACACCAGCCATACCGGTTCTCCCTGCCACTCGCCTACCTGACGGGCAGCGTGCTGCTGCAACTGCCACTGCGCTGCCGTTCCTTGCGGTAACTCGCCCTGAGGCAGCCAAATCTGATGACGGTGATATACCACCCACCACCCGCTTTCTTCACCCTTCAGCGTCAATTCCATCACTTTTATCGCCCCGCTTATTGCCTGCTAGCCTGTTACGATAGCCAAAAATTCTGTCCGGCATTATCCGGCGTGGGTGAAGCCTTGGCAATGCGCTTTCAGGGTAAGCGCATTGCCCAGTTGATGTTCGACCATTGACGCCACGCCGCTACAACGCATAGAGTGTTGATGTTTTACGCCCCCCCTCAAGGGGTCCTATCTTGTCGGAGTGCCCAACACGTCTGATGGCGCGTGGGCTGAGACCGTTAATTCGGGATCCGCGGAACCTGATCAGGTTAATACCTGCGAAGGGAACAAGAGTAATGATATCGCCACCCCACCATTCATGCAGGGGAACGCGCAACCATCAGGGCAACACGCCCTCTGCCGTTGCCAGCCAACATCCGGCGATTACTCCCTCCGAACTCCAGACAAGCAATCTTCCCATTTAATGAACAGGAACTTGCTATGTCTACCGAATCCAAACTGTCCACGGAGCTGATGGCTTCCGGAGAAAAAACACCGTCTGGTCGTCGTGAACAACGTGCTGCCGCTCAACAGTTTATCGATACGCTGCGCGGCTCAACCTTCCCAAACTCACAGCGGATTTATCTGACCGGCTCACGCCCGGATATTCGCGTCCCGATGCGGGAAATCCAGCTAAGCCCAACGCTGATAGGTGGTAGCCGCGACAACCCGCGCTATGAACCGAACGAAGCGGTGCCGGTTTATGACACCGCCGGGCCTTACGGCGACCCGGTCAGCACGCCGGACGTACATCACGGACTCAGCAAACTGCGCGCCGGCTGGATTGCAGAACGCGACGACACGCAAGCATTACCACGAGCCAGCTCTGACTTTACCCAGCAGCGGCTGGCGGATCTCGGCCTTGCTCACCTGCGTTTTGAACATCTGCCACACCCCATACGTGCCAAAACGGGGCGTCGCGTCACCCAGTTGCATTACGCCCGTCAGGGCATCATCACGCCGGAGATGGAATTCATCGCCATCCGTGAAAATATGGGGCGTGAACGTATTCGCGGCGAGGTTCTGCGCCAGCAGCATCCGGGCCACAGTTTTGGCGCGTTGCTGCCGGACGACATCACACCGGAATTCGTGCGTCAGGAAGTTGCGGTCGGGCGGGCGATTATCCCTGCCAACATCAATCATCCCGAATCAGAACCGATGATCATTGGCCGCAATTTTCTGGTGAAGGTGAACGCCAATATCGGCAACTCTGCGGTGACCTCTTCGATTGAGGAAGAAGTCGAGAAACTGGTGTGGGCAACCCGTTGGGGTGCGGACACCGTGATGGACTTATCCACCGGGCGTTATATTCATGAAACCCGCGAGTGGATTCTGCGCAACAGCCCGGTGCCAATCGGCACAGTGCCGATTTATCAGGCGCTGGAAAAGGTTAACGGCATCGCGGAAAACCTGAGCTGGGAACTGTTCCGCGACACACTGCTGGAACAGGCGGAACAGGGGGTGGACTACTTCACCATTCACGCCGGCGTACTACTACGCTACGTGCCGATGACCGCCAAACGCCTGACCGGCATTGTGTCGCGCGGCGGTTCCATCATGGCGAAATGGTGCCTGTCGCACCATCAGGAAAACTTCCTCTACCAGCACTTCCGTGAAATTTGCGAAATCTGTGCCGCCTATGACGTCGCGCTGTCGCTGGGCGACGGCCTGCGCCCCGGTTCGATTCAGGATGCCAACGACGAAGCACAGTTTGCTGAACTGCACACGCTGGGGGAACTGACTAAGGTCGCCTGGGAATACGATGTGCAAGTGATGATCGAAGGCCCCGGTCATGTGCCGATGCAGATGATCCGCCGCAACATGACCGAAGAGCTGGAACACTGCCATGAAGCACCGTTCTACACGCTGGGCCCGCTCACCACAGATATCGCGCCGGGCTATGACCACTTTACGTCAGGTATCGGCGCGGCGATGATCGGCTGGTTCGGCTGCGCCATGCTGTGCTACGTCACCCCGAAAGAACATCTCGGCCTGCCGAACAAAAACGACGTCAAACAAGGGCTGATCGCCTACAAGATAGCCGCCCACGCCGCCGATCTGGCGAAGGGCCACCCCGGCGCGCAAATCCGCGACAACGCCATGTCCAAGGCACGCTTTGAATTCCGCTGGGAAGACCAGTTCAATCTGGCACTGGACCCGGAAACCGCCCGTGCCTACCACGATGAAACCCTGCCGCAGGAATCCGGCAAGGTGGCACATTTCTGCTCAATGTGCGGACCGAAATTCTGCTCGATGAAGATTACACAGGAAGTACGCGACTACGCCGCCCGTCAGGAAGCGCAACCGGTGGATGCCGGTATGGCGCAAATGTCCGCCGAATTCCGCGCACGCGGTAGCGAGCTGTACCACACCGCTACCAGCCTGCCGCAGGAGGAACGCTGATGAACCGTGCGTTTCCTGCCACCGACGCCCAACTGGGGCTTTATCCTGTGGTCGATAGCGTAGCGTGGATAGAACGCCTGCTGAGCGCGGGGGTTCGCACTCTCCAGCTACGCATTAAAGACCAGCCAGCGGAACAGGACATCATCCGGGCAATCGCGCTTGGCCGTCAGTATCAGGCCCGGCTGTTCATCAACGATTACTGGCAACTAGCGGTGAAGCATCAGGCGTACGGCGTACATCTGGGTCAGGAGGATCTCGATACTGCCGATCTGGCGGCGATCCACGCCGCCGGGCTACGTCTGGGCGTGTCTACCCATAACGATGCTGAACTGGCACGTGCCGTCGCCCTGTCGCCGTCTTACATCGCACTGGGCCATATTTTCCCGACCCAGACCAAAGCCATGCCATCGGCACCACAAGGTCTGGTGGAGTTGGCCCGTCATATTCGCGCGTTGAACGGGCGCTTTCCCACCGTCGCTATCGGCGGTATCAGCATTGACCGGGTACCCGCCGTGCTGGAAACCGGGGTCGGCAGCATTGCCGTGGTCAGCGCCATCACACAGGCCGCTGACTGGCGCGCCGCGACCGCGACGTTACTGCAATTGATCGAAGGACGGGAGGCATAACATGCTCGATGATCAGGCATTTATGCGCTACAGCCGCCAGTTGTTGCTGGAAGATATCGGCCAGGAAGGACAACAGAAACTGGCGGCAGTCAGGGTGTTGCTGGTGGGACTGGGCGGACTGGGATCGCCGGCGGCGCTCTATCTGGCGGCAGCCGGCGTCGGCACGCTGCTGCTGGCAGACCACGACACCCTGCACCTCTCCAATCTGCAACGGCAGATTCTCTACCGCAGCGCTCACCTGTCACGCCCCAAAACGGAGCTGGCCCGTCACGCGCTGGAAGCCATCAACCCACTGGTGAAAACCGTCGCGCTGACCACCCGACTTGAAGGCGAATCGCTGACAACCGCGGTGGCGCAAGCCGATCTGGTGCTGGACTGCTGCGACAACATGACCACCCGTCATGCGGTCAATGCCGCCTGCGTCGCGGCACAAAAACCGCTGATTAGCGCTAGCGCGGTGGGATTCAGCGGCCAGTTGCTGGTGCTGACGCCGCCTTACCCACACGGCTGCTACGCCTGCCTCTACCCGGACGCCACGGAACCTCGACGCAACTGCCGCACCGCCGGTGTACTCGGCCCGGTGGTCGGTGTGATGGGCACCTTACAGGCGCTGGAAGCGCTCAAACTGCTGTGCGGATTACCCTCACCACTGGACGGCAAATTACGTCTGTTCGATGCACGCCAGCAGCAATGGACCACGCTGCAACTGGCACGATCAGCGACCTGTCCGGTATGTGGAGGGCAGGCATGAAAATCCGGCTCAACGATGAGGTTATCGAACTGCATAGTGAGTTGACCGTCGCACAACTGCTTGAGCAGTTGAACCGGCTACAGCCCGGCACGGCGCTGGCCATCAATCACACCATCATCCCACGTGATAACTGGGCGCAACATATCGTGCGGGATGGTGATGACATTTTATTGTTTCAGGCGATCGCTGGAGGTTGAGATGCTGAAGATTGCAGATACAACGTTTACGTCCCGGTTATTAACCGGCACCGGCAAGTTTGCCAGCGCACAACGGATGCAGGATGCACTGCACGCCTCCGGCTCACAACTAGTCACGCTGGCAATGAAACGGGTGGATTTGAAAGGCGGCAGCGATGCCATTCTGGCACCGCTGCGCGAGTTGGGCGTACAGCTGCTGCCCAATACCTCCGGTGCCAAAACCGCCGAGGAAGCGGTGTTTGCCGCCCGACTGGCGCGTGAAGCGCTGGGCACGCACTGGGTGAAACTGGAAATCCACCCGGACATGAAATACCTGCTGCCCGACCCGGTGGAAACGCTAAAAGCCGCCGAACAACTGGTGAAAGACGGCTTTGTGGTACTGCCCTACTGCGGTGCCGACCCGGTGTTGTGCAAACGGCTGGAAGACGCCGGTTGTGCCGCGGTGATGCCGCTCGGCGCACCCATTGGTTCTAATCAGGGGCTGCAAACGCGTGACTTCCTGCGCATCATCATCGAGCAGGCGCGGGTACCGGTAGTTGTGGATGCTGGCATTGGCGCTCCCAGCCATGCGGCAGAAGCCATCGAACTGGGTGCCGATGCGGTACTGGTTAATACCGCTATCGCCGTGGCACGTGACCCGGTGCAGATGGCGCACGCCTTCCGACTGGCGGTGGACGCCGGTGCCATTGCCCGTCAGGCTGGTCTGGGTAGCCGCCGGCACCTCGCCAGCGCCACCAGCCCACTGACCGGCTTTCTGCAACATACGGAGACCGCCGACTGATGGATATCCACTCTCAATCGCCGTTGTTTGAACACCGCTGGCAACTGTTGGAATGGCATGACCTGACCCTGCGCATCAACAGTAAAACCGACGCTGACGTAGAGCGGGCGCTGTGCGCTGATCGGCCCACGCGCGACGATATGATGGCGTTGCTGTCGCCTGCTGCCAGTCGCTGGCTGGAACCGCTGGCCCAGCGGGCGCAACAACTGACGCGCCAGCGTTTTGGCAACACCGTCGGTTTCTATGTGCCGCTGTACCTTTCCAACCTGTGCGCCAACGACTGTACCTATTGTGGTTTCTCCATGAGTAACCATCTCAAACGCAAGACGCTCAATGAGCAGGAAATCCAGCGTGAGTGCGAGGCCATCAAGGCGCTGGGGTTCGATCACCTGCTGCTGGTGACCGGTGAACACCAGCGCAAAGTGGGAATGGACTATTTTCGCCAGATGTTGCCGTTAATTCGCCCACAATTCAGCTCACTGATGATGGAAGTGCAGCCGCTGTCGCAGGCGGAGTATGTCGAACTGAAAACCCTCGGTCTGGATGGGGTGCTGGTGTATCAGGAAACCTATCATGCAGCGACCTATGCCCGCCACCACCTGCGCGGCCAAAAACAGGATTTCGCCTGGCGACTGACGACGCCAGACAGGCTGGGGCGCGCCGGCATCGACAAGATCGGGCTGGGGGCGCTGATTGGGCTGTCCGACAGCTGGCGCACCGACTGCTACATGATGGCCGAGCACCTGCTGTATTTACAGCAAACCTACTGGCAAAGCCGCTACTCGGTGTCGTTCCCGCGTCTGCGCCCTTGTGCCGGCGGCATCGAACCCGCCTCGCTGATGGATGAAGCGCAACTGACGCAGGTGATTTGCGCCTTCCGGCTGCTGGCACCCGATGTGGAACTGTCGCTCTCTACCCGCGAATCACCGTTCTTCCGCGACCACATGATTCCGATTGCCATCAACAACGTCAGCGCGTTTTCCAAAACCCAACCGGGCGGCTACGCCGATGACCACCCGGAACTGGAACAATTCACCCCGCACGACAATCGCCGCCCGCAAGACGTGGCCGACGCCCTGACTCAGGCGGGGTTGCAACCAGTGTGGAAAGACTGGGACGGTTATCTGGGAAGGCCGACGACAGGCTGACTTACGCGTGCCTACTATACTCGGCTTCAAAAACACTCGGCTTCAAGCTACTGGGAAGATTAGGAGTATCACTGGTTTAGCGGCATCTGAACCGCAACCCGCTAAACCGTCGCCTCACCCGTCCCCGTTGCCAGCGTATGATCAACGGCGCTGCCTATCCTCTCTAGCGCCCAAACGATAGTGAATAGAGCAACGCAGCAATAAGGCAGACGATGCGAGACAACGCGCAGAAAAAGGTAATGGATACAAAGAGAGAACGATAGCCTGCGTACCACCACGCACATCACCAAACAGCCCGTCGCCAGGCCTGGCGGATGGTTGCTACAGTGCACGGGCTGATACAGCCGGAACCGAAGTCAACCATCGGTTCCGCCACCTACTGGTCAGCGTGGGAGAGAGAAAACCACGCTGGCTGTCAATATCGTGTCGGGCTACTCGGTCGGGTAGCCCGGCATCGCCCATACGGACGGCCAGTCTCCCGGCTGCCCACCGTTACATTCCGGCTGATAATTATAAGCCACAAGCTGGAAGGTTTTACCGTCAAACACCCATTGCGCGCTTTCACCGCAGTCGGCGATACCCCGCCCTTTCGCGGCGTGATACAACATACCGCTTTCCGGGTCATAGTCCACTTCGGTAAACCAGCGGATTTTTTCTTCACGGCTCTCCACCGTACGAATAGGTCTTGGCAGTTCCAGCAACTGCGCCGCCTGTGGGTTATTACGTGGAGTAACAAATAACATACTGGAGGACTGATAAGCCCCCATACCACAATTCAGCATCACCAGCGCCAAATCATTGGTCAGTGGTTCAGCCTCACTCAACTGACGGGCTTCTTTGCTCAGCCCACAGTCTTCCTCTTCCAGCAAGGTTTTTTTGGCATTAATTACGGCGTTAATCAACACCTTGGTATTGGTCAGAGGCGGCGGTTGGGTATAAGCTGGGCTGATTTCCTGTCCCATCGGCACCGGTGGCACCTGCGCCACGTCACCGTCGCCGACCTGCAACAACGCGCTGCGGTTATTAAGTCGCCCTTGCCGCTCATCTGCCAGCAATAACGCCGCATTCAGGCCATTGAGCGAGATGGATTCTTCCTGATTATTACTCTGACCGCCGCCATGCTCCGACAGCGACAACCGTTTGGCGTTCTTCGCCGCCAGTACAAACTGCTGGATCACAGCCAGTTGATCGGTATGGACGTAGAATGCGCCCTCTTCCTCGTCGGTTTGCCAGTCAGGCTGCGTCAACGCAAAACGTACTCCATCCAGATACAGCGCCTGGCGCTTATCAGCCAGATCGAAGTCCAATGAGACCTTGCCCCTGGCACCTGCTTCACGCTTTAGCGTCACACGCAGATACGGGTCATTGTTCCTGATGTCGCAATCATTCAGGTTATTACAGGTAATCTGCCAGTGCCTGAACACCTTCTGCACTGGAGCCGGATAACCAGAAGGCATCTCGCTGGCGCTGAACGCACTGCCAGACAACAAAACCAGAATGATACCTGAAAGCGTTGTGTTAAATCGCATCGGACATTCCTTATGAAACTTCCATGCTGATGTTATAACGCAATTATGTCTTTTCCCCGCATCCAAAAAAACGCTGAAAGCGTTTTTTAACGTCACCCGTGACGGCCCGTAGGGTGAGTTCCGCCGTCAGGTGGAACGAATCATAAAACGCTGAAAGCGTTTTTTAACGTCGCCTGCGACGGCCCGTAGGGTTAGTTCCGCAACAAACTATTGTTAAACAATCACGGTCATTAATAAAAGATCCCCATGTTAAATGAGAATATAAAAAAAACCGCACCTTATCGCTAAGGTACGGTTTTTTATTATCGGTGAAAGTGACGATTATTCGTCGTCGCTACCACCCAGACCAGCATTCAGCAGCTCAGCCAGGTTGGCAGACGCTTCTTCGGCACTGACCTGCGGTGCAACCGGCAGTTCACCTGCCTGACGGCGACGCATACGATCCTGATGATACGCATAACCCGTACCAGCCGGGATCAGACGGCCCACGATGACGTTTTCTTTCAGGCCGCGCAGCTCATCACGTTTACCCGCAACCGCCGCTTCCGTCAGTACGCGGGTCGTTTCCTGGAACGATGCCGCGGAGATGAAGGATTCGGTAGCCAGAGACGCCTTGGTGATACCCAGCAGATCACGGCTGTAGGTAGCCGAAATCTTGCCATCCGCTTCCAACTGACGATTGGCGATCTTGATACGCGACATTTCCACCTGCTCGCCTTCCAGGAACTCGGAGCTACCCGGATTGACGATGGTGCCTTTACGCAGCATCTGACGAACGATAACCTCAATGTGTTTATCGTTAATCTTAACGCCCTGCAGTCGGTAAACTTCCTGCACTTCGTTAACAATGTAGCGGGTCACCGCGTGTACGCCACGCAAACGCAGGATATCGTGCGGAGACTCAGGACCGTCGGAGATCACATCGCCGCGTTCCACGCGTTCACCTTCGAACACGTTGAGCTGACGCCATTTCGGAATCATCTCTTCGTATGGTTCGCTGCCATCAACCGGCGTGATCACCAGGCGGCGTTTACCTTTGGTTTCTTTACCGAAGGATACCACGCCACTGATTTCTGCCAGAATCGCCGGCTCTTTCGGGCGACGGGCTTCGAACAGGTCAGCAACGCGCGGCAGACCACCGGTAATATCCTTGGTACCGCCGGACTCCTGCGGAATACGCGCCAGGGTATCACCCGCACCGATCTGTGCACCGTCCTCCAACTGAACAATCGCTTTACCTGGCAGGAAGTACTGCGCCGGCATATCGGTACCCGGAATCAGTACGTCATTACCGTTGGCATCAACGATTTTCAGCGCCGGACGCAAGTCTTTACCACCACCGGTACGTTCTGCACTATCCAGAACCACAATGGAGGACAGACCGGTCAGTTCGTCGGTCTGACGCGTAATCGTCTGGCCGTCGATCATATCGGTGAAGCGAATGCTACCGCCCACTTCGGTGATAACCGGCATGGTATGCGGGTCCCAGTTCGCGACGGTTTCACCGCCGGCGACATCGTCACCGTTACCTTTCGCCATGACTGCACCGTAAGGCACTTTATAGCTTTCTTTGGTACGACCGAATTCGTCGATCAGCTTCAGCTCGGTGTTACGTGAAGTAATCACCAGTTTACCGGCGCTGTTCATAACGAACTTAGCGTTGCTCAGTTTCAGGCTACCTTTGTTTTTCACCTGAATACTGGATTCTGCTGCCGCACGCGATGCCGCACCACCGATGTGGAACGTACGCATCGTCAGCTGAGTACCCGGTTCACCGATGGACTGCGCCGCGATAACCCCGATAGCCTCGCCTTTGTTGATGATATGACCACGTGCCAGGTCACGACCATAGCACTTGGCGCACACGCCGAAGTCGGTTTCACAACCTACTACCGAGCGTACTTTCACTGCATCGACCGAGTTTTCTTCTAACAGGTCACACCATTTTTCGTTCAGCAGCGTATTGCGCGGAACCAGAATGTCTGCGGTGCCCGGTTTCAGCACGTCTTCTGCCGTCACACGGCCCAGTACGCGCTCACGCAGCGGCTCTTTCACGTCGCCGCCTTCGATAACCGGCGTCATCATGATGCCTTCGTGGGTGCCGCAATCGTCCTCGGTCACCACCAGGTCCTGCGCCACGTCAACCAGACGACGCGTCAGGTAACCGGAGTTCGCCGTTTTCAGCGCGGTATCCGCCAGACCTTTACGCGCACCGTGCGTGGAGATGAAGTACTGGAGTACGTTCAGACCTTCACGGAAGTTCGCGGTGATCGGCGTTTCGATGATGGAGCCGTCCGGCTTCGCCATCAGACCACGCATCCCTGCCAGCTGACGAATCTGTGCAGCAGAACCACGCGCACCGGAGTCGGCCATCATAAAGATGCTGTTGAAGGACACCTGTTTCTCTTCTTCGCCGTTACGGTTGATAACGGTTTCGGTAGAGAGGTTTTCCATCATCGCCTTAGCCACGCGCTCGTTAGCCGCAGCCCAGATATCGATAACTTTGTTGTAGCGTTCGCCCGCGGTTACCAGACCAGACTGGAACTGCTCCTGAATCTCGGCAACTTCGGCTTCCGCTTCGCTGATGATTTCCACTTTCTTCGCCGGGATCACCATATCGTCGATACCAACGGAAGAACCGGAACGCGCCGCGTAAGCAAAACCGGTGTACATGATCTGGTCGGCAAAGATAACCGTCGGTTTCAGACCCAGCACGCGGTAGCAGGTGTTCAGCATCTTGGAGATAGCTTTCTTACCCAGCGCCTGATTGACGATGGAATAAGGCAGACCTTTCGGCACGATCATCCACAGAATCGCACGACCTACGGTAGTGTCGATCAGGCTGGTTTTCTGCGTCCACTCGCCCTGCGCATTCTTCTGATGCTCGGTAATACGTACTTTTACGCGAGCGTGCAGCGAAGCCAGACCGGCACGATAAATACGCTCTGCTTCTTTCGGACCGGTCAGCACCATGCCTTCGCCTTTGGCGTTAACACAGTCACGGGTCATGTAGTACAGACCCAGCACCACGTCCTGAGACGGAACGATGATCGGCTCGCCGTTCGCCGGCGACAGAATGTTGTTGGTGGACATCATCAGCGCACGCGCTTCGAGCTGGGCTTCCAGCGTCAACGGTACGTGAACGGCCATCTGGTCACCGTCGAAGTCGGCGTTATATGCCGCACACACCAGCGGGTGCAACTGAATCGCTTTACCTTCGATCAGAACCGGTTCGAACGCCTGAATACCCAGACGGTGCAGGGTCGGCGCACGGTTCAGCAGTACCGGGTGCTCGCGGATAACTTCATCCAGGATATCCCATACCACTGCTTCTTCACGCTCAACCATTTTCTTGGCGGCTTTGATGGTGGTAGCAAGACCACGCAGTTCCAGCTTGCCGTAGATGAACGGTTTGAACAGTTCCAGCGCCATTTTCTTCGGCAGACCGCACTGATGCAGACGCAGGTACGGACCTACGGTAATAACGGAACGACCGGAGTAGTCCACGCGCTTACCGAGTAGGTTCTGACGGAAACGCCCCTGCTTACCTTTGATCATATCGGCCAAAGATTTCAGCGGACGCTTGTTGGAACCAGTGATGGCACGACCACGACGACCGTTATCCAGCAACGCATCTACCGCTTCCTGCAACATACGTTTTTCGTTACGTACGATGATATCGGGAGCAGCCAGATCCAGCAGACGTTTCAAACGGTTGTTACGGTTGATCACACGGCGGTACAGATCGTTCAGATCGGAGGTCGCGAAACGACCGCCATCCAGCGGCACCAGCGGACGCAGATCCGGCGGCAGCACCGGCAGCACGGTCAGGATCATCCACTCCGGCTTGTTGCCGGACTGCACGAACGCTTCCAGCAGCTTGATGCGTTTGGTCAGTTTCTTACGTTTGGTCTCGGAGTTGGTTTCGTTCAGCTCTTCACGCAGCTGTTCGCATTCCTGCTCCAGATCCATGTTTTTCAGCAGAGCCTGAATAGCCTCGGCACCCATTTTGGCGTCGAATTCGTCACCGAACTCTTCCAGCGCGTCCAGATATTGTTCTTCGGTCAGGATCTGGCGGCGTTCCAGGTTGGTCATCCCGCCTTCAACTACCACGTAAGATTCGAAGTACAGTACACGTTCGATATCACGCAGCGGCATATCCAGCAGTAAGCCGATACGGGACGGCAGCGATTTCAAAAACCAGATGTGAGCGGTCGGAGACGCCAGCTCAATGTGGCCCATGCGCTCACGACGCACTTTGGTCTGGGTCACTTCAACGCCGCACTTCTCACAAATTACGCCACGGTGTTTCAGGCGCTTGTACTTACCGCACAAGCACTCATAGTCTTTTACCGGCCCGAAGATACGGGCGCAGAACAGACCGTCACGTTCCGGTTTGAACGTACGGTAGTTAATGGTTTCCGGCTTTTTAACTTCACCAAAAGACCAGGAACGGATCATGTCTGGCGAGGCCAGCGCAATTTTGATCGCATCAAACTCTTCGGTTTTAGTTTGCGCTTTCAGAAACTTTAATAAGTCTTTCACGGATTGGCTCCTGTCGGAGTTAGACCTGTCAGGCACCTGAACCCTGCTTTTAACAACACAGTTCAGGTACCCCTGTAACGAATGCTCGCAGCGTTATCGTGCTGGGATTACTCTTCTTCCAGCTCGATGTTGATACCCAGGGAGCGGATTTCTTTCAACAGTACGTTGAAGGATTCCGGCATACCCGGTTCCATCCGGTGATCGCCATCCACGATGTTTTTGTACATCTTGGTACGGCCATTCACGTCATCGGATTTCACCGTCAGCATTTCCTGCAGGGTATAGGCTGCGCCGTAAGCTTCCAGCGCCCACACTTCCATCTCACCGAAGCGCTGACCACCGAACTGAGCCTTACCACCCAACGGCTGCTGGGTAACCAGGCTGTAAGAACCGGTAGAACGGGCATGCATCTTGTCGTCCACCAGGTGGTTCAGTTTCAGCATGTACATGTAGCCCACGGTAACCGGACGCTCGAATTTCTCGCCAGTACGGCCATCGAACAACGTAATCTGACCGGAAGTCGGCAGATCGCCAAGTTTCAGCAACTCTTTGATCTCGTTTTCCTTGGCACCGTCGAACACCGGCGTGGCGATCGGCATACCTTTCTTCAGGTTTTCCGCCAGACGCAGCACTTCTTCATCGCTGAAGCTGTTCAGGTCTACTTTCTGACGTACGTCGTTGCCCAGGTCATAAGCGCGCTGGATGAATTCACGCAGCTTAGCGACTTCCTGATGCTGCTTGAGCATGGCGTTGATTTTGTCGCCGATGCCTTTAGCCGCCATACCCAGGTGGGTTTCCAGAATCTGACCGATGTTCATACGCGACGGTACGCCCAGCGGGTTCAGTACGATATCGACCGGCGTGCCGTTTTCGTCGTAAGGCATATCTTCGATCGGGTTGATCTTGGAGATAACACCCTTGTTACCGTGACGACCTGCCATCTTGTCACCCGGCTGGATCTGACGTTTAACCGCCAGATACACCTTAACGATCTTCAGCACGCCCGGCGCCAGATCATCACCCTGGGTGATTTTGCGACGTTTGGCTTCGAGTTTCTTCTCGAATTCGTGTTTCAGCTCGTCGTACTGCTCAGCCAACTGCTCCAACTGATTCTGCTTCTCTTCGTCGGTCAGACCCAGTTCCAGCCAACGCTCGCGCGGCAGCTTGTCCAGTTTGTCGGCTTCAACGCCACCGGCAACCAGCACATCATGGATACGGGCAAACAGACCGGCTTCCAGAATCTGCAGTTCTTCAGTCAGGTCTTTCTTGGCCTGCTTGAGCTGCATTTCTTCGATTTCCAGCGCACGTTTGTCTTTTTCCACGCCATCGCGGGTAAAGACTTGTACGTCGATAACCGTACCGGAAACGCCGTTCGGCACACGCAGAGAAGAGTCTTTCACGTCAGACGCCTTCTCACCGAAGATCGCACGCAACAGTTTCTCTTCCGGCGTCAGCTGCGTTTCGCCTTTCGGCGTCACTTTACCGACCAGAATGTCGCCACCGGTCACTTCCGCACCGATGTAAACGATACCGGATTCGTCCAGTTTGGAGAGGGCCGCTTCACCCACGTTCGGGATGTCGGCGGTGATCTCTTCTGGCCCCAGCTTAGTGTCACGGGACACACACGCCAGTTCCTGAATGTGGATGGTGGTAAAACGGTCTTCCTGTACTACACGCTCAGAAACGAGGATGGAGTCTTCGAAGTTGTAACCGTTCCACGGCATGAATGCTACGCGCATGTTCTGACCCAGCGCCAGTTCACCGAGGTCGGTAGACGGGCCGTCAGCCAACACGTCGCCGCGCTCAACCGGCTCGCCCAGCGACACGCAAGGCATCTGGTTGATACAAGTGTTCTGGTTGGAACGGGTGTATTTGGTCAGGTTGTAGATGTCGATACCTGCTTCGCCTGGATACATCTCTTCTTCGTTAACTTTGATAACGATACGAGAAGCATCGACGTACTGCACGGTACCACCGCGTTTAGCAACCGCAGTAACACCGGAGTCAACGGCAACAGCACGTTCCATACCGGTACCTACCAGCGGCTTGTCGGCACGCAGGGTCGGCACCGCCTGACGTTGCATGTTCGCACCCATCAGGGCGCGGTTGGCGTCATCGTGTTCCAGGAACGGGATCAGTGAGGCACCCACGGAGACCACCTGTTGGGTGGAAACGTCCATGTAGTCAACCTGATCACGGCTGAACAAGCTGGATTCGCCTTTGCTACGGCAGGTAACCAGTTCATCGATGAAGTGGCCTTCGTCATCCAGGTTGGTATTCGCCTGAGCAATAACGTAGTTACCTTCTTCAATGGCAGACAGGTAATGAATTTCGTCAGTGACCACGCCATCACGTACACGGCGGTACGGGGTTTCCAGGAAACCATACTCGTTAGTCTGTGCATACACGGACAGCGAGTTGATAAGACCGATGTTCGGACCTTCCGGCGTTTCGATAGGACATACGCGACCATAGTGCGTCGGGTGTACGTCTCGAACTTCGAAGCCAGCACGTTCACGAGTCAGACCGCCTGGGCCGAGAGCGGAGATACGGCGTTTATGCGTAATCTCGGACAACGGGTTGTTCTGGTCCATAAACTGAGACAACTGGCTGGAACCGAAGAACTCTTTCACCGCCGCAGAAATCGGCTTGGCATTGATCATGTCCTGCGGCATCAGCGTATCCAGGTCACCCAAAGACAGGCGCTCTTTCACCGCACGTTCAACACGCACCAGACCAACGCGGAATTGGTTTTCCGCCATTTCACCGACAGAACGGATACGACGGTTGCCCAGATGGTCGATATCGTCGACTTCGCCTTTACCGTTACGAATATCGATGAGCTTTTTCATCACATCGATAATGTCTTCTTTGCTCAGGATACCGGAACCTTCGATTTCCTCACGCAGCAAAGAGCGGTTGAATTTCATGCGACCAACCGCTGACAGATCGTAGCGATCTTCAGAGAAGAACAGGTTTTCGAACAGCGTTTCGGCAGCTTCGCGTGTCGGCGGCTCACCAGGACGCATCATGCGGTAGATCTCAACCAGCGCGCTCAGGCGATCATTGGTTGGGTCAACACGCACGGTCTCGGACATGTACGGACCGTGATCCAGATCGTTGGTGAACAGCGTTTCAATACGCTTGTGACCGGACTGACTCAGCTTAGCCAGCAGATCCAGCGACAGCTCCATGTTCGCCATTGCGATCACTTCGCCGGTGCTTTCATCCACATAGTCTTTCGCCAGCACTTTGCCGGCAATGTATTCGACCGGTACTTCAATACGTTCGATACCGTCTTTTTCCAACTGACGGATATGGCGCGCAGTGATACGGCGGCCTTTCTCAACGTAGACTTTACCGTCGGCTTCGATGTCGAACGAGGCGGTTTCGCCACGCAGACGTTCCGGCACCAGTTCCATCTGCAACTTGTTGTTGTGGATTTCATACACCACTTTATCGAAGAACAGGTTCAGAATTTCTTCGGTGGAGTAATTCAATGCGCGCAGAATGATGGTAGCCGGCAGTTTACGGCGACGGTCGATACGGACAAACAGGTTGTCTTTCGGGTCGAATTCAAAGTCCAGCCAGGAACCACGGTAAGGAATAATACGTGCGTTATACAGCACCTTACCGGAAGAGTGGGTTTTACCCTTATCGCTGTCAAAGAAGACGCCAGGACTACGATGTAACTGAGAAACAATAACACGCTCGGTACCATTGATAACAAAGGTACCGTTGTCGGTCATGAGCGGAATTTCGCCCATGTACACTTCTTGTTCTTTGATGTCTTTGACGGTGCCTTCCGGCGCTTCGCGCTCGTAGATCACCAGACGCAGTTTCACGCGCAACGGCGCAGAGAAGGTAACGCCACGGATTTGACACTCCTGAACGTCAAATACCGGCTCACCCAAGCGGTAGCTTACGTATTGCAGTTCGGAGCTGCCGCTGTAACTTGCGATAGGAAATACGGAACGGAATGCAGCTTCCAGACCGTACTGACCTTCCGGATCTTGCTCGATAAACTTCTGGAACGAGTCAAGCTGGATAGAAAGGAGATAAGGCACATCCAGTACTTGCGGACGTTTGCCAAAATCCTTACGAATACGTTTTTTCTCGGTATAGGAGTAAACCATAGGGTTCCTCAGCTCGCTGACAAGTCGACCCACTTTGTCCGCCCTGAAAAGGACGGTTCATGCAACACTATTTATGTCGATCGGAATATGGAACACATTCCGCAATACCTGTTTCTATCACTCTTAAATCATTTCATTGCGCTTTACACAGAACAGGCGCTCTGGCGCAGTATATTAAGTCGTCGATAGAAACAAACATTGATGGGAAACCGGCAGTCAAACAGTGTGAAACACTACCGGCACCCTACAGCGCAAAAAGGCTGGTGACCAAAAAGTCACCAGCCATCAGCCTGATGACTCAGGCTGCAACCGGAAGGGTTGGCTTATTTAACTTCAACTTCAGCGCCAGCTTCTTCCAGAGATTTTTTCAGAGCTTCAGCGTCATCTTTGCTCACGCCTTCTTTCAGGGCAGCCGGAGCAGATTCAACCAGATCTTTCGCTTCTTTCAGACCCAGGCCAGTTGCGCCACGTACTGCTTTGATAACGGCAACTTTGTTAGCGCCAGCAGCTTTCAGGATAACGTCGAACTCAGTTTTCTCTTCAGCAGCTTCAGCCGGGCCAGCAGCAGCTACAGCAACAGCGGCAGCAGCAGAAACGCCGAATTTTTCTTCCATTGCAGAGATCAGCTCAACAACGTCCATTACAGACATAGCGGCTACTGCTTCAATGATTTGATCTTTAGTGATAGACATGACAATTGTTCCTAACAATCAGAAAAAGTTTATACGTTAGCAAATGCGATAACAGGAAAAGCGCGATTACGCGGCTTCTTTCTGATCGCGAACAGCAGCCAGAGTGCGGACCAGTTTGCCTGCAGAGGCTTCTTTCATGGTCGCCATCAGGCGTGCAATTGCTTCTTCGTAAGTCGGCAGAGTAGCCAGACGGTCAATTTGAGCCGCCGGAATCAACTCACCTTCAAAGGCTGCCGCTTTGACCTCAAATTTTGCATTCGCTTTCGCGAACTCTTTGAACAGACGAGCAGCTGCGCCCGGATGTTCCATAGAGTATGCAATCAGGGTCGGACCAACAAACGTGTCTTTCAGGCATTCAAACTGAGTGCCTTCAACGACGCGGCGCAGCAGGGTGTTACGAACAACACGCATGTATACGCCAGCTTCACGACCTGCTTTACGCAGTTCAGTCATTTTATCTACGGTAACGCCGCGGGAATCCGCAACTACCGCAGACAGCGCGCCTTTGGCAACTTCGCTGACTTCAGCAACAATCGCTTGTTTGTCTTGAAGATTTAATGCCATTAGCTTTTGCTCCTGGATTTAGCCGGAAAATATTTCCGGAACTCACTTCACCCGCCACCAACTTAGTAAACAGGCGTTAAAACACGGTGAGCAGAATCCAGCAGGACTATTCTTTAAAAAAGAATAAAAATGTTCTTTAGGCTCTGTCACCGTCTACGCAGGAAAATTAAGTCTCTGGCGAAACACCTGCGGTCTTGGACGGAGGCCTGGATAGGCCAGGCTCCAACCGAAAAAAATCGTCTTTTGTTCATTTACAGAACAACGGGCGTAAGATTATAAAGAAATCCCTCGCCCGGGTAAAGAGGAACAAAAGCTATCAGTTAGCGACTGCGTTCAGACCGCTCTGATCGATGGCAACACCAGCACCCATGGTGGTGGAGATGCTAACTTTCTTGATGTACACGCCTTTAGCCTGAGCTGGTTTCGCTTTTTTCAGCGCAATCAGCAGAGCTTCCAGGTTTTCTTTCAGTTTGTCAGCGTCGAAATCAACCTTACCGATGGTGGTGTGGATGATACCGTTCTTATCGTTACGGTAACGGACCTGACCTGCTTTAGCGTTTTTCACTGCTTCAGCAACGTTCGGTGTTACGGTACCTACTTTCGGGTTCGGCATCAGGCCACGCGGCCCCAGGATCTGGCCCAGTTGACCAACAACGCGCATTGCATCTGGAGAAGCAATAACAACGTCGAAGTTCATCTCGCCTTTCTTGATCTGTTCAGCCAGGTCGTCCATACCAACCAAGTCAGCGCCAGCAGCTTTTGCCGCTTCAGCGTTAGCACCTTGGGTAAATACGGCAACGCGAACAGTACGACCAGTACCGTGCGGCAGTACAGTTGCACCACGGACGTTCTGGTCAGATTTACGTGCGTCGATGCCCAGGTTTACAGCAACATCAACACTTTCAACAAATTTAGCAGTGGCCAGCTCTTTGAGCAGGGCAACGGCTTCGTTGATGTCATACTGTTTGGTTACATCAACTTTTTCACGGATCACGCGCATGCGCTTGGTCAGCTTAGCCATTTCTTAGTCCTCCACTACCAGGCCCATGGAACGAGCAGTACCTTCGATGGAACGCGCCATGGCTTCCACGCTGGCACCCGTCATGTCCGCTGCTTTGGTCTGGGCAATTTCCAGAACCTGAGCACGGGTCACTTTACCCACTTTGTCTTTGTTCGGCTTACCGGAACCAGACTTGATGCCAGCTGCTTTTTTCAGCAGTACAGATGCCGGCGGGGTTTTGGTAACAAAAGTGAAAGAACGGTCGGCGTAAACAGTGATAACAACCGGAATCGGCAAACCTTTTTCCAGGCTCTCTGTCTTGGCGTTAAATGCCTTACAGAATTCCATGATGTTAACACCCTGCTGACCCAGAGCCGGACCGACTGGCGGGCTCGGGTTAGCCATACCAGCTGCAACCTGCAGCTTGACATAGGCTTGTACTTTCTTGGCCATTTAGCTTTTCCTCTAATGGGTAATAGCGCTTCACAAAGAAGCTCCCCGCGTTTTATAAACATGTTACACGTCTTAATGACGCATAAAACAAAGGCGCGAAATTGTAGGTCAATTTCGCGCCGGATACAAGTATCGAATTCAGGCAATAATTAGCCTTTTTCCACCTGGCTGAAATCCAGCTCAACAGGGGTTGCTCGACCAAAGATAGATACAGATACCTTCAGGCGGCTTTTTTCGTAATCGACTTCTTCCACCACACCGTTGAAATCAGCAAACGGGCCATCGTTAACACGTACCATTTCGCCCGGTTCAAACAGGGTCTTAGGCCGTGGCTTGTCGCCCACCTGTTGCAGACGATTCATGATAGCGTCGACTTCTTTATCGCTGATCGGTGCTGGGCGGTCAGAGGTTCCCCCGATGAATCCCATGACACGCGGTACGCTGCGGACCAGATGCCAGCTGGCATCATCCATCACCATCTGTACCAGCACATAGCCTGGGAAGAATTTACGTTCGCTTTTACGACGCTGGCCGCCACGAATTTCAACCACCTCTTCGGTCGGCACCATCACCTCACCAAAGTGGTCTTCCATGCTATGGAGTTTGATATGTTCACGCAGAGACTGCGCTACGCGACCTTCAAAGCCAGAAAACGCCTGAACGACGTACCAACGTTTCTTTGGAGCTTCAGACATTTTAGAACCTCAGGCCAGTAATGAACGATACCAGACGCACCAGAATGCCATCCAGTCCCCACAGAATCAGCGACATAATGGCAGTTACCGCAGCAACAATCAGAGTGGTATGTAATGTTTCCTGCCGGGTCGGCCAGATTACCTTGCGAACTTCGGTGCGAGCCTCACGCGCAAACAAAACCGTTGCCTTGCCTTTCGTCGTCAGCAATGCCACGCCGCCTGCAGCAGCAATCAAAACAACTACAGCCAACGCACGCAGCGGCAAACTGAATTCGCGGTAGTAATAATTACCTACAATTGCCGCAATAAGTAATACTGCAACAACCAGCCATTTCAGCGCCTCAAGACCACGCCCGCTCTCCTGAGCTTCGGTATTCGCACTCATAAACCAACCTGTCACTAGATTCAGACAAATAATTTTGCCCTGCCGTAAGGGCAAACCAGACCGGAAAGTACTCAAAGAGATCAATCCGGGACTCACACCGCTTACACAGAGCCTATCTCACCAATGATTATACCGCACAATCGCTGATGAGATAGGTTCTACGACGACAGCGTAGAAAAAGGGCATCAAATGATGCCCTTTTACCGCATGTTGCGTCAAATTTTATCAGCAATTAAGCGATAACTTTAGCAACCACGCCGGCGCCTACAGTACGGCCACCTTCACGGATAGCGAAACGCAGACCGTCGTCCATAGCGATCGG
>NZ_JAAVXH010000089.1:0-26590 GCF_012273755.1 Dickeya sp. CFBP 2040
AACGCCAGCAACAGGCGGCCATCCGGTAGCAGCGGATACGTGGCTGCCAGCCCTTTCCCGGCCAGATAGACCGATACACCGGGCACCGCCTGACGCGCCAGCGCCTGATAGCGTTGCAGAAAGCGCTGGCGTTTGGCGGCAGGGGCTTCCGCTGGCGCAGCGACAGAAGACGCAGGCAGCGTGCCGACCACCTCCGCCACCAGCCGGGCGGCAGCGGTGATATCGCACTGTCTGACTTTCTGCACCAGTTCAAGGCCGTCACCGGCCCCGCACTGATTACAGAAATGCGCCCCGCGCCCGTCATCATCAAAACGGAAGCGGTCTTTACCGCCGCACGCCGGGCAGGGGGCGTGCTGACGAGCATTGTCGGGAACCGTAATCCCCAATTGGGCCAGTACCGCCCGCCAGCGCCCTTGCGCCGCACTGGCGGTATCGCGAATAAGGTCGATATTACGCATCGGCCCGCTCCTCCAGCATCAGCGGGGTTTGTTTCTCCTGCAAATGGGTGCGATAAAGGCAATCAAGGCGCTCCCACAGGATAAACATCAGGATCTCTTTGGCCTCTGGCTGCTCCAGTTCGACGATGGCATACGCCAGCGCCCGGCACTGGTCGATAATTTCTTCCAGCTCCAGCGGGGTGTTATCAAACATGGCGCACCTCCTGAACTGGCAGGCGACCGGCAAAGACCAGAATAAAATCCGGCTCCAGATAGCTGCGGGCACGGCATTCATCAGTGGCAACAATCGCCTTGCGGCAAGGGTGTGAAAGCCCGGCACGATGTACGGCCAGAAACAGAAAGGTAAATTCAGGGTAAGCGAAGGTAGGGGTAGCAACCATAGCGGCGGCCTCTTGTACGGGTTCAGAAACCCCACCATCCCGCTGCTAAACAGGGTGGTGGGACGTAACAGGGTTAGCAGACCGGCGTACAAGAAACCGGCGAGCCCGAAGGCTCCCCCATTACGCCCCACCATAATTTGGGCGCAACTCGGTTGACGGACGTAAAAAAACCGCGTGATAAAAAAGCGGTCGTCCGCTTGTACATTCAGGCTGCTAAACCTGGTTGCCGATTTTGCGGCAACGAAATAACCATAAGCCAGAGGGCTTGCCATCGTCAATAAGATTTGTTGCTGGCCTGGCAAAATCCCAATGGTGGCATTGAGCCTTGATTTTTTTAGAACAAAAGGTGGCCTGTTCCGGCTTATTCCGGCGAATGAATATCCCATGATGTGATTTCCTGAAAAGGTTAAAAACGAAGGCTGCGTTATTTTCCGGCTGTATGGTGATCGCGCTCGGCAATGCGCTGATTAATCCATTCGTCTATTTCACTTTCGACAAAGGCAATAGCGCGTGATCCAATTTTCACCGCTGAAGGAAATTGTTTTCTTGCCATTAAACGATATACCCAGGCTTTGCTATAGCCGGTACGCCGCTGAACTTCAGGCAATCGAATTAGTGTTTTTTGCATGGTTTACTCCTGTAGGCGTTGCGATAACAGGAGCTATTTTTGAATACCGAAAAACAAATAAATAGGCGGGTAGGATTTCTGGTGCCGGGCACCCAAACAGACAAAGCGTGACCAGGGTAAAAGGCTAAAACCCGGCTGGTTTTTCCAGGTAACAGCCTGTTTTCAGCAATGGGTGCCCCCCTTCTGAACGAATCGGCACCCACCATTTAACTATTTGTTTTCGTTTACCTTCTTCGGCCAACCCCTCTTACCGAGAAGGGCCGCAGCACCATATCAACCGCCTCCGCCAGATTATTGGAGACACTCTTTTCTTTCAGGTATGTCATCACTTCCTGCTTGGTGGGCGCAGTCGCAGGATCGTTTTCATCATAGGTTGACCAGAATTGTTTTATCGCTTCTTCTACTAATTCCAGCCCTTCGGATTTGTGTTCATACAAAGGCAGCATTGGCACACTTTGCTTTCTTGCTTCTGGTTCAACATCAATAATGGTACGTGTATTTTGGGAGTATGCATATTGATGGAGAATAACCGTTTCTTTTTTTGGTCTTTTGGCGTAATCGACACGTTCAGCTTCAACCCAAGAGAATAAAGAATCACGAGTAATAATAGTTTTTCTTTTACTGATTTCCTTGGTTCTGTCGGTCGTTTTTATTGGCTCATAATGCGTGAAATAAGCATTCTCCCAGTCATTCCATTTTTCCTCTTCCCCCATACATACAACCGGCGTTAATACCCCGCGACGAATGGCACTAACGATCCCTTCAGAAAGCCCCCAGGCTAATTTCCAACGTTCATGTCGGCCACTCCTGACCGCTTGTAACCCATCGTCATAATCATAGGGATCGATCCCCGCCAATAATAAAGCGGCCTGCTCTATGGTGAATTCCTGAATCGTTTTCCAGTGGGAAAGATCGGGCAAATTATCAAATGCGGGCATAACCACCTCATTCCTTGATTAACGGTAGCTATGCCAGTTCACAGAAAAAGAAGGGTTCCGGGTGTCTTCTGGACATAGCCTGTTATTGCTTTGGCTCGTCTACCGAAGTCTACCCAGCATGACAAAGACTGTCTATACATACAGTTTTATTGCGCTATAGGATAAAACAGCCGCTGATACGGCTGCGTCACGTCATTTGGCTGATTTGCTCATGCCACCAGCGGCTTCAATGATAGGGGAGGATTGAAATTTCACGTTTCTTGCAGCATTGAGTAGCATGGCATGGATTTCGGCACGCGACGCGGTGATCTTTTTGCCTCGTGGCGTCATCGCGTCAATTTCTTCAGTCGTAAAAGTGCGTGCTGCAATACCAGCCATCCCATTATTCACTGCTTGATGCTCGCCAAGCTCAGGGGCTGATACAGGCAATTTTTTCGTTTTGGCTACCATGTGCTTTCCCCTTTTAAAACATTTTTCATGCGATCATTATTGCTCAAATCTTATTCACCGGCAACCTGTGACCCACCGAGTTGAGCCTGAAACCACGTTACTAAACCGTCAGCATCTCGATAAAGAATGCTGCGATCACCGGATATATCCCAAAAGCCATGTTCTCTTATGTAATAATCAGCAATGTCATCATTGATTGGGGACATAAGGCGAACGCCTTCACATTCTGTGTCCAGCATAAAATAAATCACGGCCCATAAAGCAAACTGCATGGTGTTACCATCCAGAATTGAAGGCATTATGTTGAAATTCTGGATCATTTCAATATTCAACACCGCCCCAAGGTCAGCCGTTGCTGGGCAGTAGCGGCATAGACAAGCACCAGCCGGTTGATAATCCTTATCCAATAGCTTGAAACTGAAGTTAAACGTATCAAGCTCTGCCAACACGCCCCCACATTGATCCCAGGGTAGCTTTCTATCTTCGGGCAGATTACGCGTTAGCGCCACACACCACGCCAAATCATCAGCCGTTAATTCTGCAACACGCACACCATGTCTGGCTTCAATAAACAGTTCATTCGTGCTGGCTAAAGCAAATTGCCCTATTTCCCGAATAGAAAATCCTTCGTGCATAACATCCCCACATGTACCACATTGCCGCCGTTCTCAAGGCTTTCCATATAGTCGGCATACCATTGCAGCATGTCGCGCCTGCCGTCCAGATATTGGGCATGATTATAGGTGCCGCGAATCGCGTTTTTATCAACGTGGGCAAGCTGGGTTTCAATCCATGCCGTGTTGTAGCCCTGTTCGTGGAGAATGGTGCTCATGGTGTGGCGAAAACCGTGGCCGGTGACTCGACCGGCGTAACCAATACGCTTGAAGACCTGATTAATACTGGCTTCACTCATGGTGTTGCGGGGGTCGTTACGGCCAGGAAATACCAATGGATATCGACCGGTCATTTCTCTGATCTCGTCAAGAATAGCGATGGCCTGACGGGAAAGCGGCACGCAATGGGGGCGTCGCATCTTCATGCGTTCGGCGGGGATTTCCCATAGCGCATTCTCGGTGTCTATCTCCTGCCAGTTCGCCGCTCTGAGTTCACCGGTGCGCACACCGGTTAGAATCAGCAAACGGGCCGCCAGCAGCACCAATTTGCTACCGGTATACTCAGATAAGGCATGAAAGAATTCCGGCAGTTCTTGTGCATTAAGAAAGGGGGTAATGGGTGGATTCATGCCCCTGCATGGCACTGGTGAGATCTGGCGCGGGGTTATACTCGGCCCGACCGGTGACGATGGCGTAGCGAAAGACTTCGCCACAGCGCTGGCGAACCTTCTTGGCTTTCTCTGTGGCTCCGCGAGACTCCATGCGCCGTAGCACGTTCAGCAGTTCAAGCGGTTTAATCTGAGCAATCGGCTTGTTGCCAATATACGGAAAAACGTCTTTATTGAAGGCTTCCATAATGTCGGAAGCATAGCCCGCCGACCATTTTTTGATTTTGCTGTCGTGCCATTCCAGCGCGATATCCTGAAAGGTGTTTTTTATCTGCACCTCACGCGCGACTTTTTCCTCGCGCCTGGCAACATTCGGGTCGATACCCCCAGCGATACCCCTTTTCGCTTCGTCACGTTTTCCTCTGGCTTGCGCCAGTGAAACGGCGGGATAACCCCCCAGCGCCAGCAATTTTTCTTTTCCATCGACACGGTACTTCAAGCGCCAGTAACGCGAGCCATTGGGATTCACCAACAGATACAGCCCACCACCATCCGAGAGTTTATAGGGCTTGTCTTTAGGTTTGGCGGTGTCTACCTGCCTGGCATTGAGTTTCATTGGGGGTATCTCCACAAGACCGAACAGCATATACCCCTAGATATACCCCCATCTGACTGTAGATTTTGGGGTATCTCAGTAGACGCCAGGACACAAAAAAGGGCTTAAACCCCGCATTATAAAGGCTTTGAGTGGATTTTAGTAGACTTAGGGAAACGTGTAAGTGGTGCCGATAATAGGAGTCGAACCTACGACCTTCGCATTACGAATGCGCTGCTCTACCAACTGAGCTATATCGGCCCTGAGAGCGTCCCGCGAGTACGTGACGTGAACTACGGGGTGACAAACTAGTGAAATCGTACTGGCAAGTCAATACTTGCGCGTATCGTCTGATGGTTTTCTAAGCGCATTGCCCGGCAGGCGATCACTCGATCTGCCGGGCATTGGCAGCGTTATGCGCGAACCAGATCGTCGCCGTAACCAATCCATTTATAGGTGGTGAGCGCTTCAAGCCCTATTGGGCCGCGTGCGTGCAGTTTCTGGGTGCTGACCGCCACTTCGGCGCCAAGGCCGAACTGGCCGCCGTCGGTAAAACGGGTGCTGGCGTTGACATACACCGCTGAAGAATCCACTTCACGCACAAAACGTTCAGCGTTGCTGATGGATCGCGTCAGAATCGCGTCAGAATGCTGGGTGCCGTGCCGGCGAATATGGGCAATCGCCGCCGCCATGTCCTCGACCAGCGTGACGTTGAGATCGTTGGAGAGCCATTCATCATCGTAATCCTGCTCGTTGACGGCGATAACCGTGGCTGGGCCGTTTGCCAGATACGCCATGGCGCTGTCGCTGGCGTGCAGCGTGACATTCGCCTGCGCCATCTTTTCACTGAGCATCGGTAGAAAACGTGCGGCAATCGCCTGATGCACCAGCAGAGTTTCCAGGCTATTGCAAGCGCTGGGGCGCTGCACTTTAGCACTTTCAATAACGGTCAGCGCTTTTTCAAAATCAATGCTGTCGTCGGCAAACATATGGCATACGCCGATACCACCGGTGATCACCGGAATGGTGGACTGCTCGCGGCACAACTTGTGCAGCCCGGCACCACCGCGAGGGATCAGCATGTCAACATAACGATCAAGTTTCAGTAGTTGATTAACCAGCTCTCGATCCGGACTTTCAATCGCCTGAATCGCCGCAGCGGGCAGCCCACATTCGGTCAGCGCCTGTTGGATTATTTTTACGGTAGCAGCATTGGTGCGATACGTCTCTTTACCGCCGCGTAAAATCACGGCATTGCCGGTTTTCAGGCACAGGCTGGCGACATCCACCGTCACGTTTGGCCGGGCTTCATAAATCACCCCCACCACGCCAAGCGGTACACGGCGGCGCTCCAGCTTCAGGCCGTTATCCATAATGCGGCCATCAATCACTTCGCCAACCGGATCGTTCAGGCGGCAGACCTGACGCACATCATCGGCAATAGCGCTTAAACGCGCTGGCGTCAGCAACAGGCGATCCTGCAATGCTGCGCTCATGCCGTTTTCTCTGGCTTGCGCCAGATCCTGCTCGTTGGCGGAAAGAATGGCATCACACTGGGCTTCCAGCAAATCCGCTATCGTCATCAACGCCTTATTTTTCTGGCTGGTGCTGAGCGCCGCCAGCTGATAAGAGGCCGCTCTGGCCGCTTGTCCCATTTGCTCAAGCATCATGTGTTCCTCAAATAATGATCATGTCGTCGCGGTGAACGGCGACCGGGCCGTATTCATACCCCAGAATGTCAGCAATTTCCTGCGAGTGGTGGCCAGCAATCATGCGCAGTGCATCGCTGTTATAGCGGGTGACGGCATGGGCCAGGTCACGCCCGTTCAGGCTGCGGATGCGAATCACCTCGCCACGAGAGAAATTGCCCGCCACCTCGCGGATGCCTTTGGGCAACAGTGAGCTGCCGCGCTCCAGCATGGCGGCCAGTGCGCCGTCATCCACGGTGATTTCACCGGCAGGCGGCGCACCGAAAATCCAGCGTTTACGGCTTTCCAACGGGGTTTCCAGCGCATGAAAACGCGTACCGACCGACACATCGTTAATCACATCACCGATAACGCCAGCCCGGTTGCCTGCGGCAATCACCACCTCGATACCGGAACGGCACGCCACATCGGCGGCCTGCAATTTGGTGGACATGCCGCCCGTGCCGAGGCCGGAGACGCTGCCGCCGGCAATCTGGCGCAGTTCGTCGGTCACGCCCTGCACTTCGCGGATGAACTCGGCATCCGGGTTAGTGCGTGGGTCAGCGGTAAACAGCCCGGCTTGATCGGTCAACAGCAATAGTTTGTCGGCATCTGCCAGCATGGCGGCCAGGGCCGACAGGTTATCGTTATCGCCGACTTTGATTTCAGCCGTAGCAACCGCATCATTCTCATTAATCACCGGCACAATGTGGTTGTCGAGCAAGGCACGCATGGTGTCGCGGGCATTAAGGAAACGTTCCCTGTCTTCCAGATCAGCGCGGGTCAGCAGCATCTGCCCGATGTGAATGCCATAAATGGAAAACAGCTGCTCCCACAATTGAATCAACCGGCTCTGCCCGACTGCCGCCAGCAACTGTTTGGTGGCAATGGTGGGTGGCAGTTCCGGATATCCCAGATGCTCGCGGCCAGCGGCAATCGCCCCGGAAGTCACAATCACAATACGATGCCCTGCGGCATGTTGTTGGGCGCATTGGCGCACCAATTCGACAATATGGGCACGGTTGAGACGGCGTGAACCGCCGGTCAGCACGCTGGTGCCCAGTTTTACAACCAAGGTCTGGCTGCCACTCATAATTTTCTGCCGTTGTGTTAACGATTAAAGTTGAACGATAAGTAAGACGAACGAAAAAACCTGTTACAAGGGGAGAGCGTCAAGCCAGCGGCGAAACGCCTCACCCCAGCTCCGGCGCGATGCCGGAGAGCATCATGGTCGTGCGGAGAGGGAAAAAGGCGGGTCGAGTTGTTCTACCAACGCCTGCAGGCGGGTGTGGAAATCTTCACGGGTAGCCAGCACTTTCTCATGTACCTCAGTATCTTTGATAATTTCTTCGCGCCAGTTGCCAGCCTTGTCAAACAGACCGATGTGGTAGGTATAAAACAGGGTTTGTTCCTGCCACTCCAGACTAAGCCACCAGCCCCAAAACTCTCGCTTTTCCGGCGCAGGTTTTACATTGACACAAACCGCCAGGCAATCAAAGAAAAAACGGTTTTCCTGACATTGATCTTCACGCAAATAAGGCCCCAACGAGGCAAAGCTCTTTATGAGCCTGCTTTTCACTATCATGACCCCTCCTCTAAACCCAACGACTTCCAAGCATTTACGACGACGGAAATGGTTAAACCCTGCCGGACTTCTGGCGAGGGTTCAAGTTTTTTTGTTTCCACCGTTTCAGGGCGCGAGCCATATCACACCAGGGCGCATCAAATTAATGATAGAAAATCAACAAGCTGTATTCACCTCTTTGATTAGCGCAATTGTCGATGCAACCAATCGGTCATCTGTTGTAGCGCCAGATGAAACGTCTGATACACCGGTGATAAATTCAGCGCCAACAATTTGCCCTGTTGTGACGAATTGACAATCAGCATCGACTCTTCCGGAGGGCTAATCAGGTCGTCCTTCCAGTAGCCGGAGAGCATCGGCGTCGGACAACGCCGCCCCAGTAATCCCTGCGTTTTAAGGGAATAGCGTCCCATTTCCACCAGCAACGCCGCATCCGAGGAATAGGTCATACCAAGGCGGCTTGCCAGCACATCCATAAACATATCCGGCACCTGCTGCTGACGCTGCGCATCCGACAGCAGGTGATGCACAATAGGACCCAGACAAGCGACTGCACGCAACCGGTTTGCTTCCAGATAAGCCAGCCGCACCGCGATATTCGCCCCAAAGCGAAAACCAAAAGCGCCGACGCGAGTGTGATCGACCCATGGCACATCCGGCAGCGCACGCAGTACCTGCTGATGCAGAAAGCTGGAATCCTGATCCAGTTTCCAACGCGAAGAGAACCCTACCGACGGCATGTCCACCGTCAACATCGCAAATCCGGCCGGCGCGAGATAATCCTGAAACAGGCGGTGATAATCGCATTGCAGCATATCCAGACTGCCGCATATCAGTACCGTCGGGAACGGTGCCTGCCCCTGCGCCGGCAGATGCAGGAACGCCGTCAACTGCCCGCCGCCCTCCACCGGAAACGTCAGGGTTTTGAGTTCATAAGACAGGTGGGTAGCCGCTTCTTCATAAGCACGATTAGCCAATACCTGGGCCTGTTCTGCCAGATCATCGCCTTTAAGGTGGGGATAAGCAGCAATACTGTACAGATTAGCAGCATTCAACCAGCACTGACCGGTCTGCTCGCTCTTCTGGGGGTGCTGGCCAGCCTGCTGCTGCCAGTGCATACCTTGCGATACCCATTCATATATCCAGTTACCGCCGCGATAACCAATGACCGTATCCAGATGCTGGTCGTCACTGCGCGTTGCCTGACTGGCGGCAATACGCGACAGCACCTCTTCAATCTCCCACGGATGTACGCCGCGCCAAATCCACAACAGCCGGTTGAGCATCCGATACCAGTTACGGGGGTTTTCTCCCTCCAGCGCTGACTGCATGGCCGCAGCACCGGCCACATGACGGGAACGCTGAATCAGCGTGGAGGTTTCCTGATGCTTGACTGAGGGTTTAAACAGCGTTTCGGACAGGTTAGCCTGAACCACAGCGGCCTCCATGGACGAATCAACGAAAGAACAGTAATGGTTTGTGAGGAAAGTGTACCGAACCACAGCCGCGAAAACCAAACATGTCGCGCAATTCCATTCACAGAAACAGACACGCCCGGCATAACCGGGCGTGTCAAAAATAATGATGTTATCGGATTAACGGCCAACCAAAGGCGGTACAAATACCACGCCCATGTCCCACGGCTGTTCAATCCAGGTATCTTGTGGGATATCCACTACGTAGTCGTCCACCAGCGGTTTGCCAGCAGGTTTGGCGAAGATAGTGATGAAGTGAGCTTTCGGATACATTTCGCGGATAGCTTTGGCGGTGCCGCCGGTATCCACCAAATCATCAATTACGATGTAGCCTTCACCGTCACCTTCAGCGCGTTTGAGCACTTTCAGCTCACGCTGACTGTCATGATCGTAGCTGGAGATACACACGGTATCGACATTACGAATACCCAGTTCGCGGGCCAGCAGCGCTCCCGGAACCAAGCCGCCACGGCTCACGGCAATAATGCCTTTCCACTGTTCGGCTGGCAGCAAGCGTTGAGCCATTTTGCGGGCATGGATTTGCAACATATCCCAGGTGACGATGTACTTTTCACTCATAAAACATATCCCAGCCAACAGTGAAGTCGGCTTAATCAGAGTCAGAAGGGGAAAATAAGGTTGCGCGAGATTATAGATAGCTGGTCGGACAAAAACCAGTATTTATGCATAACCCCATCAAATGGTAACTCACCGTAATTAATTAAGTCGCCGTAATGTGAAAAAGTTATTAGACGCGATGTTACAAATGCGTTACAAACAAAGGGAGCAAAAAACAGCCAGGAGAACACCCATGACGATTTTTGACAGCTTCTTCCTTGCACAACTGGACGTGTTCGCCCCTTTCTTCGCTATCATCATACTGATGTTGTTCTGCTTCGAACTGAGCGTCAGTTTACGTTTGTTATTACGACGACAGCCAGCCCTGATCCCCATTCAGGTACGCCGCAACGATGACGCTTCCGATGCGTACCGCCCTAACGATTACAGGTAGTAATAGCGAATAATGGGAAGGGAGCTATCTCTCTTCCCCAGCCCCCTCGATTAATCTGCACATTCGATCAAGGCTTACCCGCATCAGACCTGCTATTCATAATCCTTATGCTGTGACCATTCTCCCCGATCATAGGAAAGTGGTATTCTGTAGCAGGCTGTATGCCGTAATGATGTGGGCCGCTAATCCAACGTCTCGTCAGCACATAGCCTACGTGCCTGCGTCTTCAGGCGATCAATAACGATGTTGCTCTGGCATCACGTGCCGTTTGTCGCGTGAGTGCTTAACTGGAGAGGTTAAATAGTGTCTGCCTTGTCTCAACTCTCCCCACAACCGCTGTGGGATATTTTCGCCAAAATCTGTTCTATTCCGCACCCGTCCTACCATGAAGAAGCGCTGGCCGCTTACATTATGTCCTGGGCGCAAGAACGCGGCCTTCATACAGAACGCGATCAGGTGGGCAATATCCTGCTGCGCAAACCCGCGACACCCGGCATGGAAAACCGTAAACCCGTGGTGATTCAGGCGCATCTGGACATGGTGCCGCAGAAAAACAACGACACCGTACACGACTTCACCACCGACCCTATCCAGCCCTATATCGATGGCGAGTGGATCAAAGCGCGTGGCACGACGCTTGGCGCAGACAACGGTATCGGCATGGCTTCGGCGCTGGCGGTGTTGTCTGACGACAGCGTAGAGCACGGGCCGCTGGAAGTACTGCTGACCATGACGGAAGAGGCCGGCATGGACGGCGCGTTCGGCCTGCAACCCAACTGGCTGCAAGGCGACATCCTGATCAATACCGATTCCGAAGAGGAAGGCGAAATTTACATGGGTTGCGCCGGCGGTATCGATTTTCTGACCCGTTTGCCGCTGCAACGCGAAGCGGTTCCGGCTGGTTACCAGACAGTGAAGCTGGTGATCAAAGGACTGAAAGGCGGTCATTCAGGTTGTGATATCCACCTGGGGCTTGGCAACGTCAATAAACTGCTGGCGCGTTTTCTGGCACAACACGCCGTGGAACTGGACCTGCGGGTCATCGACCTGCACGGCGGTACGCTGCGTAACGCCATTCCGCGTGAAGGCGCCATTACTCTGGCGGTGTCAGCCGATAAGGCCGATGCGCTGAAGGCCGCCGCGCAAGCTTATCTGGCGGTACTGAAGCATGAACTCGCGGCAGTGGAAAAGAATCTCACTCTGCTGCTGGAAACGGCAGACAGCACAGCGGCAGCGCTGACCACCGCCAGCCGTGACCGTTTCATCGCCCTGCTGAACAGCACGCCGAACGGTGTGATCCGCATGAGCGACGACGTGAAAGGCGTAGTGGAAACCTCGCTGAACGTCGGCGTGGTCGGCATGACTGACACGCAGGCAGAAATCCATTGCCTGATTCGTTCACTGGTCGATAGCGGTAAAGAGTATGTCGTGAGTATGCTCACCTCGCTGGGTGAACTGGCAGGCGCCGACACCCAGGCCAAGGGCGGTTACCCTGGCTGGCAGCCGGACGCACAATCACCGGTTATGCATCTGGTGCGTGAAACTTACCAGAAGCTGTTCAACAAAACCCCCAACATCATGGTGATCCACGCCGGGCTGGAGTGTGGTTTGTTCAAAAAACCGTATCCGAACATGGACATGGTTTCGATTGGGCCGACCATCACCGGTCCTCACTCACCGGATGAACAGGTGCATATCGCCAGCGTCGGCCAGTACTGGAAATTGCTGACCGCGCTGTTGAAAGCCATTCCGGAACGCGCGTAACCCGCACCGGCGATGCCCGCACGGTCGGGCATCGCCGCCAGATGTAGATCCTTTTGTCGTACCATGTCGTACTATGTCTCACCACGACAACATCATGCCCATGACGACATCAGTCCCACTGAAACACCAGTTGCCGTTCAAGCTGCGGGTCTATCAACGACACCTGCAACCCCACCAGCCGAACACCTCGCGCCTCGCGCCGTTGCTCCCAACTCTCCCGCGCCAGCCTCAGTAAATCCAGTTTATTCAGCACCGGCCAGACATGCTCCTGTGTCGTCTGGCGAAAATCATCAAACTTCAGTTTTACCCCTTGTCGGGCAATATGCAGATCCGGGCGGACACGCCGCAAGCGCCGCTCCAGCTCATCGTACAATCGCTCAATTAACGCTTCGCAGGCGGTCCAGTCGTGAATATCCTGCGCCAGCGTTTTTTCAACGCCGACTGATTTACGCAGGCGATCCGGCGATATCTGGCGCTCGTCAATACCATGGCAGCGTTCCCACAGCACCCGGCCAAATTTACCGAACTCTCGCAGCAGTTCGGTCAGTGGATAGCGACGCACATCAGCACAGGTGTGCAACCCGCATTCCGCCAGCCGTTTAGCGGTCACCTTACCGACGCCGGGGATCTTTTCCAGCGGCAACGCCAGCAGAAATGCCTCCATTTGCGCAGGCGAAATCACACATTGCCCGTTGGGTTTGTTTTGTTCAGAAGCGACTTTGGCGAGAAACTTGATTGGCGCAACGCCAGCCGAAGCAGTCAGTTGCAACTCATTAAAGATAGTCTGACGGATTTCCTGCGCCATCAGGGTGGCAGACCCACCACAGTGCTGGCTATCAGTCACATCAAGATAGGCTTCATCCAGCGACAACGGCTCAATCAGCGAGGTGTAACGGGAAAAGATCGCCCTGATTTGGCTAGAAGTCGCTTTGTAAAGCTCCATTCTGCCGGGCAACAGCGTCAAATGCGGACACAGTCTCAACGCGGTAGCGGTCGCCATAGCACTGCGTACGCCATAACGACGGGCCGGATAGTTGGCGGTGCAAATCACGCCGCGGCGATCAGCACTGCCGCCAATCGCCAACGGAATATCGCGCAAGCGCGGGTTATCCCGCATCTCTATTGCGGCATAAAAGCAATCCATATCAACGTGAATGATTTTGCGCATCGCCCCTCCAGATAACTGTATAAACATACAGCAACATTTTATGACAGGCAACACCTTCGCTTCTGCAAAGCCATAGCATCAAATCGGCGGCAAACTCTCGACGGGAATTTAACTGATCGGAATAGTCTACTTTTTTATTCTTTTTTCCTTCCTGAATAAAACGGATACGGTGATAATGTGGTTGTGCGACTTGACATCAGGCTATCCCCCGCTACGGGGCATAGCCTAATGGCAGGACAAAGCCTGACAGATAAGGAATGCGGGGCGTCACCGCCACACACCGTATCAGACATACCCAAAATAACAGCGCTAATAATCAGGATTAACAATGCACAAAGTCGCGTTTTCGCTTGCGATGTTGTTTCTTTTGCCTTCCGTCGCCATCAGCAACAGCTACGCCGATCAAGTCTCACCGGCAGTGACCGAAGCAAAACAGCAGGTTGCCGGTTCACCGGTGTATATTCAGATCTTCAAGGAAGAACGGGTACTGGAGCTTTATGCCCGCACCGGCAACGAATACAAACTGGTACAGAGCTACCCTATCTGCAAATATTCCGGCGGTCTTGGTCCCAAAATGACCGAGGGCGATTTTAAAAGCCCGGAAGGATTTTATCAGGTTGATCTCAAACAGCTTAAACCTGACAGCCACTATTACCGCGCCATCAATGTCGGTTTCCCGAACGAGTATGATCGCGCACACGGTTACTCTGGTCGCTACCTGATGATTCACGGCGAGTGCGTGTCTATCGGCTGCTATGCCATGACCAACACGTATATTGCCGAGATTTACACTTACGTGGAGAAAGCGCTGCGCAACGGGCAGCAGAAAGTAGAACTGGCGATTTATCCGTTCCGCATGACTGAGCAGAACATGAAGCGCCACAGCCGCTCCAACTACTATAAATTCTGGAGCCAGTTGCAGCCGGGTTATGCCTACTTCAACAGAACCCATCAACCACCGGCGGTGTCGGTGCTCAACGGGCAGTACGTGGTTAACCAGTCCTCGCCCGTCGGTCAGCCTCAACCCCAGTCAAACTATACGCTCGCCAAAACAAAATAAGACGAACTCGCCTGGCAAAATCGGGTGCCAGGTTTCGTTGCCGGTCAATGGCTGAGTCGCCAGCACTGTGACCACATCGTTGGGTGTGGTCTGCCGCTGAAAGTCGATCTCTACATCATCATCCAGCAAGGTAGCTTTGCCAAACGGCGCCCGCCGGGTTATCCAGTGCAGCTTAGTGGAACTGAATCCCATGACGAACTGCCCGTCTGACAGCAGCATATTGAATACGCCCTTTTTGCGTAACTGATCCGCAAGCGTGGCGACGTAACGAAACACCGCAGGCCAGTTAGACGGCGTACGCGGGTAGCGTTGCGACAACTGGTGCAGCAGCCAGCAAAACGCGTATTCGCTATCCGTTTCCCCGACAGGACGGAAATGACCGGTTTTCAGGCTGCGGTAGCCTTTGAGCTGACCATTATGGGCAAAGGTCCAGTTTCGGCCCCACAGTTCACGGGTAAACGGGTGGGTATTTTCCAGCGCCACCTTGCCACGATTAGCCTGGCGGATGTGAGAAACCACCGCACAGGATTTAATAGGATAGTTCTGCACCAATTCGGCAATCGGCGAGTTGAAGCTGGGCAGCGGATCTTTGAAGGTACGGCAGCCGTTTCCCTCGTAGAACGTAATCCCCCAGCCATCACGATGCGGTCCGGTTCGACCGCCTCGCTGCATCAGGCCGGTAAAACTGAAACAGATATCCGTTGGGACGTTGGCACTCATCCCAAGCAGTTCACACATGTCCGGTTCCTTTAACTACGTCTGGTTCCTTTAATCACTGTGCGTAACGGCAGGCGATCAGTTGCCGGCCATTTCCTTCTCAATTAGTTGAATCAGAATGTGGATCGCCTTGATATGCACTTCCTGAATACGGTCGGCATAACCGAAGTGCGGCACACGAATTTCCACATCCGCGGTGCCGGCCATCTTGCCGCCGTCCTTGCCGGTCAGCGTAATGACTTTCATACGCTTAGCGCGCGCAGCGCTAATCGCCTTGATGATGTTGCCGGAATTGCCTGAAGTGGAAATACCCAGCAATACATCCCCTTCGCGCCCCAGCGACTCGACATAACGGGAGAACACGAAATCATAGCCGAAATCGTTGCTGACGCAGGACAGATGGCTCGGATCAGAAATGGCGATAGCCGGGTAACCAGGGCGGTTTTCGCGATAACGACCGGTCAGCTCTTCTGCGAAATGCATAGCGTCACAATGAGAACCGCCGTTACCGCAGGAAAGTACCTTTCCACCGGCTTTGAAAGCATCCGCCAGCAAAACAGCCGCATCCTGAATCGCCTGAATATTGGCATCATCACTTAAAAATGTGTTCAGCGTGGACGCAGCCTCTTTCAGCTCATTACGGATTAAGTCCTGGTACATGGAATCCTCTCATTCAATAACATCATGATGTTTAGGCTAAGTCCTCTGGTGATATATGGACCGCTGCGTGCGGTGTTGCCAGTCTGTGCCAGCAATCCAACCATGAAGAAATACAACCTGTATTGCCCTGCAGTGTAGCGGATCGCCCAAACCACGAGAAGCAGACAATTGCCAAACGGCGGCATCATGCGTCAGTGGTTTCATTCTGGCGTAACTTTGTGAGTCAAGTTGTAATTGTGTTGTAAATAAATTGATAAAAATATTTTGCTGAACTAAAACCTCACTATACCAACAGGTCAGACCACCAATGCACTGATTACACGGACTGGAGAATAAAATCATGGTTGCAGTCAGTATCCTGATTGTCTTGATGCTTATCGGCGCGCTGTTCTACCACCAGCTTTCACTGCGGTTGAGCAGCACATTACTTGCACTCTGGGTTGTCGCTATGGCAGCGCTGAATTTGTGGTCAGTCTGGCTGCTGATTCCGCTGGGCCTGTTACTATTGCCGGTACTGGCAACGTCATGGCGACAGCGATTTATCTCCGAGCCGGCGCTGAAGGCATTCCGTCGCGTGATGCCGCCGATGTCAAAAACGGAAAAAGAAGCGATCGATGCCGGTACCATCTGGTGGGAAAGCGAATTATTTCGCGGCGCACCCGACTGGCATACCCTGCACGCCTACCCTCGTCCGATGTTGACACCGGAAGAACAGGCGTTTCTGGACGGGCCGGTAGAAGAGGCCTGCCGTCTGGCAAATGATTTTGAAATCACCCACGAGCGCGCCGACTTGCCGCCGGTGCTGTGGGATTTTCTGAAACAGCACCGCTTCTTTGCCATGATCATCAAAAAAGAGTACGGCGGACTGGAATTTTCCGCTTACGCACAGGCGATGGTGCTGCAAAAACTGGCTGGCGTATCCAGCATTATGGCGATCACTGTCGGCGTACCCAATTCGCTCGGCCCAGGTGAACTGCTACAACACTACGGCACCGACGACCAGAAGAATCACTACCTGCCACGGCTGGCGAGTGGCGAAGAAATACCGTGTTTTGCGCTGACCAGCCCGGAAGCCGGGTCTGATGCCGGCGCCATTCCTGATCTGGGCGTGGTATGCTACGGCCACTGGCAGGGCCAGCAAGTACTGGGGATGCGACTGACCTGGAACAAGCGCTATATCACGCTGGCGCCCATCGCCACCGTGCTGGGGCTGGCATTCCGACTGTATGACCCGGATCACTTGTTGGGTGATCGGGATGATATCGGTATTACCTGTGCGTTAATCCCCACCCGAACCGATGGCGTCAAGATTGGTCGCCGTCACTTCCCGATTAATATTCCGTTCCAGAACGGCCCGACTCAGGGTGAAAACATTTTCGTTCCGCTGGACTACATTATCGGCGGGCCGAACATGGCAGGTCAGGGGTGGCGAATGTTGATGGAATGCCTGTCAGTCGGACGCGGCATCACCCTGCCTTCAAACGCGACCGGCGGCCTGAAAAGCGTAGCGCTGGCAACCGGCGCCTATGCCCGTATTCGTCGCCAGTTCAAACTGCCGATTGGCAAAATGGAAGGGATTGAAGAGCCGCTGGCGCGTATAGCCGGCAACACCTATGTCATGGATGCCGCTGCAACGCTTATCACCAGCGGCATCATGCAAGGCGCACGGCCATCGGTGCTGTCGGCTATCGTCAAGTATCACTGCACCCATCGCGGTCAACGCGGTATCATCGACGCGATGGATATCACCGGCGGCAAAGGCATCTGCCTTGGCCCATCCAATTTTGTTGCCCGTCACTATCAGGGCGCGCCAATCGCCATTACCGTTGAAGGCGCCAATATTCTGACTCGCAGCCTGATGATCTTCGGGCAAGGCGCTATTCGCTGCCACCCGTATGTGCTGGCAGAAATGAGCGCCGCGCAAGACAACAACCTGAAATCCTTTGACCGGGCGCTGTTCGGTCACCTGGGGCATATCGGCAGCAATGTTATGCGCAGCCTGTGGCTGGGGCTGACTAACGGGCGTACCAGCCGTGCGCCGGTCAGCGATGCTACCCGCCGATACTACCAGCGACTGAACCGGGTGAGCGCCAATCTGGCGTTGTTGTCGGATGTGTCTATGGGGGTGTTGGGCGGCAGCCTGAAACGCCGCGAGCGCCTTTCCGCGCGACTGGGAGACGTGCTGAGCCAGTTGTATCTGGCCTCTGCCACGCTCAAGCGCTACGACGAAGAAGGTCGCCAGCAAGACGATCTGCCGCTGGTGCACTGGGGAGTACAGGATTGTCTGCATCAGGCGGAGCAGGCCATCAGCGATCTGCTGCGTAACTTCCCCAACAAACTGGTGGCACGGTTACTGCAGGTGGTGATTTTCCCGCTCGGACACGCCAGCCAGGCCCCAACCGACCAGTTGGACCACCAACTGGCGCGCTTGTTGCAAGTACCGTCGGCAACCCGCAGCCGCTTAGGACGAGGTCTGTACCTGAAAGCCGGAGCGCATCACCCGGCGGCGCAGTTGGAACAATCGCTGCAGGATATTCTGGCCGCCGAGCCAATTCATCAGCGTCTCTCACAATCAGCAGGTCATCCGTTGCCTTTCATGCGACTGGATACACTGGCAGAACATGGGCTGGCAGAAGGGGTGATTACACAGGAAGAAGCCAGCATATTAATACAGGCGGAAGCCAGTCGGTTGCGCTCCATCAACGTAGATGACTTTGCACCGGACGCGCTGAGCGCCCACAAGGTGGTGGCAGAGCAACGGTTACCCGCCGATACGGTCGCCTGAAACAGGCAGGGCGCCTTAGTCTTTCTGACAAGGCGCCCTGTTTGCACTATTCGCTTTCAGGTTCAGGCACCGCTTTGACGTACCCGTGCCAGTAATGCTTCAGGGCTGTCGATGTGTGCGGCAGCCAGAATCAACGTCCTGCCAAGTTCAATGGCATGACGTTGACAGGATTGACGAGCAGCATCATCGGCAATCGCATCGAGATCAGCGACATGCGCCAGCCCGATGGTGCGGCGAATCAGTTCAGTGCCGCAGTAACCAACCGTATCATGCCATACCTGCTGCAGAAACTGCTCAACATAGCCTTCCACCGCCAGCGCCGGGTCACGGCTCTTTTCGCGGCTCAGTCCTGCAAAGCGGTTAGCGAAGGTGTGCCATAACGTCACGATATCCTCCAGACGCCGTTCCCGTGCGCCAGCAGCCTCACGTGGCGGCAGCAACCCCGGCAGCCCACAGTAATTTAGCAACAGGTTGCCCAGCACCGTACCGATATCAAACCCGATTGGGCCGTAAAAACCGAATTCGGCGTCGATCACTTTCAGGCGATTTTCCGCCACAAAAATTGACCCGCTGTGGATATCGCCATGCAATAACGCTTGCGCTTTGCTCAAAAAGGCGTGCTTGAGCGCGGCGACGGCACATCTGAGTGTCAGGTCATCGCGTAGCGCCAGTACATCAGGCAACAGCGCCGGATCAAACTGATTGCGCTCATGTTCCCTGTACGGATCGGTGAAGAACAGATCTTCGGTGATCTGACATAACTCCGGATTGGTGAAGCGGCTCACCGCCGCTTTTTTGTCATGAGGAGACTGGTAAAAATCCGAGTTGTGAAACAACGCCTGTGCCAGATATTCCCCCAGTTGCGCCGCCGCTTGCGGGTAGTCGTGCCCTTTCACCAGTTCGCGCCGCCAAATCTCATGGTCGGACAGATCTTCCTGCACCATCACCGCCAGCACCGGATCATGGTGCAGCACCATGACTGTGTATTGCGGGCAATACTGCGCGTGCGCCAGCAGAGTTTCTGCTTCGATGCGAGCGCGGTCCAGCGTCAGCGGCCAGGACTCACCGACACAGCGAACATACGGCAGCGCCTGCTTGACGATCACCCGGCTGATGCCTTGTTTATCACGGATCTTGAACACCAGATTCAGGTTACCGTCACCGATTTCATCGGCAGTTATCAACGACTGCGGGTCCGCAACCCCGCCATATTGACGCGCGTACTGCACGGCATCGTCAGCGTTAAAAGTACGGTAAAGCGACATGGCCAACCTCGTTATCTACCTATGTGTTTGCTGTTATATGCGCCCCGCTTTTAGACATCGCTTTTAAACATAGCCTTTAGACATAAAAGCGTTTGGACGTCTATACTTCTGTATCGCATATTGGCAGAATAAGAACCCTGATGCAATAACGCAACACGGATTTAACCACCCATGCAAACCGTTAACACCACCAGCCTCAACATCGTTGACAACCAGTTGTGGATTCTGGACCAACAGGCATTGCCGCAGGAAAAAATCTGGTGCCCCTGCCCGGATGTCGATGCGCTGGTCAACCACATTCGCACTCTGCGAGTACGCGGCGCACCGCTGATTGGCCTTTCCGCCAGCCTGTTACTGGCACTGCTGGCGGAGCAAGGCCTGTCGCGGACTCAGCTGGCACAGGCGCTGGATACGCTGCGCGCTGCGCGCCCGACCGCCGTCAACCTGATGAACAATCTGGATCGCATGAAGCAGGCGCTGGCAACTGATGACTTCGTCAACGCCATGGCACAGGAAGCACTACGGCTGATTGAGGAAGATAAAGCGCTGTGTGAACGCATCGCAGATAACGGTGCTGCGCTGGTGAAACCGGGCAGCCGGCTGTTAACCCACTGCAACACCGGCGGGCTGGCGACGGCGGGGGTCGGCACCGCGATTGGCGTCATACTGCGTGCTCACCAGCAGGGCAAGGTGGAGAAAGTCTGGGTGGATGAAACCCGTCCGTTGTTGCAGGGCGGACGACTGACCGCCTGGGAACTGGGTGAATTGGGTATTCCCTATCACCTGATTTGTGACTCAATGGCCGCATCGTTGATGGCGCAAGGCCAGGTTGATGCTATCTGTGTCGGTGCGGATCGCATCGCCGCTAACGGCGATGTCGCCAACAAGATCGGTACTTACAGTCTGGCCGTGCTGGCGCACTACCACGGTATTCCGTTTTACGTCGCCGCCCCACACACCACCCACGATCCGCACTGCCTGGACGGTAACGCCATTCCGATTGAGCAACGCGCCGCCAGCGAAGTCACAGGTGTGGCTGGTAGTTTTGGTCAGTGCCAGTGGGCGCCGCACAACGCCCCGGTATACAACCCGGCATTCGATGTCACGCCAGCCGCACTTATCAGCGGCTGGGTGCTGGATAGCGGTGTTGTCACCCCGGAACAGGTTAGAGCCGGTATTTTTCAGCACCCGCTGGCGGGATAAAACGCCAGATAATAAAAACAGAACAGGCCGTGCGCGGGTATATACCGCCGCGGCCTGTGACATGATTAGGCCAGTTTCGGGTACGCATCGGCAATGGCATCGCCGGTGAACTGCGCAATCCAGCCATCCGGGTTGTTGAACAGGCGAATCGCGGTGAAATGCGGTTCCGACCCCATATCGAACCAGTGCGGCACACCGGCAGGCACTGACAGCAGGTCATTCTTTTCACACAGAATCTGGAAAATCTGGCCATTCACGTGCAGACAGAACAACCCGGCGCCTTCCACAAAGAAACGCACTTCATCTTCACCGTGGGTATGCTCCGACAGGAATTTGCTGCGCATTGCCTCTTTTTGCGGGTTATCGGCCCGTATACTGACCACATCCCAACTCTGGTAACCTTTTTCCGCCACCAGTTTGTCAATCTCATGCTGATACGCGGCCAGCACTTCCTCGGAAGAAGGCGCGGAACTCAGGTCCCTGTCCGCCTGCCAGCGTTCAAAGCGCACATCGATAGCGCTCAGTTGCTGTTTGATAGCGTCTGCATCGCGGCTTTGCCAGACCGGCTGACGGGCGTCCGTGTCGCTGAAAATAGTTAAGGCACTCATGACGGATTCTCCTGTTAATTAGCACGACAGTAATTAGCACAACAGGCGGTTAATTAGCCTGGTAAGCATTCAGCTCAATCTGATCAAAACGGTTTACCTGACGATGCCGACTTTCGGCATCCGCTTCATCCCGGATCAACTGGCAGGTATGCCAGCCCGCCTGCGCGGCGGCATCCAGTTCCTGACGAATGTCGGACAGAAACAGCAACTCGCTGGCTGGCAGCCCAATCAACCCGGCGATGTTTTGGTAAGATGCCACCTCGCGCTTGGCGCCAACGCCGGTGTCGAAATAACCGGTAAACAGTGGCCGTAAATCCCCCGCGTCGCTATGACCAAACAACAGATGTTGTGCTTCCACCGACCCGGACGAATACACATACAGCGCGATGCCCTGCCCACGCCAGGCGCGCAATTGTGGTGCCACATCGTCATAAACATGGCCGCGAAAATCGCCGTTACGGTAGCCGCTGCGCCAGATAATCCCCTGCAACAGCTTTAGCGCCGGTGATTTGCGATCTTCATCCATAAACTGATTGAACGCGGCCAGCAGTTGCGCGGACGAGGCTTCCGGTTGCCCCAGTTCGTGGCGCGCCAACGTCAGCGCGGCGGCAATTTCCGGCTCATGATCCGCCTGCGCCACCGCCCCGGCCAGACGCGCACGCGCATACGGAAACAACACATGGTGCACAAAGCGAATATCGCTGGTGGTGCCTTCAATATCGGTGACAATCGCTTTGATCATTTGGCCTCCAGTAAACGTCGTTGCAATTCACATTGGAACAGGAATTCCAGCCCCTCCAGATGACGGCAAGCCTCTTTAACATCATTGCCCCAGCAGTACAGGCCATGCCCACGCACCAGAAAACCGTAGCGCAATGACGTGCTCGCATGATAGGCGGCAACCTGCTCCGCCAGCGCCGGAATATCCTGAGAGTTATCGAAAATCGGTATTGCTACCGAATCCAGGTGGGTACGCTGGCCGCTCAGCGACTTTTGCATTTCATAGCCCTGTAGCACCAGTGCGTCGCTTTTTTCCACCCGTGACAGTACGGTGGCATTGACCGAATGCGTATGCAGCACCGCGCCCACCATCGGGAACACGCGATAAAGCAGCGTATGCAGCCCGGTTTCTGCCGACGGCGTGCGACCGCTCGGTACATGATTAGTGTCGATATCAACCAGCAGAAAGTCTTCCGCGCTCAGGCTGCCTTTATCTTTGCCGGATTCGGTAATCAGACACTGCCGTTCATCCAGACGGACGGACATATTGCCGCCCGTCGCCGGGCACCAACCTTTCTCGCCAATCCAGTGGCAGGCCGCCACCAATGCGGCCAGTTGTGGAATCTCACTCATAAATCATCCTGTACAGGTGAAGGCGTCTCGCGGTTGTCAAACCCACTTAATGAGCCTGCTTATTATGTTTGGTTATAGCTTAGCCAATTACGGAATTTAGCCATTTAAACGTCCAAGCGTCTTGATTGCCAAATACTAGCATCCTGTATATAGTGGCAGCAATAACAGGCTTGCAGGAGTCCTTTTTCAGCCATGAGCGCCGCACTGATCCCCGACAGCAAACTTCCTTCCCTCGGCACCACCATTTTTACCCAGATGAGCGCACTGGCGCAGCAGCACCAGGCTATCAACCTGTCGCAAGGCTTTCCGGATTTTGATGGTCCCGACTACCTGAAACAACGTCTGGCTTATCATGTCAGCCAGGGGGCAAACCAGTACGCGCCGATGACTGGCGTGGCGCCGCTGCGTCAGGCGATTGCGGAAAAAACCGCAACGCTCTACGGCTGGCAGCCGGACGCCGATAGCGAAGTTACGGTCACGGCTGGTGCCACCGAGGCGTTATTTGCCGCTATCAGCGCGCTGGTGCGGCCAGGCGATGAAGTTGTCTGCTTTGATCCCAGCTACGACAGTTACGCCCCGGCGGTACAACTGGCCGGTGGCGTACTGAAACGGATCGCCCTGCAACCGCCGGCGTTTCGCGTAGACTGGACCACCTTTAGCGCCTTGCTGAGTGATCGCACCCGGCTGGTGATCGTCAACACGCCGCACAATCCCTCTGCCACCGTCTGGCAGCAGGACGATTTCCGCCAGCTCTGGCAAGCGATTGCCAGCCGTCACATCTATGTGTTGAGCGATGAAGTCTACGAACATATCTGCTTTGCCGCCGACGGCCACGCCAGCGTGCTGGCACATCCGCAATTGCGCCAGCGCTCCATCGCGGTGTCATCCTTCGGCAAAACCTATCACATGACCGGCTGGAAAGTGGGTTATTGCGTGGCACCGGCAGCGCTCAGCGCCGAACTGCGTAAGGTCCATCAGTACCTGACGTTTTCCGTCAATACGCCGGCCCAGTTGGCGCTTGCCGATATGCTGCAACACCAACCGCAGCACTGGCGCGAACTGCCGGACTTTTATCGCGCCAAACGCGACCGGTTTGTTAACGCGCTGGCGGCCAGTCGGCTGGAAATCCTGCCTTGTGAAGGCACTTACTTCCTGCTGGCGGACTATCGCGCTATTTCCAGTCAGGACGACGTCAGTTTCTGCCGCTGGCTGACCGAGCATGTCGGCGTGGCGGCGATTCCGCTGTCTGTTTTCTGTGCAGCCCCCTTCCCTCATACGCTGATTCGGTTATGCTTTGCCAAACAGGAATCAACCCTTGATGCTGCTGCGGAGCGTTTATGTCAACTTTAAAGGTTACCTTGTTACAACAACCGTTGGTGTGGATGGATGGTCCCGCCAACCTCAGCCATTTTGACGGCCTGTTAAGCGAGATTACCGACCGTGACCTGATCGTGCTGCCGGAAATGTTCACCACCGGTTTTGCGATGGAAGCGGCCAAAAGCAGTCTGGAACAGCCGGTGGTGGAAATCTGGCTGAAACAATGGGCGCAGCGTAACAATGCGTTGGTTGGCGGCAGTGTGGCGGTGCAGACCGACAAGGGCGCGGTCAACCGGTTTCTGCTGGCTGACCCACAGGGACGAGTGTACCAGTACGACAAGCGCCACCTGTTCCGTATGGCGAACGAACATGAGTATTACCTGCCCGGTCAGACGCGGGAAATCGTGGAATGGCGCGGCTGGCGTATTCTGCCGCTGATCTGCTATGACCTGCGTTTCCCGGTGTGGTCGCGCAATCGTCAGGATTACGATCTGGCGCTGTACGTCGCCAGTTGGCCGGCACCGCGCGCCCAGCACTGGAAAACCCTGCTGGCGGCGCGAGCGATTGAAAATCAGGCTTATGTGGCGGGCTGCAACCGCGTCGGCACCGACGGCAACGGGCACAGTTATCAGGGCGACAGCCTGATTATCGACCCACAAGGCACGGTGCTGGCTTGTGCGCCTGAACATCAACCTGCCCGCCTCGACGCGGAGTTGTCGCTGGAGGCATTGCAAAGCTACCGTGAAACCTTCCCCGCCTGGCGCGACGCCGATAAGTTCAGCGTATAAATATCAGCCATACGGCACGTGTCGTATGGCTGATAAACAAGACGAGAAGAAACATGTCAAATCGACTCCCCATCAAATTGACTGTTTTCTCAAATCAACCCTTTTTTAAATCAATATAGTATTACTGATAACGCTCCGTGTGGCGCATCCCACGAGCCGACGTCAACCGGATGGCCTGTAGCGGATTGTCAGTAATGATATTGGTGAAACCGCTCGTCAACTGTAAATCGAGCGACTCTCGTTCATCCTGCGTTTCATTGCCGAAATAGCGGGTTCTGGTCAGGTAATCCGACAATCTGGCGCAACAGGTCGCATTGGAGCGAACATAATACGCGCCACCGCCACGCGACAAATTATATTCCGGTACCGGCACGAATGCGCCCATCGGGCGCTTGTAACGTTTCTCCTGCGCCACAAAACTGGAGGTAGGGTCAGGGTAATTGGGACTCTTGTTGCCAATTTCGACCCAGGGAATATTAGGATTGTCGTATGCCCCCCTTATCCACTCTTCTACCCGGCAATGGTGTACATCGACGCCAGCGTTACAAAAGACATTGGTAAAATTCACCGCAATATCGTCAAGGTTGCCGGCATACACTGTCGGCACAAAATGAACGCCTGCCGGTAAGCCATTAGATTGTGACGGATTGCTGGAATATAAGGATGAACTGGCTTTCAGCACAACCTGGTTTTCCATATTCAGGTCCTTGACTATTGAAGCACAACGCGAAACCGCCTCAGCCGTTTTTATATCAAGCACCACCAGTAATTGTGGCGCTTTTACTTTTATATAGCGTAATGCTTCAAGTACGTTGAGAGGATGAAAGCGGGTACCACTGAAATTCCTGTCACGCAGATAGCTATGCGCCAGCTGGTTATCTGTCATGGTCCGAAAATCCGGGTCCCATCCTGATGGAGGATTTCTATCCTGAAATATATTAAATAAAGGAAGGTGATAAAGCATTCTCCCCGCATTCTGATCATGAAACAGCCACGGCGTTCCCTGGGATGACTGTTTCACATCAAGCTCAATGGCTTCAATATTATTATTCACAGTTGCATCAATAGAACACTGCGAATTTTCAGGGCAACCATCAGAAACCACGCCACGGTGAGCGATAATGCCCACTGTCGTTTGTCCATTCGCATAAGGATATTGGAACGCTTCCAAAATGTGCGCAGGGTTCCAGTTTTCTGCGGCCTGCACATTACCAGCAACAAAAACAACCCCAGTGATTATATAAAAAAATAACGACCGAATATAACTCATAGTTTATTTCCTCAAGAGAAATAGTCATACTGACCCTATGTAAAAGACACTATTCATACGCAAGACAAAAAATTAACCGCCATCAAAAAGCAGATAGGAATCAGAAGATTTAAATTACGCAAAACTCGCGCAATAAAATCCTATTACTAAATCAGCAACAGATTTATGTCAGAAAAATAATAATTAGATGATAACAACCGA
>NZ_JAAVXH010000090.1:0-55787 GCF_012273755.1 Dickeya sp. CFBP 2040
GCGCTGTTAGTCTAATTTAACACCCAGACGGTGTGCGACTTCCTCGTAGGCTTCAATCAGCCCACCCAGGCTCTGACGGAAACGGTCTTTATCCATTTTGTTCAGGGTTTCTTTGTCCCACAGGCGGCTACCGTCCGGCGAGAACTCATCACCCAGCACCACTTCACCTTTAAAAAGACCGAACTCCAGCTTGAAGTCCACCAGAATCAGACCCGCATCACCAAACAGCTTACTCAGCACCTCATTGGCTTTGTAGCTCAGTTCCTTCATACGTGCCAAATTTTCTTCACTGACCCAACCGAAGGTTTTACAGTAGGACTCATTCACCATCGGGTCATGCATGGCATCGTTTTTCAAAAACAGGTCGAACAACGGAGGATTGAGAATTTCACCTTCCGTGATACCCAGACGCTTAACCAACGACCCCGCAGCACGGTTACGCACCACACACTCGACTGGCACCATCTCCAACTTTTTCACCAGCACTTCAGTATCAGACAGCAGACGCACCATCTGGGTCGGGATACCGGCCTCTTCCAGCCTGGTCATGATGAAGTGGTTGAACTTGTTATTCACCATCCCTTTGCGATCAAACTGCTCAATGCGAGCACCATCCCCTGCTGACGTATCATTGCGGAATTCCAGCACCAGCAGATCCGGATCGTCCGTGGTGTAGACCGTTTTCGCTTTTCCGCGATACAACTCAGCTAGCTTTTGCATCTTTAATTACTCCACACAAGTAAGGGCCACCTGCACCGGTGCCCGTTAATTGAACGTGTTGATAAACCCATCACGTTGATGACTAAATGAAGAAGGGCCGGAGAACCCGACCCTTATACCCGTCATACGTCAAGTTGCAGGTGCGTTGGCTTTCCTCGCTCACCCCAGTCACTTACTTAAGTAAGCTCCTGGGGATTCGCTGCGTCGCCGCCTGCCTGCAACTCGAATTATTTAGGGTATATATTCTTGCGTTTTACGATTTGCTAAACGCGGCCTGGAACACTGCGACCAGCGCGTCATTTTGCGACTGGCTTAGCGTATGTCCTTTCGAGTCGATAAATTGCAGCGTACTGCGGTTGCCCAAATCACCGACCTGCAGTTTGTAATCACCGTTCGGCAATGACGGATCGTGCGCGCCCAACTCATTCCAGGTGCCGCTGCCCGGTGCCTTATAGCTGACTGATATTGACCCTTGCGGACGGCTGCGATCACTCACAGTCATGCCGATCTTCTCCAGCGCTTTCGGCAGGCGATCCCATACCTGATTGTAGGGACCACGTACCACCAGCAACGGCAAACCGGAGTCATCAGCACCGCTCTGAACATTAAGTTGCTGGCTATTACGACTGGCCTGCGCGCTGTCATTCTCGTTCAGGCGTTTATCCAGTTCATCAGATAGCGTATTGAGCATCAGCGCGGCATAACGCTGAATTTCGCTGCGTTCCGTTACAGGACTGGTATTCTGCTGCAGATCCAGCAACTTCACTGTCAGAGCCAACTGATACCCCTGAGTCTGCAGGGTTATCTGATAACGCGCCTGATGCGCCACGTCTTCATCTTCACGCTTCCAGTTGATCCAATCGGTAGTCAGCGTTCGGCTGGCATCCTGACGACTGGCAATCGTATAACCTTTTGACTGAAGAACCTGCGTCAACACTGCCCACAGGCTACTGTTGCGCGCATTATTTTCCAGTAACAACGTAGCGGTATTACCCGAAACCTGACCGCGGGAACCATTTAACAAAGCCAATGGCTGCATTGGCGGACGAATATCCAACGCTTTGCCTACCGGCCCATTCTGGTTGACCGGAGGAATATCAAAATCCCCATTATGCAACGGCAGAATCAAACCGGGCGGCACATTCAGTGCCCGGTGTTCAGGGGTTTTCAGATAGGATTCATCGCCGTTGACCTGACGCTTGTAGCGTTGATCGCTGGAACAAGCGGCCAGCAACATGATCAGCGAAACACCGACAACCTTTGCCACCATCGACTTTTGCAATGAAGAACTCATCAAATCTCCCTAACGGTTACAGCAGACCCGCCTGCTTCATAGCCTGCGCCATCACGTCACGACCAGCATCGGTCAGTGGCGTCATCGGCAGACGAAGCGTATCGGTCGCCATCAATCCCAATGCCTTACAGGCCCATTTCACCGGAATCGGATTGGGTTCAACAAACAGTTTCTGATGCAGCGGCATCAGACGTTGATTCAGGCGGCGGGCTTCGACGAAATTCCCCTGTGCCGCCAGCTCGCATAACGCCGCCATTTCGCGGGCTGCGATGTTAGCTGTGACGGAAATTACGCCATTACCACCCAGTTGCATAAAGTCCAGCGAGCTGGCGTCATCGCCGCTCAGCAGAATGAAACTTTCATGAACCAGCTCTTGGATCTGGCTAACCCGGCTTAAGTTCCCGGTCGCTTCTTTGATGGCAACAATATTTTTGATTTCTGACAGACGGGCGACGGTTTCCGGCAACATGTCACAACCAGTACGGGACGGCACGTTGTAGAGGATCTGCGGCAGGTCAGTGTGCTCGGCAATCGCCTTAAAATGCAGAAACAAACCGTTCTGGGTCGGTTTGTTGTAATACGGCGTCACGGTAAGGCACCCGGCAACACCTGTATCGTTAAAACGCTGGGTAAGGGAAATCGCCTCAGCGGTCGAATTGGCACCGGTACCGGCAATAACCGGGATACGGCCATCGCTCAATTCCAGCGTCAGCATCACCACATCGCCATGCTCATCGTGACTCAAGGTGGCGGACTCGCCGGTGGTACCCACCGACACAATCGCAGACGTGCCGCTAGCGACATGATAATCAATCAGTTTTTTCAGGCTCGCGCGATCAACAGCACCCTTGTCGTCCATCGGCGTCACCAGAGCAACAATACTACCCGTAAACATTAGCCATCCCCTCCACAAACAAGTGCTTCATGGTACTTTTGACCTCTATGCAAAAGCAAGCTTGCAACCACGGTTGTCAGCGCTTGGCAGGTGGTTTTTTTTATGTTTACCATGTTACTTCCAACATTTTGTACAGGAAGCACAATTTTGCCGCGCTCACAAGAACACTATCTGGTCATTACCGCGTTGGGGACTGATCGTCCCGGTATCGTGAATACGATTACCCGTCACGTCAGTAGCTGTGGCTGCAACATCGAAGATAGCCGACTTGCGATGCTAGGCACGGAATTCACTTTTATCATGCTGCTGTCCGGCAGTTGGAATGCGATTACGCTCATCGAATCCACCCTGCCGCAAAAGGGTGCAGAACTGGATTTGCTGATTGTGATGAAACGCACTGAATCGCAGTCGCGCCCGCCAATGCCGGCTACCGTGTGGGTCAAAGTGGATGTTGCTGACTCCCCACACATCATTGAACGCTTTACTGATCTGTTTGATTCCCATCAAATGAACATCGCCGGGCTGGTATCCAAAACCCGTCCCGCCGATGGCGATACGCCGCCGCAACTGTACATCCAGATTACGGCGCACAGCCCGACTGCACTGGCTGGTTCAATTATTGAGCCAGCCTTTCATCAGCTATGTACAGAACTGCACGCGCAAGGCAGTATTAGCGTTGTGACCTATCCACAGCACGAAGAGAAAGATGGAGAGTAGTGATGACCACACTGAAAGCCGGTGATATTGCACCGAAATTTAGCTTGCCCGACCAGGATGGCGAACAAGTTAATTTGGCCGACTTCCAGGGCCAACGGGTGTTGGTGTATTTCTATCCCAAGGCCATGACGCCAGGTTGCACCGTGCAAGCCTGTGGGCTTCGCGATAACATGGACGAGCTGAAGAAATTCGGCGTTGAGGTTCTGGGTATCAGCACCGATAAGCCGGAGAAATTGTCCCGCTTTACGGAAAAAGAGCTGCTGAACTTTACCCTGCTGGCTGATGAAGACCATCAGGTAGCTGAACAGTTCGGCGTATGGGGTGAAAAAACCTTTATGGGGAAAACCTATGACGGTATTCACCGGGTCAGTTTTCTGATCAACGCGGAAGGCAACATCGAAAAAGTATTCGATGACTTCAAGACCAGTAATCACCACGATATCGTACTGAATTACTTAAAAGGTGCCTGAGCCTTTTTCTTTCTTGATTATTCTGCTCCTGATTATTGCCGACGCGGTATTCGGTGCGTCGGCAAACCACAGACCACCACGCATTTCCCATTTTTTACACCGCCTTTTTCCCTATTCATGTTTCATTGTTTGCCACTGCTGGCTAAGATGATGACCATTCTTTCAGGTTGTTCGAAAGGTTGTCTTCGTTATGTCCTATCGGTTCAAACAGACGGTCATCGCCATACTGGCAGGCGCGTTACTAAGCGCAAGCCCGCTGATGGTCACAGCCACGACACAGGACACGCTGCCGGATATCGGCACCACCGCCGGTGGAACGCTCAGCATCAATCAGGAACTGGTCATGGGGGACTTTTACCTGCGCCAGTTACGCGCCGGCGCACCGCTGATTAACGACCCGCTGTTGCTGCAATATATCAATCAGTTGGGTGGGCGACTGGTCAAGTCAGCCGATTCCGTACGCACCCCGTTTCATTTCTTCCTGGTCAATAATGACGAAATCAACGCTTTTGCCTTCTTTGGCGGTAATGTGGTGTTGCACTCCGGGCTGTTCCGCTATGTGGAAAGTGAAAGTGAGCTAGCCTCGGTACTGGCGCACGAAATCTCCCACGTAACCCAGCGGCATCTGGCACGCGCCATGGAGGCTCAGAAAGCCAGTGCACCGCTGGCCTGGGCAGGCGCGTTCGGCTCACTGCTGCTGGCGATGGCAAACCCACAGGCCGGGTTCGCCGCACTGAGCGGCACGCTGGCAGGCGCGCAGCAAAGCATCATCAGTTTTACCCAGGCGAATGAACAGGAAGCGGATCGTATCGGGATTCAGGTATTGCAACGCGCCGGATTCGACCCTCAGGCGATGCCCAATTTCCTGCAACGGCTGGCGGATATGTCTCGCTATGCCACCAAACCGCCGGAAATGCTGCTGACGCACCCGCTACCGGAAAGCCGACTGTCAGACGCGCGTAACCGTGCTAACCAAATGAAATCAACCCTGGTGCACTCTTCTCAGGATTTCCTGTTCGCCAAGGCGCGTGTGCTGGGAATGTACGGATCACAGGACAACCCGTATGGCGCCGCCCTATTGGATAACTGGGCTAAAGGCAATGCGCGCGAACAGCAAGCTGCTCAGTATGGCCGCGCCATTCATGCCTATCAGGCCAAGAAGTACGATGAAGCACGCGCCACACTGCAACCGTTGCTGGACAAATCGCCGTCAAACCCCTGGTTTCTTGATTTGATGACCGATATCGATATCGGCCAGCAACGCGCCGACCTGGCGGTTGCTCGCCTGCAGAAAGTGCCGGACGTGCAAGACAACCCGGTATTGCAGCTCAACCTGGCTAACGCGATGGTGGAAAGCCACAAATCAGCCGACGCTATCCGTATTCTGCGCAAATACACTTATTCCCATCCCGACGATCCAAATGGCTGGGACTTACTGGCGCAAGCTTCCGCAGCGCAGAATATGCGCGGCGATGAATTGGCATCCCGTGCGGAAAGCCTGGCATTGAACGGCAAGCTGGATCAGGCGATTCGTTTGCTGAGCAACGCCAGCTCGCAAAGCAAACTCGGCAGTCTCGATCAGGCACGCTACGATGCCCGCATCGATCAGTTACGTGCGCTACAGCAACGCTTTCGTCCTTATGAAAAATCCTGAAAAAGGTGAGAGGAATGAGTAAACCGGTGACCATTTATCATAATCCCCGCTGCTCCAAGAGCCGTGAAACATTGGCGTTGCTGCAGCAACAAGGCATTGAACCGGACGTCGTGTTGTATCTCGACACACCGCCGGATGCCGCCACACTGGATAAGCTGATTAAACAATTGGATTTTGCCAGTGCACGCGAATTGATGCGCCGAAAAGAAGATCTGTACCGTGAGCTGAATCTGGCCGACGACAGCCTGACGGAAACGCAATTGATTGAGGCGATGGTCACTCACCCGAAACTGATTGAACGCCCGATTGTGATAGCCAACGGTAAAGCTAAACTTGGCCGTCCGCCGGAGCAGGTGCTGGATATACTGTAACAGGCAACATTACAAGCCGAGAATCTCTTTGACGAAAGGGATCGTCAGCTTACGCTGGGCGGTGATAGAAGCATGATCCAATTGATCCAGCGTCATGAACAGGGTACGCATCTCTCGGTCCAGCCGTTTAAGCAGAAAACGGCTGACGTCTTCCGGCAGTTCAAAACCACGCAACCGTGCACGTAACTTCAGCGCTTCGCCTTTCTCTTCATCCGACAACGGTTGTAACCGGTAGATTTGCCCCCAGTCGAGACGCGAGGCAAGATCTGCCAGTTGCAGGTTGATTTGGCGCGGTGGGCGATCACCGGTTATCAGTAACCGGGTACGCCCACCTTCCTGAATGCGGTTATACAGATTAAACAGCGCCATTTCCCACGCGTCATCGCCAGCAATCGACTCAATATTATCGATGCACACCAACGCCAGTTGCTCCATCCCCTCCAGTACATCCGGTACGAAATAGGCGCGCTTATCCAGCGGCACATAACCGACCGCACGACCAAGACGGGATAACTCCGCACAGGCGGCATGTAGCAGGTGACTACGTCCCCCACCCTCACGCGACCAGAAATAGATATAACTGCCATGTTCCTGATCCAGCGTTGTGTGGATGGCAGCCAGCAGAGATGTATTCTCTCCCGGATAGAAACTGGCAAAGGTTTCGTCATCGGGTAAATAGAGTGGCAATGATAACTGTGCCGGTGTGTTCAGAAGCACCTCAAACCAAACGGGCAGGAAAACAAATCAAGTTTAGCATAGAAACCTTTGGCGATTGAACCGGCATCCTGCCGGTTCACCGCATTGCCCGCCGGACTGCCGACGGGCCGGGAGATTAGTGATCAGATGACTTGCTGTCCTCTTCGTCGATCACCTCTTCCTCTTTACGAACCATGCTGATAACACGGAACAGCACGCTCAGAAACACGCCTACCACGGTGGCCAGCGCCATGCCTTTCAGCTCCACCGCACCCAGGTGGATCTTCGCGCCGCTGACGCCGATGATCAGGATAACCGAGGTCAGGATCAGGTTCTGCGCTTTGTTGTAATCCACTTTGGACTCAATCAACACCCGGATACCAGACGCGCCGATCACACCGTACAGCAGCAGCGACACGCCGCCCATCACCGGTACCGGCACTGCCTGAATTGCTGCGGCCAGTTTGCCAACGCAGGAGAGCAGAATCGCAATCACCGCCGCCCCGCCAATCACCCAGGTACTGTAAACTTTCGTGATCGCCAGCACGCCGATATTCTCACCATAGGTGGTATTTGGCGTGGAACCAAAGAAACCGGACAACATGGTAGATACGCCGTTAGCGAACAAAGAACGATGCAAGCCTGGCTCGCGCATCAAATCCTTTTTCACGATATTGGCGGTCACCACCAGATGACCAACGTGCTCGGCTACCACCACCAGTGCGGCTGGCAACACCGTCAACATCGCCACCCACTCAAAGCGCGGTGTATAGAAGGTGGGTAAAGCGAACCAGTGCGCCTGAGCGATAGGAGCCAAATCCACCATGCCCATAGCAAAAGAAAGTGCATACCCCACCAATACGCCGATCAGGATTGGGATAATAGCCAGGAAACCGCGGAACAGCACAGAACCCAGCACGGTTACCGCCAGCGTTACCAGCGATACCGTCACGGTCTTGCCGTCCATTTCCGCACCCGCTGCCGGCAGTAACCCTGCCATGTTGGCAGCCACGCCAGCCAATTCCAGACCAATGACTGCAACAATCGCCCCCATCGCTGCCGGCGGGAAAATCACGTCCAGCCAGCCGGTCCCGGCTTTTTTCACCAACAATGCCACCAGACAAAACAGTGCGCCGCACAGGATAAAGCCACCCAGCGCCACTTCATATCCCTGCGGCAACAGCAGAAATACCGGTGAGAGAAATGCAAAGCTGGAACCCAGATACGCCGGTATTTTACCTTTGCAGATAAACAGATAGAGCAGCGTGCCGATGCCGTTAAACAGCAATACCGTCGCCGGATTGATCTTAAACAGAATCGGCACCAGTACGGTGGCACCGAACATCGCAAACAGATGCTGGAAACTCAGCGGTATCGTTTGCAAAAGTGGGGGGCGTTCACTGACGCCGATGGCGCGACGAGTCATCTTGTTTTCCTCTGTGTCTCAGACTGAAAAATACCGGGGAACCCGGCAGAAAGTTCAGCGCCGGCAAACACCGACGCTGAAAAAATGTCGCCATCCATGGAATGCACAGGGACAATCCGTTACGTCAGAAACGGGCAGCCCATACGCAAAAAAAAGCCGACTCTACAGTCGGCTGGCTATCACTTAGTACCAAACAGCTTGTCGCCTGCATCGCCCAGACCCGGCATGATGTAACCGTGTTCGTTGAGGCCCTTGTCAATCGAGGCGGTGTACAGTTCCACATCCGGATGCACTTTCTCCAGCGCGGCGATGCCTTCCGGCGCTGCTACCAGTACCAACACTTTAATGCTGCGGCAACCGGCTTTTTTCAGCAGGTCGATGGTTGCGATCATCGAACCGCCTGTCGCCAGCATCGGGTCTACTACCAACGCCATGCGCTCATCGATATTGGAAGCCAGTTTCTGAAAATAGGGTACCGGCTCCAGCGTCTGTTCGTCGCGGTACATCCCCACCACGCTGATACGCGCGCTCGGAACGTTTTCCAGCACCCCTTCCATCATGCCAAGGCCGGCACGCAGGATCGGCACAACAGTAATTTTCTTACCTTTGATTTGGTCAACTTCAACCGGACCGCACCAGCCTTCGATGGTCACCTTTTCCGTCGCCAGATCGGCAGTGGCTTCATAGGTCAGCAAACTACCGACTTCAGACGCCAGTTCACGGAAACGCTTGGTACTGATATCGTGCTCGCGCATCAGACCCAGTTTATGTTTGACGAGCGGGTGTTTCACCTCGACGATTTTCATTACTTTTTACTCCCCATCGGCAGTGGACGGCCAAAAAAATCGCGGGATTATACCGCTTTTTCCAATCTACGCCATAGATTCAAGTCTGATCCAAATCAAGCAGAAACGGAAATTATCGCCGCTGGCCGACAAAGACCGTTATGTTGACCTGCCGAAACCACCACACCGCAAAGACACCGCTCGCAAACGTTTGCTTACGCTGTTAGAATTAGCGCGCTCCATTTTTTAAACCAATCGTAACCTCCGTGGGGACTCCGCAGTGACCGATAAAACCTCTCTCAGCTATAAAGACGCAGGCGTGGATATTGATGCTGGCAATGCATTGGTAGACCGTATCAAAGGTGTAGTGAAACAGACCCGTCGCCCGGAAGTCATGGGAGGATTGGGCGGTTTCGGTGCCCTGTGCGCCTTACCGCAAAAATACCGCGAACCGGTACTGGTTTCCGGCACCGATGGGGTTGGCACCAAGCTGCGTCTGGCGATGGACCTGCAGCGTCACGATACGATTGGTATCGACCTGGTGGCGATGTGTGTTAACGATCTGGTGGTACAGGGCGCCGAGCCGCTGTTCTTCCTCGATTATTACGCTACCGGCAAGCTGGATGTGGATACTGCAACCCGCGTTATCACCGGTATCGCCGAAGGCTGCAAACAGTCCGGCTGTGCGCTGGTAGGTGGTGAAACCGCCGAAATGCCCGGCATGTACCACGGCGATGACTACGATGTAGCCGGTTTCTGCGTTGGCGTGGTTGAAAAAGCCAAGATTATCGACGGCAGTAAAGTACGCGAAGGCGACGCACTGATAGCCCTGGCCTCAAGCGGACCGCATTCCAACGGCTACTCATTGATCCGCAAGATCCTTGAAGTCAGCGGCGCCAACCCGGAACAGGTCCAACTGGATGGCAAACCGCTGGCAGACCATCTGCTGGCCCCGACTAAAATTTACGTGAAATCCGTGCTGTCACTGATTGAAAACATCGACGTACACGCCATTTCCCACCTGACCGGCGGCGGCTTCTGGGAAAACATTCCGCGCGTACTGCCGGAAGGTATGCAGGCGACGATCGAAGAATCCAGCTGGCAGTGGCCGCCGGTGTTCCAGTGGCTGCAGCAAAATGGCAACGTCAGCCGTCACGAAATGTATCGCACCTTTAACTGTGGCGTGGGCATGATCATCGCCCTGCCAGCCGAACAGGCGGACAAGGCTATCGCTCACCTCAACAGCAACGGCGAAACAGCCTGGAAAATCGGTGTCATTACCCGTACCGATGGCGGAGAAACCGTGGTCATCCAGTGATGAAAAACATCGTTGTCCTGATTTCAGGTCAGGGAAGCAATCTGCAGGCGTTAATTGACGCCTGCCAGCATGGTCGCATTGCCGGGCGAATTACCGCAGTATTCAGTAATAATCCGGATGCCTTCGGCCTGGAGCGAGCGCGTGACGCCGGAATCGCCGCCCACGCACTCTTGCCGGGTGACTATGCCAGCCGTGCCGATTTCGATGAAGCGCTGGCAGCAGAAATCGAAACATATCAGCCGGATGTGGTGGTATTGGCCGGGTATATGCGTATCCTCAGCGCCGGATTCGTCGCTCGTTTTCTCGGCAGGATGTTGAACATTCATCCATCGCTGTTGCCGAAATATCCCGGTTTACATACTCACCGCAAAGCGCTGGAAAACGGCGACAGCGAACACGGCACTTCAGTGCATTTCGTGACCGAAGAGCTGGACGGTGGTCCGGTTATTCTGCAAGCCAGGGTGCCGATATTCCCCGACGACACCGAGCAAGACATTCAGGAACGGGTGCAAACACAGGAACACAGCATTTATCCGCTGGTGGTAAGCTGGTTTCTGTCCGGGCGACTGACGCTGCGCAACAATCAGGCCTGGCTCGACGGCAAGGTCGTTCCCACCAGTGGCTACGCTGCCGATTAAACCTATTTTCTTCCCTTTTGCCCTGGCGCGCTGCCGGGGCATTTACCCTGAGTGATATTCCCCCGCAAACATTGCCACGCCGGAATATTGCTGCTGTCTTTATGTTCAGATAATGACATTCGTCACAAAGGTTACGGAATTGTATGTAACCGCTTTCATCAGTGTGACCTGATTCACGTAGTCTGGTGATAACGCCTGACAGAATAGGCCAGGATAGCTTGAGTGTCAGGGCAACCCTCGTGAACTTTTTCCTCTGTGGTGAGTATGAATGATTACCATCCGTGATGTCGCACGTCAGGCCGGTGTTTCCATCGCCACCGTCTCTCGTGTGCTCAATAACAACAGCGCAGTCACCCAGCAAACGCGCGAGCTGGTGTTGCTGACGGTTGAGCAGTTAGGTTACCGACCTAACGCCAATGCGCAGGCGTTGGCTTCTCAGGTCAGCGACACTATCGGCGTGGTGGTGATGGATGTGTCAGACCCGTTTTTCGGCGCGATGGTCAAAGCGGTGGATACGGTGGCGCAGCGCCTGCAAAAACATGTGCTGATTAACAACTCCTATCACCAGGAAGAAAAAGAACGACACGCTATTGAAGTACTGATTCGCCAGCGCTGCAACGCGCTAATCGTACATGCCAAAGCCTTATCCGATGAGGAATTGGCGGAGTTCATGGATCAGGTACCCGGAATGGTATTGATCAACCGGTTGCTGCCTGACTATCCACACCGCTGCGTCTGCCTCGATAACGTCAGCGGTGCCATGATGGCGACCCGAATGCTGTTACAACAAGGGCATCAGCGCATTGGCTATCTCCGCTCCAGCCATCCGATAGAGGACGTCATGGAGCGCCTTACCGGCTGGCGGCAGGCGTTGCAGGAACATGGTATCGAGCCGCCGAATGAGTGGATAGCCAGCGGCGAGCCGGACTTGCAAGGCGGTGAAACGGCAATGGTGGAATTGCTGGGGCACAACCAGCAGCTCACGGCAGTATTCACCTACAACGATGGCATGGCGGCTGGCGCACTGATGGCACTAAAAGATAACGGTATTCCGGTACCGGAACGGTTTTCGGTGGTCGGTTTCGATGATATCCCGATTTCTCGTTACACCGACCCGCGTCTGACAACCATCCGTTACCCTATTGTTTCCATGGCGAAAATCGCTACCGAACTGGCGCTAAAAGGCGCAGCCGGGCTGTTGGACCCAACAGCCAGACACTGCTTTATGCCGACGCTGGTAAAGCGACACTCGGTAGCCACATGTGAAAATGTGGATGCGGTCACTAAATCTTTTAAATCACCGATGTAACCGCTTTCAATTTGTGAGTAAATTCACAGTTAATTAACATTGCGCTCTCTATCATGATGGCGTACTGCGTAGGCCGGACGCCTTGCAACACGGTCGCCCAGTCAGTTGAATCGTTAGCGGCCGCCACGGCGAAAACGTTCACAATACCGATTTCAGGACGCTATCTGTTTCAGGATGCATATCAGGCCGCGCCGCCGAGCAGGCGAGCACGGTCTGAAAACAGGGAAGTCAGGCTTTAAGCGGGCCATGCCTGCAATCTCCGTCAGCCCGGCGCTATTACGCCATGCTGACGATAACTAACTGACTGCCGTACTACGTCTATCCTGCGTCGTATGGCCGGACTGAGAACTACCCTGCATAAACCCGGAGATATCATGAATAAGAAGATTTTCACTCTCACTGCCCTGGTTGCCAGCATGATGTTCGGAGCCACTGCCCATGCTGCAGACACCCGTATCGGCGTCACCATCTACAAATACGACGATAACTTCATGTCGATGGTGCGCAAGGATATTGAAAAAGAAGCTAAAGCTCTGGGTGGCGTCGAACTACTGATGAACGACTCACAAAACGACCAATCCAAACAGAACGATCAGGTAGACGTGCTGCTGGCTAAAGGCGTGAAAGCACTGGCTATCAACCTTGTTGACCCGGCAGCTGCTGCCATAGTGGTGCAAAAAGCGAAAGCCGCCGATGTACCGGTCGTGTTCTTTAACAAAGAACCGAATGCCAAAGTACTGGCCAGCTACGACAAAGCCTACTACGTCGGTACTGACTCCAAAGAGTCCGGTATCATTCAGGGCCAGTTGATCGCCAAGCACTGGAAAGCGAATCCGGCCTGGGATCTTAACAAAGACGGCACCATCCAGTACGCACTGCTGAAAGGTGAGCCGGGCCATCCGGATGCCGAGGCCCGTACTAAATATGTGGTTGACACCCTGACCAAAGAAGGCATGAAAGTCCAGCAGTTGCAGATGGATACCGCCATGTGGGATACCGCGATGGCTAAAGACAAGGTTGACGCCTGGATGTCCGGTCCCAACGCCAACAAAATTGAAGTACTGATTGCCAACAACGACGCCATGGCTATGGGTGCAGTAGAAGCGCTGAAAGCCCACAACAAGAGCAGCATTCCAGTGTTCGGCGTTGACGCCCTGCCAGAAGCGCTGTCGCTGATCAAATCCGGCGCACTGGCTGGTACCGTGCTGAACGACGCAGACAACCAGGCCAAGGCGACGATTGATCTGGCGAAAAACCTGGCACTGGGTAAACCGGCAGGTGAAGGCACCAACTTCAAGATTGAAAACAAGGTAGTTCGCGTACCGTACGTACCGGTTGACAAAGAAAACCTGTCACAGTTCCTGAAGTAATCTCGTCGGGGCGCAGTAACCGCTGCGCCCCTACTGTTTGAAAGCATGATTTTCTCAGCCAGGCAGTCATGTTCAAGCCCGGCAACCTTTCAGCCAGGTAATTATTTTGACCAGGTAAAATATGACCAGCGACACTCTAACCACTCAGCGCGAATTCCTGCTGGAGATGACCACTATCAGCAAGTCGTTTCCCGGTGTAAAGGCATTGGATAATGTCAACCTGAAGGTGCGACCTCATTCTATCCATGCCCTGATGGGAGAAAACGGCGCAGGAAAATCGACTCTGCTGAAATGTCTGTTCGGCATTTATCAGAAAGACTCAGGTAGCATTCAATTTCAGGGACAGGAAATCGATTTCAAAAGCGCCAAAGAAGCGCTGGAGAATGGCGTATCCATGGTGCATCAGGAATTGAATCTGGTTTTGCAACGTTCAGTCATGGATAACATGTGGCTTGGCCGTTACCCGAAAAAAGGGTTGTTCGTCGATCAGGAAAAAATGTATCGCGATACCAAAGCGATTTTCGATGAACTGGATATCGATATCGACCCGCGCGACAAAGTGGCTACCCTGTCCGTGTCGCAAATGCAGATGATCGAAATTGCCAAGGCATTTTCCTACAACGCCAAAATCGTCATCATGGACGAACCCACCTCATCACTGACGGAAAAAGAGGTGAACCACCTGTTCACTATCATCCGTAAGTTGAAAGACCGGGGTTGCGGTATCGTTTACATTTCCCACAAGATGGAAGAGATCTTCCAGTTGTGTGATGAAATCACCGTATTGCGTGATGGTCAGTGGGTCGCCACCCAACCGCTGGAAGGGCTGAATATGGACCAGATCATCGCTATGATGGTTGGCCGCTCCCTCAATCAGCGTTTTCCGGACAAAACCAACACCCCAGGCGAGGTGATGCTGGAAGTGCGCGGCCTGACCTCAATGCGCCAGCCGTCAATACGCGATGTGTCGTTTGACCTGCGTGAGGGTGAGATTCTGGGAATTGCCGGGCTGGTCGGCGCCAAACGTACCGATATCGTCGAAACCCTGTTCGGTATCCGTGAAAAACTCGGCGGCACCATCAAGCTACGTGGCAAAGACATCCACAACCATACCGCCAACGAAGCTATCAACAACGGTTTCGCGCTGGTCACCGAAGAGCGGCGATCTACCGGTATCTATGCCTATCTGGACGTCGGCTTCAACTCGCTGATTTCCAACATCCATAAATACAAGAACAGCCTCGGCCTGCTGGACAACAAGCGCATGAAAAGCGATGTGCAGTGGGTTATCGACTCTATGCGGGTGAAAACCCCCGGCCACCACACGTCTATCGGCTCGCTGTCCGGCGGTAACCAGCAAAAAGTGATCATCGGACGCTGGCTGCTGACTCAACCGGAAATTCTGATGCTGGATGAACCAACCCGCGGCATCGACGTAGGCGCCAAATTCGAAATTTATCAGCTCATTTCAGAGCTGGCGAAAAAGGGCAAGGGAATCATCATCATTTCTTCTGAAATGCCGGAATTGCTGGGCATCACCGACCGCATTCTGGTAATGAGTAATGGCCTCGTCGCAGGCATTGTCGAAACCAAGAACACCACGCAGAACGAGATCCTCCGTTTAGCGTCGTTACACCTTTAATGATGCAAGGGCTGTTATCATGAAAGCTACAACTAAAAAAAGTGCGCTCACCTGGCTGAAAGACAGCGGCATCTACGCCGTGCTGTTAGTATTGCTGGTGATTATTATTCTCCAGGACCCCACCTTCCTCAGTTTTACCAACCTGAGTAACATTCTGACCCAGTCATCCGTGCGTGTGATCATCGCGCTCGGCGTAGCAGGGCTTATCGTCACTCAGGGTACAGACCTGTCGGCTGGTCGTCAGGTCGGCCTCGCCGCGGTCGTCGCCGCCACGCTATTACAGGCGATGGACAACAGCAACAAGGTGTTCCCACATCTGGAAACCATGCCGATTCCGGTAGTAATTCTGATCGTCTGTGCCATCGGTGCGGTGATCGGCCTGGTTAACGGTATTATCATCGCTTACCTGAAAGTGACGCCGTTCATCACGACATTAGGTACGATGATCATCGTCTACGGTATCAACTCTCTGTATTACGATATCGTCGGCGCGTCGCCGATAGCCGGCTTTGACGACCGTTTCTCTACCTTCACCCAAGGTTTCATTCGTCTCGGCGACTTCAAGCTGTCGTACATCACGTTCTATGCGGCAATTGCGTCGTTGTTCGTGTGGATTCTGTGGAACAAGACCCGTTTTGGCAAAAACATCTTCGCTATCGGTGGTAATCCGGAAGCCGCCAAAGTCTCCGGCGTGAACGTGTCGCTGAACCTGATCCTGGTGTACATGCTGTCAGGTGTGTTCTATGCTTTCGGCGGTATGCTGGAAGCAGGCCGTATCGGTAGTGCCACCAACAACCTGGGCTTCATGTACGAACTCGATGCCATCGCGGCGTGCGTGGTCGGCGGCGTGTCGTTTGCCGGTGGTGTGGGTACGGTCGCAGGCGTCGTGACCGGGGTTATCATCTTCACCCTCATCAACTACGGCCTGACTTATATCGGCGTTAGCCCTTACTGGCAGTACATCATCAAAGGCGGCATCATCATATTCGCCGTCGCGCTGGACTCGCTGAAGTACGCTCGCAAAAAATAACGCAAACCGTTTCTCACACTGTCAAACAAACCTGCCACTTCGGTGGCAGGTTTGTTTTTATCGGGCTTATTTATTGATGCCGCCAGTCACCGATGCTTATGCCCAGCCTTCCAATCGCGCGACAAAGACCGTATTTTGCACACGCCCACGGCTGCTATAAGATAGAGCCTTTGTGATTTCCACTGACGGGACGCGGCCACTCGCCCCGCGTTAATCGCTGTGATGCTCGCTTGTAGGGAAAATAGATGAAAAAACGTCTCGCACTGATGGCGCTAGGTCTAAGCGCCTGTTTCATGTTCAGCGCTGCACAAGCCGGCAGCACGCTGGACCGGGTAAAACAGACCGGCGTAGTCCGTAACGTGCTGTTCAATGACTATCCGCCATTTAGCTACCTCGACGATAAAAACCAATTGGTTGGATTCGATGTAGACGTTGCTAATGCCGTAGCGAAGAAACTGGGAGCAAAGCTGGAACTGGCGACGCCGGGCTGGGAAACCATCGTCGGCGGCAAATGGCAGGGCCGCTGGGACATGTGCATTTGCTCCATGACGCCAAACGCCGAACGCGCCAAAGTGCTGGATTTCGCTACCCCTTACTACAGCACCTTTGCCGTGCTGATCGTTCATAAAGATGAAAAAAACATCCACTCCGCCGCCGACCTGAGCAACAAGAAAGTGGGGTTGGGCCTGGGTTCCAGCTACGAGAATTACCTGAACAAAAGCCTGGTGATCCCCGGCGGCAAGCCAATCGTCTATCCATTCGATCACGTGCAGGCAGTGCCCACCGACGAAGAAATGGCGTTCCGCAATCTGGCGCTGGGTCCAGGTAAAAGACTGGATGCAGTAATTTCTGATCGCATTACGGCCAAACCACGCCTCGAAAAACTGCCGCAACTGCGCATCCTGCAAGAGCTGTACGCCGAACCAAACTGGATTGCCGTTGATAAAGGCGATCCGCAATGGAGCCAAACTGTGGCCGACGCCATCACCGCACTGCGTGCCGACGGCACCCTGAAAGCCATCTCTATGAAATGGTTTGGTGAAGACATCACCGGGGTCACCCCGTAATGTCGCGTTCGTCCGCAAAAACCCCGCCCCACATGCCACCGGTACCTGAGCGAGCCGGATTGGGTTTTCGTCTGCGTACCGGTCTGACCTGGCTGGTGCTGCTCAGCCTGCTGCTGTGGCTGTTTTCGTCTATGGATCTGGATACTAACCTGATTCGGCAGAAACTGCCTTCCATGCTGGGAATGCACCTCTCGCCAGATGGTTTTATTCAGGGTGCAGTGCTGAGCGTCGTCATCACCATTATATCCATGCTGTTTTGTACCCTGCTGGCGGCGCTCACCGCCGCCGGGCGCCTCTCCTCCAGTGCAATCGCCTTCGGTTGCGCCACGTTTTATGTCTCGCTATTTCGCGGCACTCCTTTGCTGGTTCAGGTGCTGATTATCTACCTCGCCCTGCCACAGGTCGGTATCGTGATGGGTGCCTTTACCTCCGGTATCATTGCGTTGTCATTAAACTATGGCGCCTATCTGGCAGAAACCATCCGCAGCGGCGTCCTCGCGGTTCCTCGTGGTCAAAAAGAAGCCGCCATGGCGCTGGGCCTGTCGCGTTGGGTGATTACCACCCACGTGGTGGCGCCACAGGCACTGCGTATCATTATTCCGCCAGCCGGTTCCCAGTTCATTTCGATGATCAAAGATTCTTCGCTGGTGTCGCTGATGGGGCTGTGGGAACTGAACTTTCTGGCTCAGTCCTATGGCCGCAGCACCTATCACTACATGGAAATGCTGACTACCGCCGCCGTCATTTACTGGCTGCTCTCCATCGGGCTGGAATTGCTGCAAGGCCGTCTGGAACGCTACTTTGGCCGTGGCTACGAACACCACGACAGTAAACAGTAACCCCCCTCTCCCCAGAGCGACACTGCGTCGCTCTGCCCCAGTGACTTTAATTATTTACATAACCCCCTTCATCAATTTGAAATATAAGGGGTTATTCTTTTTTATTCTCATTCTTTCTTGGTTTTTATTGCAAATGAAAACAATTGTTATTATTTTTCCACGCCTTATTACTACGAGAAAAAAACATGCGCATCATTTTTCTCCTCTTCACCCTACTCAGCTTCAGTCCACTGACGCAGGCCAAAACCGTCACCGACATCAGTGGCCGTCAGGTCACTATTCCTGATAACCCGCAACGCATCGTACTAGGCGAAAGCCGTATGCTGTATACGCTGGCCCTGCTGGAACCGGGGAACCCGGCGCAGCGCGTGGTGGGGTGGCCGGGCGACATGGCGCGTTACGATGCCCAAAGCTGGGACCGCTACACCACGACATTTCCTGATATCGCCCGTATCCCGCAGTTGGGTAACGGCACTCTCAACAGCGTCAACGCAGAGATGCTATTGCCGCTGAAACCCGATCTGGTGATCCTGCCCAGGCTGGCCAAAGGCGCCGACAATGAACAACGTATCCAGCAGGCGTTAACGCAGGCGGGTATTCCCTATATCTATGTTGATTTACGTATCGACCTGCTGAAAAACACCGTACCCAGCTTGCGTCTGTTGGGCGACGTGCTCAATCAACAGTCTCGCGCCGATGCCTTTATCGTCTTCTACCAGCAGCACATGGACGCCATAAAAACGCGACTGGCGCACTATCAGGGCCGCAAGGCCACAGTAATGCTGCATCTACATCTTGGACGCCGCGACACCTGCTGTACCACTGCGGTTAACGGTAATCTTGGCGAACTACTGGCCTTCGCCGGCGGCGATAACATCGCGGCAGGCAAGGTGAAAGGCGTATACGGCGAACTGAGTCCAGAACAAGCGTTGGCCGCCAAACCGGATGTCTACATCGCTACCGGCATGGCGGGGCCGGACGGCAAACGCCTTTCCGATCTGATGATTGGCCCGGACGTGACGCCCCGGCAGGCCAGCGACAGTTTTCGCACCCTGCTGATGCAGGAGCCGCTGCTCTCGCACCTGAGCGCCGTCAGCACTGGCCGCGCCTGGAGCATGTGGCACAACTTTTATCTCAGCCCCTATCACGTAGTGATGGTGGAAATGTTCGCCAAAGCCCTTTATCCGACACTGTTTGGCGACATCGACCCGCAACACACCTTACAACAACTCTATCAACAATTTTTACCGATCGATTTTTCAGGGACCTATTGGAGTCAGTTAACACATGAATAACCGTCACTGGCAAAAAGGCTGGCCGCTACTGGCTTTGCTGCCGTTCAGTCTTCAGGCCGCCACCACATCAACCGACAACGACACTGCCGCAAAAACGACGAAAAAGCAGGAAGACACCATAGTGGTGACTGCCAGCACGCCGACACATGGCACCGAGGACACCGGCTACCAGCCGCATAACGCCGTCACCGGTACACGCACCGACAGTCGTCTGCTGGATATTCCGCAAGCCGTCAATGTGGTGCCACAGCAAGTACTGGAGGATCAGGCAGTCAGAAACCTTGACGACGCGTTGTACAACGTCAGCGGCATCACCCAGGCCAACACGCTGGGCGGAACGCAGGACGCAGTAATGAAACGCGGCTTCGGCGATAACCGTGACGGCTCCATCCTGCGCGATGGCGTACGTTCGATTCAGGCACGCAACGTCACCCCGACGACCGAGCGAGTAGAAGTCCTGAAAGGGCCGGCATCGATGCTGTACGGCTGGGGCGATCCCGGCGGGATGATCAATATCATCAGCAAAAAGCCGCAGCTGGTGCAGAAAACCCATATCGAAGGCTGGAACAGCAGCTTTAACGGCGGCGGCGGCCAGTTGGATGTCACCGGCCCGCTCGGCACCTCTGGCCTGGCTTATCGTATGATCGTCGATCACGATGAAACTGACTACTGGCGTAATTTTGGCCGCAACCGTCAAACCACGATTGCGCCGTCGCTGATGTGGTACAGCGACAATACCACGGTGCGGGTCTCTTACGAGCACATGGAATACCTGACGCCGTTTGATCGCGGCACCGTGATTGACAACCGCACCGGCAAACCGGTCGCCACGCCGCGCGAACGCCGGTTTGACGAAGCGTACAACGCCACCCGCGGCGATCAAGACACGCTGACATTCCAGATGGAAAATGCGATTAATGATCGCTGGAAAACCAAGCTGAATTACGCCTACAGCCGTAATACCTATGACGACAATCAGGCTCGCGCCATGTCGCTTAATCCCAACACCGGAATACTGACTCGCCGGGCTGATGCCACTCAGGACGCGCACAGTCAGTCACAGAATGTGCAATTGACGTTGAATGGCGATATCGACTGGGGCAGCATCAACCACCAATTGCTGTTCGGTTTCGATCACGAGGCTGACCGTACCCATCGCGGTAATATGATTCGCAGCAAAAACAACAGCAGTTTCAATATTTATAAACCGGTATATGGTCTCTTCCCAGCATCCGATTCTGTTATCGCTGCAGAGAGCGACCAGAAAGAAGATGTCGATAGCACCGGCGTGTTCATGCAGGACGCTATACGACTGGATGAGCATTGGATGCTGCTCGGCGGCGTACGCTATGACCGTTTTGATGTCATGTCAGGCAAGGGTCGGCCCTTTATTACCAATACTGATAGATCAGACAGCCGAGTGGTGCCACGCGCAGGCGTCGTGTACAACCTCACCTCTTACGCCTCGCTGTACACCAGTTATAGCGAATCCTTTAAGTCTAACTCCGCCTTCAATAAAGCGATAGGGGCGACGATGGAGCCGGAAGTCGGTCGTTCTTACGAGGTAGGCGCCAAGCTGGATCTCCCCAATCGCATTACCGCCAACCTGGCGTTGTTTGATATTCAAAAGCGCAACGTGATGGTGGATGAACTTCAGATCATTAACGGCGTGAGCGAAACCGTTACCCGCACTGCCGGCAAGGTTCGCTCGCAAGGGGTAGAAGTGGATGTAGCGGGCAAACTGACCGGCAGCCTGAGCCTGATTGGCGCCTACGCCTTTACCGATGCACGTGTCACCGCAGACCCAACGAATCAGGGCAATGAAATGGCTAACGTGGCGCGCCACACCGCCTCATTGTTCCTGACCAATGACTTCGGCACGCTGGGCCTGCACGCCGGCGATGATCTACGCGCCGGTATTGGCGCTCGTTATGTGGGCCGTCGCCCCGGTGATGCCGCCAATAGCTTCTTCCTTGACGACTACACCGTAGCGGATGCTTTTATCGCCTATAACGTGCCGATCAACGGTTACAAGGTGAAATGGCAACTGAACATCAAAAACCTGTTCGACAAGACCTACTACCCTTCCAGCGGCAGCAGCCAATATGTAGCGATTGGCGACCCGCGTGAAGTGGTGTTGCGCGCCAGCGTTGATTTCTAACTCATCTGAACTGCGCGGCCTTAAACACAGGCCGCGCCTCTTACAATACTTTCGTCGCCAGCCGATTGACCCCATCCCGCAAGCTGGTTAACGTCACGTCATCACCCACCATCAGGATGGTTTATGTCAGACATCCATGAAGTCGTACGTCTGCGTCCGCTGGAGCGCGACGATCTCACTTTCGTTCATCAACTGGATAACAATGCCAGCGTCATGCGTTATTGGTTCGAAGAGCCTTATGAAGCGTTTGTCGAACTGAGTGATCTGTACGACAAACACATTCACGACCAAAGCGAACGCCGCTTTATCATTGAGCACGACACCATCAAAGTCGGGCTGGTGGAACTGGTAGACATCAACCACATCCACCGCCGTGCCGAATTTCAGATAATCATCGATCCGGCTCATCAGGGGCGCGGCTATGCCAGCGCCGCTGCACTGCTGGCAATGGATTACGGTTTTTCGATTCTCAATCTCTACAAGCTGTACCTGATCGTAGACAAAGAGAACCAGAAAGCCATCCACATCTACACTAAGCTGGGATTTGAAGTAGAAGGCGAATTAATCCACGAATTTTTCATCAACGGCGAATATCGCAACACTATTCGTATGTGCATCTTCCAGCATCAGTATCTGGCGAAACACAAAAACTCCACCAGCAAAAATGCCTGAGGCTAACTCAGGCATGATAACGCCGGAACAACGCATTCCCCCTTAGCAAACGCAGCCCCAGCCAACTGCCGTACAACGACAACAGCAACGCCGCCATGACCGGCAAGCCGCCCCACAGCCACGGGTTCGGTTGCCATGGGAAATCGAACACCTTACGTTGCAGCAACCACAACGCCGCTTCCGCCCCCAACGCCGCCGCCACGCCTGCAGACAACCCCAGCACCGCGAATTCCCACCACAGTGTGGCACGCAGCAAACGCCGACCGGCTCCTAATGTACGATAGACCATCAGTTCCTGGCGTCGCTGCCCCATGCCAACCTGAATCTGCGCCAGTAGCAACAGCGCGCCGCAGAACAGTACCAGCACTACCATGACTTCCAGCGCTAACCCCACCTGCTGCAACACCGTGCCGATTTGCTTGAGAATGGCGCCGACATCCAGCACCGTCAGCGTCGGAAACTGGCGGTTGAATTGGGTTACCAACGTACCGCCGCCGTCATAGCGGAAACTGGTCAACCATGACTGCGGCTGGCTATCCAGCGCACCGGGCGGAAAAATGAAAAAGAAATTTGGCCGCAGGCTTTCCCAGTTCACCTGCCGCAGGCTGCTGATGGTGGCCTGAAACGGCTGGGTATCACCGGTAAACGTCAGCGTATCGCCGATTTTCACCCCAAGACGCTGCGCTACGCCTTGTTCTATCGACACTTCGCCCGCTTTCGGCGGCCACTGCCCCGCCACCAGCGAATTATGCTCTGGCCGTTGCGCCTGCCAGGTCAAATTCAGTTCCCGGTTGACGGTTTCCCCGCCGGGGTCATCCTCACGTATCAAATCAGTGGCGCGCAGTCCGTTGATTTGCGTCAGGCGGGCACGAATAATCGGGTAGAAAGTTTCCGATTTCACCTGATGCTGTGCCAGAAAGTCCGTCACCTGCGGCACCTGATCGACGCTGATGTTCAGCACAAAGTAATTAGGACTGCCAGGCGGCAACTGCTGCTGCCAGCGATCCAGCAAATCGCCACGCAATAACAGCAACAACGCCAGCAGCATGAAAGACAGCGAAAATGCCGCCAGTTGGCCCAGCGTTACCCATGGCTGACGCAACAAGCGGTTAATAGCAAGGCGCAACGACAACGTTTTCAGCGTCAGGCGGCGCAGCAATAACAAGCTTCCCCAGCCAATTCCGCCTAGCAACAGCGCCAATATCAGCACCCCGCCCAGCAAAGACCATAACAGCGCACCGCCGCCAGACACCACCACCAGCAAACCCATCACCACCGCTCCGACTACCGGCAGGTAGTAACGCAACGGCCAGACATTCGCCACCACGTTCTGACGCAACACCCGCAGCGGCTGGGTCGCCAGCAATTGCCGGTAGGGGCGAATGCCCACCAGCAACGAAATCAACACCAGTGTTCCCAGCGCCCAGCACCATGGCCATAGCCCGGCTGTGGGCAATTCGCCTGGCAGCACTGATGCTAACGCACGCATCAGTAGAGCCTCAAAACCCACCCCTAACAGGCTGCCGCCCAACGCCGACAACGCCAGCACCGCTACCCACTGCCCGATAATCAACCGGCGCAACGCCTGCCGCCCGGCACCCAGCGTTTTCAGTACCGCCACCAGGTCGTAGCGACTGCGACAGTAATGCCCCATCGCTACCGCTACTGCCGCCACTGACAGCAGCAACGTCAACAATGCCGATAGCAGCAGGAACTGCTGGGAGCGGTGCAGCGACTTACCCAGCGCGCTCTGCGAATCCTCCATGCCATACCAGCGTTGATCCGGTTTCAACTGGGGTTTGATAATCTCGCTAAAACGGGCGATTTGCGACGGGGAGCCAGCAAACATATAGCGCCAGGTAATGCGTCCGCCGGGCTGAATCGCGCCGGTTTTCTCCACGTCCGCCAGATTCATCAGCACCCGCGGCGCCATCTCGAACGGATTAAACCCCGCGTCCGGCTCTTGCAGTAATTCCCCAGCGACGGTCAAGGTGGTATCGCCGACATCCAACTTATCGCCCACTTTTATTCCCAGTAACGCCAGCAGACGCGGTGCGGCCAGCACCGTACCCGGCGCTACCCGTATCCCAACCGGCTGAGTTTTCAGTTCGCCATACAGCGGATAACGCTCATCAGTCGCTTTGACCTGCGCCAGTTGCGCGTTGTCGCCTGCGTAGGTCATGGTCATGAACGATACCTGCCGACTTGGCGTCAACCCCTGCTGCTGCGCCTGTTGCAGCCAGTGCTCATCCACCGGGCGAGACGCCTGCAACACGCGATCACCAGCCAGAAAATCCCGGCTCTGCTGGCTTAGCCCTTTCTCCATGCGATCACTGATAGAGCCGAGCGCCAGCACGCAGGCTACCGACAGCGTTAACGCCAGCCATACAATCAGCAACGACGGCGATCGCCACTCCCGCCAAAACCAACGCCAAATCATGCATCCTCCCACAGTTTGCCGTCGCGCAGCCGCAGGCAACGTTCACAACGCGCCGCCAGTTGCTCGTCATGTGTCACCAGTATCAGTGTGGTCGCAGAGTCACGGTTGAGAGAAAACAGCAGGTTAGCGATGCGCTCGCCGGTCTGACGGTCGAGATTACCGGTTGGCTCATCGGCGAACAGTACCTTCGGGTGACCACTGAAAGCACGCGCCAACGCCACACGCTGTTGTTCGCCGCCGGAAAGCTGTGCAGGCAGGTGATGTAACCGCGCGCCCAGACCGAGTTGCTGCAACAGTTGCTCCGCCTGCTGGCGGCTGTGGCGATCACTCTCACCACGCAGTAATGCCGGTAACTGTACGTTTTCCAGCGCGGTCAGGGTGGGCACCAGCATAAAAGACTGGAACACGAACCCCACGTCCTGTGCCCGCAACGCCGCTCTGCCTTCTTCATCCAGACGGTCCAGCCGCTGACCAAGCAGTGACACCTGTCCGCTGCTGCCGTCATCCAGACCAGCCAGAATCCCCAACAGGGTGGATTTTCCCGATCCGGACTCCCCCACCAGCGCAATGGTCTGAGCAGGTTTGACAACCAGCTCAACTCCGGTGAGGATGGAAAGCTGATGTTCTCCCTGACCAACGTGCTTACTAAGATGATGAACCTCAAGAATGTTTTCCGCTGGCATGTCGTTATCCTTCTATTTTGGAGCCTGTTCAGTCTGCGCGCTTTGGCGACGGATACGCTGTTAGTGTTGGGCGACAGCCTGAGCGCCGGCTATCGCATGGCGGCGAATCAAGCCTGGCCTGCGTTGCTGGATGCCGCCTGGCAGTCCCGTTCTCCCGCCGTTCCGGTTCGGGTAGTGAACGCCAGCATCAGCGGCGACACCGCAACGCAGGGGCTGGCACGCCTTCCCGCCTTGCTGCAACAGCACCAGCCACGCTGGGTGTTGGTAGAGTTGGGCGGCAATGACGGCCTGCGTGGTTTTCCCCCCCAGAACATAGAGCAGGATCTCGCTGGCGTCATTACCCAGGTCAAAGCGGCCAACGCTCAGCCATTGCTGATGCAAATCCGCCTGCCGACCAACTATGGGCGACGCTATACCGAATCGTTCAGCGCCGTTTATCCGCGTCTTGCCAAAACGTTTGCTATTCCACTGCTGCCATTTTTCATGGAACAGGTTTATCTCAAACTGGAATGGATGCAGGATGACGGCATCCACCCAAACCGCGATGCTCAGCCGTTTATCGCCAATTGGATGGCAACACAGCTCGACGCCGTTATTAATCAGCACTGAGTCTATAAAGATTAACAGTTAACCACTACTCTTGATATTTAAGCGTTTTCTTTAGGTAAAGTTATGCAAAAAGCGGTTTTAATTACCGGTTGCTCCAGCGGCATTGGCTTGATTGCCGCTCAATGTTTGCAACAACGCGGTTATCGCGTACTGGCGGCCTGCCGCCGTCATCAGGACGTAGCACGCATGAATTCGCTGGGTTTTGAAGGGATCGATCTGGATCTCGACAGTAGCGCCAGCGTCAGACAGGCTGCCGATATCGTGATCGCGCTGACCGGTAACCGGCTCTATGGTTTATTCAACAATGCGGGTTACGGGTTATACGGGCCACTCAACACCATTTCCCGCCAGCAACTGGAACAGCAGTTTTCCAGCAACCTGTTCGGCACACATCAGCTAACACAGTTATTGCTGCCTGCCATGTTGCCGCATGGCGAAGGGCGAATTATCCAGACCAGTTCGGTCATGGGGCTTATCTCCACGCCAGGACGCGGCGCTTACGCGGCCAGCAAATACGCGCTGGAAGCCTGGTCCGACGCATTGCGTATGGAACTGCACGGCAGTGGTTTGCACGTATCGCTGATCGAACCCGGTCCCATCAGTACGCGCTTCACCGACAATGTGGCTCAGACGCAGCAGGACCAACCGGTCACTAATCCCGGCATCGCCAGCCGCTTCACGCTGCCGCCGCACGCGGTGCTGCCCAAATTGATTCATGCGCTGGAAAGCCCGCGTCCGAAATTGCGCTATCCGGTGACGCTGCTCGCCCACGGCATCACCGTACTGCGCCGGTTGCTGCCGGGCCGCGTGCTTGATCACCTGCTGCGGACAAAATCCTGATTCGGGGTTGAAGTGGCGGACATCACCCCCATAATGGCTAAAAAGTTTGAGAGAGAATGACATGTTTGAACAACACGCCAACGTGATTGATATCAACGAAACCAACCTGCATCAGGTACTGGAACAGTCCATGAGTGCGCCGGTGCTGTTCTATTTCTGGTCTGATCGCAGCACCCATTGCCAGCAACTGGGTCCGGTGCTGGACAAACTGGCAGCAGAATACGCCGGCCAGTTTATTCTGGCTAAAGTGGACTGCGACGCCGAGCAACGCGTGGCGGCGCAGTTCGGCCTGCGCGCCATCCCAACCGTGTATCTGTTCAAAGACGGTCAGCCGGTTGACGGTTTCCAGGGACCACAGCCCGAAGAAGTCATCCGTGACCTGCTGCAACGTGTGCTGCCGAAAGCCGAAGACCTGAAACTGGCACAGGCTCAGCAATTGATTCAGGAAAATCAGTTGAAAGAAGCCGCCGTATTACTGAAAGATGCGTGGCAACTGGATACTAAACGCAGCGATATCGCGCTGCTGCTGGCGGAAGTACAGATCCAACTCAACCGCAGTGATGACGCACAAGCGGTGTTGGATACCATTCCACTACAGGATCAGGATACCCGCTATCACGGGCTGGTAGCGCAAATCGAACTAATGAAACAGGCGGCGGATACACCGGAAATTCAGCAATTACAGCAGCAACTGGCCGCCTCGCCAGATAATCAGGAACTGGCGGTGCAGCTCAGCCTGCAACTGCATCAGGTAGGGCGTAACGAAGAAGCGCTGGAACTGCTGATGGGGATGTTGAAGAAGGACCTGACTGCTGCCGGCGGCAATGCCCGCAAAACGCTGATGGATATTATGGCCGCACTCGGTACCGGCGATGCCCTGGCGGCCCGTTACCGCCGTCAGCTGTATTCGCTGTTGTACTGATTCCTGAGCGTTAACGGCGGGGGCAACTGCCCCCGCACGCGCCATTTCCCGGCGACGACTTACAACGTCTCCAGCACGCTGATCCAGCCATGACCGCCATACACCGGCCAGCCATTGAGCCAGCGGCGCAGCATATTCATCGCCAGCATCGCCACCACATCCTGATGCGTCTTACGGCTATAACGTCTCACATTCACCTGAATCGTCTGGGCGAAAGTCCCTTCCGGGGTATGCAGTGCCAGCATCAGAACGCCATCATCAGAGCGGCCAACATACAGCGCTAATTCCGCCTGATGGCGCTGTGCCAGCGCCTGAGTTTCCCCGGCAGCGGCAGCCAACGCCAACACTCCGTTTTCCACCCGCAATTCGCCGCCGGATAACGGCACATCCGCTTCACGCAGTTGCCAGTTGAGCAAACCGGCGGTGAAGTCTTCAGCCACGGTCAGGCGCAGCCCACGCTCAGTGAGACGACGCGCCAGCTGGGCTGGAAGCCCTTGCGTACCTTCGAAAATCGTATTTTCGCCAGCGACATCACGCACCCTTTGCCACGCGGCTTCCATCTCCTCACGCCGTGTCGCCGGGCCGGTCAGTTTCAGTTCGATAATCGGTACGGAGGAGCGATACCCCAGTACGACTTCCGGCGGCAGCGGCAGGCTGTCGAGTTGGCTGGCAAGATCGCTTTCGGAGCGGCCAAACGTGGTCAGTCTCAGACACAGCGGCGGTTCGGTAATAACAAAACGTTGACGCAGTCGCGGCAGAATCTGTTGTTCCACCATCACCTTGAATTCAGACGGCACACCGGGGGTGAAAAACATCAGGCACGTGTTTAGTTGCATCACAAAACCGCAGGCAGTACCCACCGGGTTATCAACCAATTCAGCGCTGGCGGGCAATTGTGCCTGTTTGCGATTGCTGTCGGCCATGACCCGTCCACGCTCGGTGAAAAACGCTTCCATACGCGCAATCCATTCAGGATGCTCAACCAGTGTTTCTCCGGCTGCCGTGGCCGCTGCCAGCGAACTGAGATCATCGCTGGTTGGCCCCAGCCCGCCATTGACGATTAGCACATCGGCAATCTGGCTGCGCTCAGTCAGCGCCGTCACCAGTTCTTCCAGCTTATCGCCCACCGTCATGCGGCTGGTCATCGGCACACCTTGTGAAAACAGATAATCCGCCAGCCAGGCGGCATTGGTATCCACAATCTGCCCGTGCAGCACTTCATCACCGGTACATAACATCTCGACCCTAAGCATCCGCGGCACTCCTTATGATGGTTTCACACCACTGTAGAAACTCGACGCCATAAACACAATGGCGCTTTCTGCCTGACAGAAAGCGCCATCTGATAAAAAGGCAAAGGCGTGACTCAGCACGCCTTTTGTCTGCCAACCGATACGGGGAAATCAGAAATTCAGTCCAACACCAACGTAAGCCGTATCCGCTACCCGGTTGTCTTTGCCGGCTTCACCGGCAGCCATATTGATATAGCGATAACCAACATCCAGCGATAACGGACGGAATGGCTGCCAACGCACGCCACCACGGGCTTCCACATAGTGATCAACGTGGCTTGAAAACGCGTCCGGCGAGTAATAACCTTCGCCGTACAGGGACACGGAATTGGCCAACGGCACCTGTAGTCCGCCGCCCAGCGCAACGCCATAGCCATCGTCGAAATGGTTCTGGTTCAGATAAAGACCTTTGGCGCCCACACTGAGTGACGCGTTGCTCAACGCGAAGGTATAATCCACACCAGCGCTGTAAACGTTATTGTTGTGTTTGTCATCATGATTCCAACCCACATTGCCCGACACGCCAGGTATCCCCAAGCCGAAACCAGCGCCGACCCCCGTGTAGTCACGCCCAGCTTCTCCAGAAATACTAATGGCATGAGCGGAAACGGTCGCCAGCAACAGACTGCCCGCACAAGCAATAGCCCACTTTTTCATGTCTATAATCCTTAAAACAATACGTTAAACGCGCACAATACCGCGATGCCAACACGCATTTTACCCAAATATTCAGCAGTCAAAAGCGTAAATAACCGCAAGCGTAGTAAGATTTTGATGAAAAACAGAGACATCATTCTCTTTCAGATTAGCCGAAACGACAACCAGCCCGTACTGCGATAAACCATGTCGGCCCGTCATACCGTGCAACGTGGTTGCTGTTCAACCCAATTTTTCACCTGCTGGCGAGATATTTTAATTCCGCCGCTGTTCAGCTCAGCAGGTAGCAGATAACACGCCACCGGGCGCTGGAATCCAGCCAGTCGAGGTTGCCACCAGGCAATTAGCTGCGACAGCGGTAAGCCATTTTCTACCTCAACAACCGCCACCGGTCGCTGACCAAACTCCGGATCATCTATCGGCACCACACAAGCATAAGTCACATCCGGATGCTGTAGCAAAACGGCTTCCACATCTTCCGGTTGAATCCCCTCGCCGCCGCTGAAGAACTGATTATCCAGACGCCCCAGAATTTGCCACTCACGGCCATCCCACTGACCACGATCCCTGGTATGAAACCAGCCTTGTGCGTCAGTAAGCGGGATCAAGCGCCCATCACGCCAGTAACCTTCCGCCAGACAAGGGCCACGCAGCAGAATTTCTTCACCGTCCAGTTTTATCTCACGCCCCGCCAACGGCAGCCCAACCCCAGCATGAGCATCGGCACGCTTGGCACACACCGTGGAACCCAGTTCAGTCATACCATAACCGCACCAGCAACGAATACCCCGTGCTTCCGCTTGTTGTGTCAGCCCTGCCGGAATCGCCGCACCGCCCAGCAATACCGCCCGCAAGCTTACCGGCGCGTGACTCTGCGACAAAAGCCGCCAGAGTTGGGTGGGAACTAACGAAGCATGGGTACACACCCGCAAGGCAACATCCAATGGCTGATTTGGTCTGAGGACCAGCGACGCCCCGGCAACCAGCCAACGCCAGACGACTCCCTGCCCGGAGACATGAAACAGCGGCAGTGACAACAACCAGCGATCACCTGCGCTGAACGCCATCAATGCCGTCACACCTTCGGCGCTAACCAGATGAGCATCATAGGTATGCACAGCTGCTTTCGGCATTCCGCTGGAACCGGACGTCAACGTCATGGTCGCCAGTCGTTGCACGGCCCATGGCAATAACGGCACCGTATCAGCCGACGGCACTGGCTGGCTCAGTGGTCTGACACTCTGCGGCCAGCGATGCTCGCCAAGACACAAGCCATACTCGATATTCAGCGAGGGCAACAACGCATCCAGCAGCGTATCCGGCAGTTGAGGGTTAAGCGGCAACAAACGCGCGCCACACTGCAACAACGCCAGATAACAACACAGCATATCGGTACTGTTTTTACCACGCAGCGCTACCCCCATCCCTGGCTTCACCCCCTGGCGAACGAACCCGCTTGCCAATTGTTCAAGGTGAGTCGCCAGTTGCTGCCAGGTCCAGATTCCGCTGTCGTCTATCAGCGCCGGCGCCATCGGCTGGGCGGAAGCCCAATTCCGCCAAGGCCAGTCGGTCAGGATTGCCATACCTGCTCCAGTCCGTCCGCGGCTATCAACGGCAACGTACTGTCAGGCCAGGTACGCACCACCTGCGCCTGCATCAGATCCAACGTGTCCAGCCCCGGCAGTACGCCCGGCGTCAGCCAACGCGCCAGCCGCGCCAGTTGAGTCAACCCAAGGCTGGACTCGATGCTGGAACTGATTACCGCCGTCAGGCCGGCCTGATGCGCCTGCGCCACCAGTTGACGGCAACGGTTCAGACTGCCGGTCAGCGACGGTTTGATAATAATCGCCGCCACACCCGGCTCCGCTTCAACCCGAAATCCCGGCTCACGCACGCTTTCGTCCCAGGCGATGGCGATACCGGTAGCCTGGGCGAAATCACGCGACTCATCACGGGTTTTACACGGCTCTTCCAGAAAAGCGATGCGAGAGCGATAGTCTGGCGCCACATAACGGGCAAACCCGTCGGCTTTGGCGCGTGTCCAACTGCGATTGGCGTCCAGACGTAACTGTAGATTGGGCAGTGCTTCCAACAACAGATTCACGATCATGCCGTCACGCACCGCCTCGTACAGCCCGACTTTCACCTTCGCCAACGGTTCAGGCAGGTGTTGCAGCATGGCGAACAGCTCATCCGGATCGCCACTGCACAATGGCGCCTTGCGGTAGTCCGCCGCATCAGGCAGTTCGCCGGTGAGTTCCGCCAGTGCACAACTGAGGCCGAAATCAACCGAGGGCAACCCGCATTCATCCGGCACTGGCCCCATCAACCAGGTTTGCAACTGTGCCTGCGCGGCGCCGAGCGCCTCCGCCAGCGTTTCCACGCTGAACTGCGGCAGCGGCGCTATCTCTCCCCACCCCTCACGCTCACCATCACGCAGGCGAAGCAACAATCCATCGCGGGTTTTCAGGCGCTGATTACGCAATACAACCCCGGCGTCCATCGGCACGCTGTAACGATAGAGGATAGCCTCACGCATCAGGGGTTCCGCTTGAATTTGCTGAAGTCAGGCTGGCGTTTTTCATTAAAGGCATTGCGGCCCTCCTGCCCTTCTTCCGTCATGTAGAACAGCATGGTGGCGTTGCCTGCCAGCTCCTGCAACCCGGACTGACCATCACAGTCGGCATTCAACGCAGCTTTCAGGCAACGCAACGCCATCGGGCTGTTTTGCAACATTTCACGACACCAGCGCACCGTTTCGCGCTCCAGTTCCGCCAGCGGCACCACCGTGTTGACCAGGCCCATATCCAGCGCCTGTTGAGCGTCATACTGACGGCACAGGAACCAGATTTCACGGGCTTTTTTCTGCCCCACGATACGCGCCATGTAGGATGCGCCCCATCCGCCGTCAAAGGAGCCTACACGTGGCCCGGTCTGACCGAAAATGGCATTTTCCGCTGCGATGGTCAGATCGCACATCATATGCAACACATGACCGCCGCCAATCGAATACCCGGCGACCATCGCCACCACGGGTTTCGGACAGGTACGAATCTGGCGCTGAAAATCCAGTACGTTGAGGTGATGAACGCCACTGTCGTCTTTATAGCCGCCGTAATCGCCGCGTACTTTCTGGTCACCGCCGGAGCAAAACGCTTTTTCACCGGCACCGGTCAGGATAATTACGCCGATACCGTCGTCATGGCGGGCGTTATCCAACGCCTGAATCATCTCTTTTACCGTTTGCGGGCGGAACGCATTGCGCACCTGAGGACGATTGATAGTGATTTTGGCGATGCCATCGACCGACTTATGATAGAGGATATCGACAAAATCCCCGCTGCAATCGTGCCATTCTACCGGTGCGTAAAGCAGTTCTTCACTGGGATAAAGCATATTGAGTCTTCCTTTCGGGATGCGAAATAAACTGACGGACCCGTTCGGCATAACCTGACGGATTCGCCTGATGAGCGTTGTGCCCGGCGCCATCCACACTCAGCAACGGCAAACGATGCTGTGCGGCCAGCGCCTGGAATTTTGTGTCCTGACTGCCACAGAGGTAACCAAATGGAATCTGTAGCTGGTGTAATGCCTCAATCAGATAAGGCTGACGAGACAGAGATGTCGCTTCCAGCATATCGGCGATGGCAGGCCCGTGATTGCCGCTGCGCAATACCATCAACGACTCGCGCTGCGCGGGCGACAAGCGAGCAAAAACCGGCTGCCGATACCAGTCCGGTAGCACACTCTTCAGCGGTTCGTGACGAAAACGCCGCGCCCAGTCGGCATCATGCTGGCGTCGCGCCTCACGTTCTTCTGCCGACGCCAGCCCCGGATGTCCGCCTTCCACCAGCAACCCTTGCAAACCGGCAACGCTGCCCTGACAGGCGTGGTACATAGCAATGCGTCCACCCAGCGAATATCCCAGCAGCCAGTAATCCGTCACCGCATGTTGCGCCAGCAACGTGGCCAGTTGTCGGCTTACGTCAGCGAAATCAACTACCTGCAACGACCGGGACTCGCCGTGCCCCGGTAAATCCACCAGTAACAGCGGCCAGTCAGCCAAATACGGCAACATCGGTTGCCAGTCTTCGCCGCTGCCGAGCAGCCCATGAAGCACTACCAGCCAGGGTTTTCCCGGCTGTGGCTGCCCCAGACGACGGCAATGCATCACCACGATGGTACCTCAGCCAGTAGCTGTTGCAGTGTTTCAGCGCCCGCTTTAGGCGCCACCACGACTTCCAGTAGCGTCGTCCCCCCCAACCGCCACCCGGCGCTGACTGCGTCCTGAACCTCAGCCCATTGCTGCGCACGCGCATAACGCAGCCCAAACAACGCCGCCGCATGGCGAAAATCTACCTGCTGCGGCATACAGTAAAAGGCTTCACGCTGTACTTCCGGTGTCGGCAGTAACGAGAAAATCTGCCCACCATCGTTGTTTACCACCACCAGTACCAGCGGCGCAGGTGGTTGACGCAGTAACGCCAGCCCGTTGAGGTCATACAGCGCCGACAGGTCGCCGACAATAGCGAGCATTGGCCTGGCATTGGCGCGCTGTACGCCCGCCAACGTCGATAACAAGCCATCAATACCGCTGGCGCCACGGTTGGCATATACCGGATATCCAGCCGGCAGGCGAGCAAAGGCATCTACCAGCCTCACCGTCAGGCTATTGCCGACGAAAAACTGCCCTTCTGACGGTAGCAATTCGGTAACGCGATGCGCCAGTTGCGCCTCACCGAAGCCACCGGACAAGCGTGCAGCCACCTGCCGGACAACCCGTGCCGCACAGGACTCCACCTCCGGCGCCCAGGCCGGTTGGGCCACTGCCGGATGCGCCGCCAGCCAGTCGGTAATGTCGGCTACCAACCGGCGGCCACGATGCTGTGCAGGGTCAAGCCGCCCCGGCAAGCCGTCTACCAGCCAGTACTGTTCAGGTGCTGCCGTTGCCTGCCACTGCAACAGACGTTTACCCGTCAGGCTGGCGCCAAACTGAACGACTATCTCAGCCTGACGCAACGTTTTCGCCTGCGGATGCTGAAGCCACAAATCGGCACAGGCCAGCGGTTGACCGGTTTGCGATAACACATCGCCGATAAGCGGCCAGCCGAGCTGGCGCGCCCAGGCCGCGATTTTCTCCCCAGCCTGCAACGGCACCCGTCCGGCGATCACCACGCCACGTCGCTGCCGCCATTGCGGCCAGTCTGGCTGCATCAGCGCCATCGGCAACGCACGCTCATTCTGCAACCAAGGCTGCGGCTGACGCCACCAGTCACCCAGCGACTGTAACCAATCCTGAAACGCCGTTGGATCGTCTTCGCCATATAACGGCTCGGCGAACGGACAGTTGATATGCAATGCGCCGTGGCGCAATTCGCCCAATGCATGATCGAGCGCAGAAACCAGCCAGCGAGCCGGAATATCCGGGGTAGGACGCGGCAAATCCAGCGTTAGCGTCGGATGCGATGCAAACATACCGGGTTGCCGAATCGCCTGATTAGCACCACAGTCGATCAGTTCCGGCGGGCGATCCGCCGTCAGTATGACCAATCGCTCGCCGGTCAGCCCGGCTTCAATAATAGCGGGATAAAGATTGGCCGCCGCCGTGCCGGAAGTCACCACCACGGCCACGGCTTCGCCAGAGGCTTTGGCTAGCCCCAGCGCCAAATGACCGAGACCACGTTCGTCAAAATGGGTATGGCATACCAACGCAGGATGCGAAGCAGCCGCCAATGTCAACGGCGTAGAACGCGATCCCGGAGCAATGCAGACATGGCGCACGCCATGACGGCTGAGCGCCTCAAAAACTACCGTAGCCCAGCGACGGTTAAAAATATGTGTGGACATGATCGACTCAACAACTCCGGTTGCGGGTTGTGGCAATAATTATATTTTTTTTCATCCGGCCAACTTTGATATAAGCCAGTAACAGGCAATAAATCGCGCTATGAAATAGCCTCTTCCAGCAACGATTTCAGTCCAGCAGCTTTGTTTTCCAGTTCCTGCCATTCTTGTTCTGGATCAGATCCCGCCACAATTCCTGCACCGGCATACAGCGTCAGTTGCCTCTCCGCCACGCTGGCAGAGCGCAACGCCACACTAAATTCAGACTGTTGGCGAGACAGATATCCCGCCGAACCGGCGTACCAGCCACGATGAAACGGCTCATGCCGGGAAAGAAACTCCCGCGCTACAGCACGCGGCAAACCGGCTACCGCAGCGGTCGGCTGCAGTAAATGCAGACATTCGCTATCCACGCCGCTGCGCAAGGTTGCCTGAATCGTTCGCCGTAAATGCTGCACCTTGCGCAGGCGAACAATCTCCGGCGGCATCACATCCAGCGTCAATGCAGACTGATGCAAACGCTGGCAGATATCGTCCACCACCAGCATGTTTTCACACTGGTTCTTTACATCGTTCATCAGCCAGTTTGCCAGCTCAGCGGCTTTTTCGTCATTAGGGTCACTCGCCACTGTGCCGGCCAGCGCTTCCGTTTCCAGACGAGTATGCCGCCGCCGATAGAGCCGTTCGGGGCTGGAGCCGAGAAATGCCTGATACGGCGCGAACGCCAGCATAAAATGATAGCAGCGGTAATTAGCCGCACGACTGGCCGCCATCAAGGTAGTCGCTCGTAATGGCTGGTCAAGCGATAAAACCGTAGCTCGCGCTGGCACCACCTTTTCCATCCGCCCGGCGGCGATATCCGCCAGCGCCTGATGCAATAGCGTGATCCATTGCTGACGATCCGGACAATGGCGGGTGGCTTCAATACGGGTATGCAACGTCGGCAACGGTTGCAGCGGCAACAACTGGCTCAGAAAGTCCTGCGCATGACGAGCCTCATCGCGCAACGACATATCACTGAACAGATTGACCCTCAACCGCAGACGTTGTCCTTGCCGTAACAAGGCGATGCGTGGCAGAAACAGAAACGCGGCAGTATGCGCCTCTGACGGGCGCGGACGTTGTTCAAACGCATTCAGCCCCCACAGACGCACGCTGTCATCCACATCATCACGTTGCAAAAATGCCTCGGCGTGCGCGATATCCTCAAACACACGTACCTGACCACACACTACCGCCTCTTCGTCGTCCTGACGATGCTGCCAGTAAAACTGCGGATAGAGCGGCTGTGAGGCCAGCCACGCCAGCAACTGCGAGCTGTCCTGCAACGACATGGTCAGCGTAACTGCATGAAATCCTGCCTTCTCCGGCAAGGGTTCGTTGAGCGCCTGATGCATCTGGCGCAGCAGGTCAGAGAATTGCTGCACATTCACCCCGTCACCTAACTGAAAGTGGAGAATTATACGGGCCTATCCCTACAAAAAAAAAGTCATTAGCTTAGTTCCTACCACGTAATAACCTGCTTATACCCGTCATACTTCAAGTTGCAGGTGCGTTGGCTGCCCTCGCTCATCCCAGTCACTTACTTGAGTAAGCTCCTGGGGATTCACTCGGTTGCCGTCTTCCTGCAACTCGAATTATTTAGGATATATACCCGTCATACTTCAACGTTGCGGTGTGCTTTGGGCATACCTACCCGTCACGCCGGTGTTTGAGTCTTCCATCGTCTGCTACCTGCGGGCCTGACGCCTCACCATGGATACTATTGCCACAGGCGGTTGGTACACATTATCCACTTGCCTATGGCACTGGCAGCACAACAGCAGCAAGAAACCCTAAAATCATTTTTCAACCATTCTGCTTCAATACCGCAAAATGTTACAAAATAAAACATCGACTTTATCCATGTAAAACGCACGGTTATATTATCTTTTTATCTTTTCTATCTGCCGTCTTATAAAAAGTTTTTACCAGATATATCCAGCATAACCGAAGCTGCCAGTACGCCAGTTTTCCCCGCCACCCAAATCATTTACTGAATAGCCTACTGATAACTCGCCGCCCCATCACCGTATTGACTTAAAATTACAACGCTTTCAGGGTATAAAATATTTTGTCACGTTTTATTTTCTTATTTAGTGGAATAACACATCAGGTCAAATTCCCATTATTTGGAAACACGACCCAATCAGGTGGGAACTACGTGCTACTTAGCCAGATCTGAAGATAAAAAGCGCATGAAAAGCGAATACACTCGCATCTGGTAATATATCTTCACTAACGATAATCTCATCCTGGTTATATTTTCCGCCTCACCACCGCACAGAATGAAAAAGCCGATCAGCATAATGAGCATTAAGTGACAAAATTCTTACACCCGACAATTCTAGAATTATCTCGCTATCATCACATTCTTTACTCCGCTTTATTGTAAATTATCTTCATATTGCCGGGCTTGTCCCGGCATTTTTTATCTCCGCGCGGATTATGGAATCCTTCCCGCATTTTCTGCCGACGAAACATATCCCCTTTCGATAAAACGTCGTAGTTGTGGTAAAAATATCCCTCTGCCAGATTCAGCGACGATAGTTATTCAACAATGACAACCTTAATCCCCTCAGCACTAAGCCAGTCACAGCGACTGGATGACAAACCGGTACAATTTGCCACACGAGCGGTATTTTTCATCACCGGGACGGTAATATCGGCCTGGGCACCGCTGGTGCCTTACGCCAAGTCCCGTCTTGATATCAACGATGCATCGTTAGGCATGTTGCTGCTGATGATTGCTATCGGTTCGCTAACTGCAATGCCGCTGGCAGGCATTGTTAGTGCCCGTGTGGGATGCCGCCGGGTCATGCTGTCTGCGGCAGTTCCGCTGTTTATCCTGCTGCCGACGCTGACGCAGATCTCCACCCTGCCGGTCATGGCGGTATTGCTATTCCTGTTTGGCGCCGCCATTGGGTTGCTGGACGTCACCATGAATATTCAGGCGATGGTGGTCGAGAAAGCCAGTGAAAGGGCAATGATGTCCGGATTTCACAGCTTTTACAGCGTCGGGGGCATTGCTGGCGCAGGCGGCGTCAGCAGCCTGCTGTGGCTCGGTTGTCCACCATTGTGGGCGACAATCATCATGATGTTACTACTCGGTATGTTGCTGTTATGCGGCACCCATCGTCATTTGTTGCATGGTTCAGGTCATGCAGAACGGACTCCGCTATTTGTCCGACCACGCGGCGTGGCGATAACCATAGGTACGCTTTGCTTCGTTATGTTTCTGGCGGAAGGCGCAATACTGGACTGGAGTGCCCTGTTTCTTAGTGCCGAACGTGGACTTGATTCCCGACTGGCAGGCGTTGGTTATGCTGCATTTTCCATCGCCATGGCGCTGGGGCGACTCAATGGCGACCGGTTGACGCAAAAGCTGGGACGTTACGTTATGGCTGCCGGCGGCAGTTTATGCGCCTCACTGGGCCTGTTGCTGGCAATTGCACTGGATAATCCGATTACCGCGATAGCAGGATTTACTCTGGTCGGCCTCGGAATCTCCAATGTAGTGCCGATTCTGTTTTCTGCTGCAGGCCGCCAACAGGTCATGCCCGTCGGACTGGCGATTGCATCAGTAAGTACGCTCGGTTATACCGGTATTTTAACCGGCCCGGCACTGCTCGGTTTCATTGCCGAATGGAGCAGTCTCTGTGTGGCGCTGGCTGTTGTCGCAGTGCTATTACTCGCAGCCAGCCTCAACATCCGCCCTCTTACTCGTTTACCAGGAGCCTGATTTCATGCCTGCGGCTATCATGCGCTTTTTTCTGCTGTTTATCCTGTTACTGCTGCTGACGACCGGCACCTACAGCTATAACTACATCAACAGTTGGATGACGGAGAAAAAATCCACCGTGGCGGACATTGCAGAAGGAATGCAAAGACGCATTGATGCTTACCGCTTTTTTACTGATCAAATCTACAAAAATTTGCCCAGTGATCCGACACAGCACGATCCCCTCAACATCAATCTGATTACGCTAATGCCAAACGTATTTTACGTTGAGAAAAGCGGTCACAAAACAGATGCATTGATTTTCGGGCCATATGACAAAGCCACCGTTGACATAATGTACCGAATCTCACAATACCTGGACGTATTGTGGGGCGCGAAAACAGGTATTTATTCAATGTACTACCTCAATGGCCTGGACAATAGTCTGACTATGGTATCCACCCAGCCGTTGAAGGACATCTCGTCGCAACTTCGTGGCAGTTATCTTTCATCCATGGTGGAGTCGCGTAAAACCGAGATGCTGCAACAGGCCAATACACTGGATGAACGAGAAAGCTTTTCTCCGTTGCGAAAACTGCGTTTTTACAACGATTACTATTTTACCCTGCGCACGACGTTCAATCAGCCTGGTCATCTGGCTACGGTCATTGCTTTCGATCTGTCCATCAACGATCTGATTCCGCACACCATGTCGCGGGATAACTTCATGCTGCGCAAGCAAACGCCACCGATCAATGCCGACGTCAGCTCAGACAACGAGATTCCCACCGACATTCGCCGTGAAGGCACCCTGCTGGAAGTCACCGCCCAGTTAATGAACTCACCTATCAAGCTGGTCTATGCTATTCCTCTGAGTTGGCTCGTGGCCGACACGCTGCGCAACAATATCTGGGTAATTGCTCTCAACCTGGCGTTGCTGTTTATTTCACTATCGGGGCTTTATGTTTTACGGCGTTACTCTGCCCGTCCCAAAGATGACCAGTCCCATCACCTGCAAGAACAACAACGGATGTACAGTGAGATAGTCAGCCGCATCCCAATCGGGGTGCTGGTTTACGATTTCAGCAACAATAAAGTGATGGTGGCAAACACGCTGGCAGAAAGGCTATATCCACACCTTAGCCTGAAGAAAATCTCCACGCTTGCAGAAGAACACCACGGTGTTATTCAAGCCACAGTGGACAACGAAATGTACGAGGTACGCGTTTTCCACAGCCAACATACGCCGTCACTATGCCTGTTTCTACTACGCGAGCAGGATCAGGAAATATTGGTTACCAAAAAACTGCAACTGGCGCAGCAGGAATTCGATAAAAATGTCTCGGTTCGCAAGCGTCTGTTTCGCAACCTGAGCCAGGAGTTCAAGCAACCACTGTCTGCCGTGCACCAGTTGGCGCTGGCGCTACACAAAACCGACACTTCACCGGAACAGCAGAAAACGCTTCAGGCGCTGCTCGCCGAAACCAGCAGCGCCATCCGGTTGATGGAAAACATCGCCCTGCAGGCAAAGCTGGAAACAATGGAATGGCATCTGGTACATGACTCGTTTTCACCGTTGACACTGATAGACGATTTGATTTTAGAGCTACTGCCGCGTATCCAGCAAAAGGGACTTAAGCTGTTCAATCACTACAAACTCGACCCGCGCCAGACCTATTCAGGCGACAGCGAGTTACTCAAGAAAACCCTGTCGTTGCTGCTGGATTACTCCATCACCAATACCGACTACGGTAAAATCACCTTGTCCTTCGAGCCTTCAGCACATTCTACCGAGCAGTTGCTGATCCGCATCAGTGATACCGGCACGAATATCTCCGGCATGGAGCGGGATAATCTGATGCATCCGTTTGCCACTACGCCACAATCTGATCACTTCCGGCACAATTCCGGATTAACCCTATTCCTATGTAATCAACTCTGCAACAAACTGGGAGGTCAACTGCAAATCAATAGTCGGCCAGGGCTTGGAACCCAGTATGTACTGACATTGAAAATGCAGCCGGACCCACTACCTTCGGAAGAAGATGAGAAATTATTGGACGACATCACGTTGCTCCTGAACATCACCTCGGACGAGGTTCGTACCATCGTTAGCCGTATAGTAAGCAGTTGGGGTGCGGATGTGGTGGTATATGACGAGCGGCTGGTGAATCAGGATGCGGAAATAACCATTACCGACGACCCCAACAGAGTAACCAACGATACCTTGCTGGTAACCAGTGATGATACTCAGTTGGTGCCGCTGGGTCAGCGTCGTATGCGCACCAACTACAATATCAGCCAACTGCTGCAGGATGGCCTGCTAAAACTGATTGAACAACATTTGGAGATAAATCAGGACGATGCCCAATCTGAAGAACAGGACGACATTGGTTTCTATGTCCGCCAGTTACGCAACAGTGACTACTATTCCCTGTTTGTTGATACAGTACCGGAGGACATAAAGAGACTATATACTGAGGCCCAAAATGGCGACTTTTTGTCACTCGCGCAAACCGCACACCGCCTGAAGGGTGTCTTTGCTATGCTGAATCTTCACCCCGGCAAGCAGTTATGTGAAGCGCTGGAAAAGCTTATTACCACCCAGGATCGCGCTCAGATAGAACCCCAACTTCAACAGATTGAAGGGTTCGTCGTAGCATTGCTGCAGCCCGGTGGCCAACAATATGAGTAAAAAACAATGAGCAATCTAAATGTAATTATTGCAGACGATCATCCTATCGTTTTGTTTGGCATTAAAAAATCGCTGGAGCAAATCGAATGGGTTAACGTCGTGGGTGAATTCGAAGACTCGACAGCCCTGATTAATAATCTTCCCAAACTGGATGCTAATGTTCTGATCACTGATTTATCGATGCCAGGAGATAAATACGGTGACGGTATTACCTTGATCAAATATATCAAGCGTCACTTCCCTAATTTGTCGATCATTGTACTAACCATGAACAATAATCCGGCTATTCTCAGTGCCGTACTGGAACTGGATATCGAAGGGATTGTGTTAAAACAAGGTGCGCCAACCGACTTGCCCAAAGCGCTGGCTGCATTACAGAAAGGCAAGAAATTCACGCCGGAAAGCGTTAGTAAGGTTCTGGAAAAAATCAGCGCCAGCGGTTATGGCGATAAACGCCTTTCACCAAAGGAAAGCGAAGTGTTGCGCTTGTTCGCCGAAGGGTTCCTGGTCACCGAAATTGCCCGAAAACTCAACCGCAGCATAAAAACCATCAGCAGTCAGAAGAAATCAGCCATGACCAAACTCGGTGTGGACAACGATATTGCACTGTTAAACTATCTCTCCTCAGTCGGCGTATCGCCGTCAGACAAAGAGTAATTCTGTTGCCAGCGAACGGGGAACCGGCTCGCTGGCACATTATTATCCAGCCGCATTAACATTACGCGATAGGTTCTGCGCATTCTGCCTGACCAGATTACTGTAATATGACAGTGACTGCTGTAGCGTATCCAGCGTCACCGGTTTAGACAAACAGTTATCCATCCCGGCTTGTAAACAGCGTTGCCGCTCTTCTGCCAATGCGTTGGCGGTTACGCCAATCACGGGGAATGTCTGCCCCATTTCACGCAGCCGCTGGGCAAAACGGTAACCGTCCATATTCGGCATGTTGACGTCAGTAAGAACAATGTCTATCGAATTCTTCGCCAGAACGTCCAGCGCATCCAATCCGTCATTAGCCGTGATCACCTGATACCCCAACGAACCGAGTTGATCGGCCAGCAAACGGCGGTTAATCGGGTGGTCATCCACCACCAGAAGGCAAATATCGCCATTTTCAGTACGGCTGTAACTGACTGTCGGCAAGGATAGCATCGCCGTCGACAAATCATCCTCACCCCGATAAATACGCTGCAGCAACACCGGCAATTCGTGCAGTACCGCCGTACTGAATAACCAATACCCTGCCCGGTTTTCCTGAGCGGCACCCGCGTGCGTACCACTAATCTCCACACAGGCATAGGCTCTTGGTTCACTATCTGACATATGATCAATAATCATAACGTCATCATTACCAACAATTTGCCCTTCTTCGTACCGCTGTGCGTACAGACCGCAAGCGGTGAGCAAGTCCAGCAAATAACGCTCCATCAGTGCATTACGAATGTTCAACCAGCAGGTTTTCCCCTGTAAATCAGGCAACTGCAACGACTGCGGATAATGGGCACGATAAAGTGGAATACGGATGCCGAACTCGCTGCCAAGCCCCGGCTCAGATTCAATTGTAATGTCGCCATCCATCAGGTTGACCAGCTTTTCACAAATCGCCAGCCCCAGTCCAGTACCCTGAAAGTGGCGCTGGACTCCACTCCCGGCCTGAAAGAATGGGTCAAACAGTTTCATCACCGCGCGGGTATCGATCCCAACACCGGTATCCCGCACCTTGAACACCAGATAGCCCTCATCACTGCACGCTACCTGAAACACGATACAGCCGGTATCGGTAAACTTAATCGCATTACTGAGCAGATTACTTAATACCTGCTGCAATCTCACCGCATCCCCCATCAATTGCAAGGGAACGTGGGGGTCAATATAGCAATACAGCTCCAGGCGTTTTTTTACCACTAGCGGCAGGTAGTTGCCCACGATATGATTTATCACTTCGCGCGGTGCAAATTCGCTGTGCTCAATCTTCAACTGTTCCGATTCGATCTTGGAGAAATCAAGAATGTCGCTGATGATCTTCAGCAACAGTTCAGAAGAATTTTGCATTGCGGTTACCAGCCGGTTGGCATCCGACGGCAGTGATTTTGTCTGCAGCAAGTCCAGATTGCCGATAATCCCATACAGCGGCGTACGCAATTCATGACTGACCGTCGCCAGGAACATCGATTTAGACTGGCTGGCCTGTTCAGCAGCGTTAGCCATCTCCTGCAATGATTCTTCCATTCGCACTCGTGCGCTAACATCAAGCAGCACACAAATAGCTACGTTCTCATTGCGATAGCGAGAATGCACAAAACTGATTTGCAGATGATGATTACGTCCAGTCACCACATCGAGCGATTTGGATTGCTGTTCGCAGATAATGCGCACGATACGCACCCGGTCTTCGTACGTCAGCAGGCTAAGATAGTTATGCGCCAGCTCGTTGCTGAGAATATTGGTACCGTCGCTGATCCTTAAAATACAAATACCTACTGGAGCAGAAGCGACGATTTTACGGTTAAATTGTTCATTTTCTTCTAACAGGAAGGCATTGCGCTCTGCGGGCAGAAAGATCTTACGCTCAAACACACGGGTAAACAGAAACAGACAGATGGCCGATACCAGATTCAGCAACGCCATGTTGATAATCAGCGTATTGAGCGAAACCAAAATCACTTCCAAAGGGAGCGAATACACCACTGTCATTGATGTAGGCGACAACGCCTTTTTCATCAACAAGGCTCCATAGCCGTCGCTGTAGCCGAAGTAGTTGTTCGAATCCGGATAATGACTGAAGTTATTGCTGCCGGACTGATTATCAGTGAACTGCAACAGTACCCGGTCATTTTGATCCAATAGCCTGACGCTAAACGGCAAATCGCCATTCAATATAAAGTCATCTGCCCTGATGGTCTGCTCAATCCCCATCATGGCCACCAGGCGGTTATCCACATACACCGGCGTCAGCGCGTAGAGATAGCCAGCATCCGGCGTCAAGCCGGGCGTCACCCAAAACAGACTCTCCTCACGGCGGTTTTCTATCCGATTGGATTTCTGGTTCTGTAACTGTTCCTGCACACTTTTCAGCAGGCTGTAGCTATCTGACGATTGATTGCGGATACCAAAATCAACCACACATTGCTGGCTGCTGTCGACAAAAAAGAGGCGGTTAAGGTCATAAACCGATGAGAAATCATCATGCCATTGTTCAAAAAAACCTCTCAGCAACTGCAACTGAGCAGGGTTTTTCTCATACTGCCCAGTACAATTAAACGTAGACGACAGCGGGTAAATGGAGAATGGTGTCTTTTTCGCAGCAGCAGCACGCTCTCGCAACCTGGCAGGATCACTAAATCGGTTAGCAGCAATGTAGCGTAACTCACGCGTCATATCGGTGGTATGGCGAATATACCCCAGCGATTGTTCGAAATTGAGTGAGAAAATCTGTCGCAGATGTGATTCCCGTTGATTCAGTTCCTTATTCACGAAAAAAACCGAAATCAGCGCACCCAGAACCCACAGTGTGATCGCCAGCGCCCGGAACATATACCGGGAAACTTTAAGTGGGGTCTGAAACGAAGCGATAACTTTCAAAGTCATACCGTAAAGGTTGTCAGCAGGGAAAACGCGGCCAGGACCAGCCGATACAGTACCGATCCTGCATAAAAAAAGCCAGCGCATCAGGCGCTGGCTCTTGTGAGGTTATCATCAGCAGGTGAAAAAATTACTCATCGTCCAGCGGTGAATCATCATCACTTTCCGTATCGTCGATATCCTCTTCCAGCAGTTCGCCATCTACCGGCACTACACTGTCGAGTTCATCATCTTCCACCGGCTCGGCCACACGCTGTAGGCCAACGACATGCTCGTCATCAGCGGTACGGATAAGCGTTACGCCCTGAGTATTACGGCCCACGATGCTGACCTCGGATACCCTGGTGCGCACCAGTGTGCCCGCATCGGTAATCATCATGATCTGGTCAGCGGAATCGACCTGCACGGCACCAACGACTTTACCGTTACGCTCACTGACCTTGATGGAAATCACGCCCTTGGTAGCACGAGATTTCACCGGATACTCGGTAACGGCGGTACGCTTGCCAAAGCCGTTCTGCGTTACCGTCAGAATATCGCCGTCGCCACGCGGCACAATCAGCGACACCACGCGATCATCATCCTGCAGATTGATACCGCGTACCCCGGTAGCAGTACGTCCCATGGTCCGCACGGCTGATTCAGAGAAACGCACCACTTTGCCTTCAGCGGAGAACAACATCACTTCGTTGCTGCCGTCAGTCAGGTCAACGCCAATCAGCTCATCGCCGTCATTCAGATTAACCGCGATAATACCTGCACTGCGTGGACGGCTAAATTCCGTCAACGCTGTTTTCTTCACGGTACCGCTGGCCGTCGCCATGAACACGTTCATTCCTTCTTCGTATTCGCGTACCGGCAAAATAGCAGTAATGCGTTCGTCTTGTTCCAGCGGCAACAGGTTAATGATCGGGCGGCCACGGGCGCTACGGCTTGCTTCAGGCAGTTGATAGACCTTCAGCCAATAGAGGCGACCACGGCTGGAGAAACACAGGATAGTATCGTGGGTATTCGCCACCAGCAGCCGGTCAATAAAGTCCTCTTCCTTGATACGGGCGGCGGATTTACCCTTGCCACCACGGCGCTGAGCTTCATAGTCGGTCAACGGCTGGTACTTCACGTACCCCTGATGCGACAAGGTCACGACTACATTCTCTTCAGAGATGAGATCTTCAATATTGATGTCGGCGCTATTGTGGGTGATCTCAGTGCGGCGGGCATCGTTATACTGCTCGCGTATCGCCACCAGTTCCTCACGGATCACTTCCATCAGCCGCTCAGGGCTGCACAGGATGAACAGCAACTCGGCGATCTGCGCCAGCAGTTCTTTGTATTCGTCCAGCAGCTTTTCATGTTCCAGACCGGTCAGTTTCTGCAAACGCAGATCCAAAATCGCCTGCGCCTGCTGCTCGGTCAGATGATACTTGCCCTCGTGAATGCCGAACTCCGGCTCCAGCCATTCCGGGCGGGCGGCGTCATCACCGGCACGCTCCAGCATCGCGGCCACGCTGCCCAGCTCCCATGCCTGCGCCACCAGCGCGGCTTTAGCATCAGCCGGGGTCGAGGCATGGCGAATCAGTTCGATAATCGGGTCGATATTAGCCAGCGCAATCGCCAGCCCTTCCAGAATATGCGCTCGTTCACGCGCCTTGCGCAGTTCGAAAATGGTACGGCGCGTCACCACTTCGCGGCGGTGACGGACAAATGCCGCCAGAATTTCCTTGAGGGTCATCAACTTCGGCTGGCCCTGATGCAACGCCACCATGTTGATGCCGAACGACACCTGCATCTGGGTCTGGGAATACAGATGGTTAAGCACCACCTCGCCCACGGCATCGCGCTTGATCTCAATCACGATGCGCATACCGTCCTTATCGGACTCATCGCGCAACGCGCTGATGCCGTCAATACGCTTTTCTTTTACCAGTTCGGCGATCTTTTCAATCAACCGTGCCTTGTTCACCTGATAAGGGATTTCATGCACGATGATGGTTTCACGGCCAGATTTGGCATCGGCTTCCACTTCGGCGCGTGCACGGATATACACCTTGCCACGGCCAGTTCGGTAGGCTTCTTCAATCCCGCGTTTGCCGTTAATGATGGCGGCGGTCGGGAAGTCCGGCCCCGGAATATGGGCCATCAACCCTTCGACACTGATGTTTTCGTCATCAATGTAAGCCAGACAGCCGTTAATGACTTCAGACAGGTTATGGGGCGGAATGTTGGTCGCCATCCCCACGGCAATCCCCGAAGAACCGTTGACCAACAGGTTGGGGATACGAGTGGGCATCACGTCTGGGATCTGTTCTGTGCCGTCGTAGTTAGGCACAAAATCTACTGTCTCTTTATCCAGATCGGAAAGCAGTTCATGGGCGATTTTCGACATGCGAACTTCGGTATAACGCATCGCTGCGGCGGAGTCGCCGTCGATGGAACCGAAGTTGCCCTGGCCGTCCACCAGCATGTACCGCAGCGAGAATGGCTGAGCCATACGCACGATGGTGTCGTACACCGCGCTATCACCATGCGGGTGATATTTACCGATAACGTCCCCGACCACACGGGCCGATTTTTTATAAGGCTTGTTCCAGTCGTTACCCAGCACACTCATTGCGTACAGCACGCGGCGGTGTACCGGCTTAAGACCATCGCGAACGTCCGGCAACGCACGCCCGACGATGACGGACATGGCGTAATCCAGATATGAACTTTTCAGCTCTTCCTCGATGTTGACCGGTGTAATTTCTCTGGCAAGGTCGCTCATGGAGCCGCTATCCCTCTATTCACATCTACCCGATTTTAAAAGGTGGAAAATCATATCATAAACCGGGGTTTTAGGGGAAACTTCGCGCCGGTTTACTGGTGCTTCTTTGCGGGGCGCTGCGCGTTTCGTTACTGCGATGTTATCGCCGTCACAAGATGCAGGCACCGCGAAGCCGCAGCGGGCGACTACAACAACCGTCGTCTGCTCGCTATACTCGGCCTCAGTCAATATTGATGAAAGGTGATCACTTTCCATGAACACAGACAGCATAAACGCAGGCACCACACGCCCCGACCCCCTGAAAGCCGCTGCGCGCACCCCGAATGTCGACCTTGATGAAATTGCCAAGTTTGAGGCCGTTGCCTCACGCTGGTGGGATCTGGAGGGTGAATTCAAACCGCTGCACCGCATCAACCCATTGCGTCTGAATTACATCATCGAACGCGCCGACGGCATTTTCGGCAAGCAGGTACTGGATGTCGGCTGCGGCGGCGGCATTCTGGCCGAAAGCATGGCGCGCGAAGGCGCGCGCGTTACCGGTCTGGATATGGGAGCCGAGCCCTTGCAGGTAGCAAGGCTACATGCATTAGAAAGCGGCATTAGCGTCAATTACCTACAAGAAACGGTGGAAGCACACGCCGATGCCCATGCCGGCACCTACGACGTAGTGACCTGTATGGAGATGCTGGAACACGTACCAGACCCGAATTCGGTGGTACGAGCCTGCGCCCGGCTGGTCAAACCGGGCGGACATGTTTTTTTCTCTACCATCAATCGTAATGCCAAAGCCTGGTTGATGCTGATTGTCGGTGCCGAATACCTGACCAACATGGTGCCGCGAGGTACACACGACATCAAAAAATTCATCCGCCCGGCGGAATTGCTGCACTGGGTAGACCAAACGCCACTACGCGAACGCCACATGACCGGTCTGCACTACAATCCGCTGCTGGACCGCTTCCGGCTCGGCGCGAACGTCGATGTTAATTATATGATCCACACAACGCATCTCGGCTGACCGCGCCGGGCGACGGGCTGAGTCCTTCAATACCCCCTGCCGGTGTTACATCCACCGGCTTTTTTATCGCTGAAGAATAAGTTTTCAGGCATAAACCACGCCTGATCAACTATTGGACGACAGAACAAACTCAGATTATTCCTAATAACTGTTTGAAACACGGTTTTAGTCATAGCCTGAGCATTGCGACAGGGTAAGAAACCGGCGATTGATCAATTTTTTTATTTTTTCTCACCTGAGGTTGACAAAATAAGTAAGCCGCACGGTAGCTGGGATTTAGCGTGCTTGTAACATTTACTCCCTATAGTTATCCACAAGAGAGAACCCTTTTGCTCACTTGCAATACGCTACTTTTCACATTATCTTGTTATCAAAAGATGGTACAACCCCTATATATAGTGTTTACTTCTGACGGAAAACACTATTTTTTTATTTGCATTTTTTGTGAATGAGAAAACGGTAAGACCATAAAAAACAAAACTCGTGTCAAAAAACAGGTGCTACGCCACATGAATCAGAGTCTGCTTGTTACCAAACGCGATGGCAGTAAAGAGCGCATCAATCTGGACAAAATCCACAGGGTGATTACCTGGGCAGCAGAAGGGTTACACAATGTCTCTGTTTCTCAGGTTGAACTACGTTCCCATATCCAATTCTACGATGGCATCAAGACTGCCGATATCCATGAAACCATCATCAAGGCCGCCGCTGACCTGATCTCCCGCGAAAGCCCGGACTATCAGTATCTGGCTGCGCGTCTGGCTATTTTTCATCTGCGTAAAAAAGCCTATGGTCAGTTCGAACCGCCGAAGCTGTACGATCACGTGGTGAAAATGGTCGAAATGGGCAAATATGACCGCCATTTGCTGGAAGACTACACGGAAGAAGAATTCGATCACATGGACGCTTTCATCGATCACTGGCGTGACATGAATTTCTCCTATGCAGCCGTAAAACAGCTGGAAGGGAAATATCTGGTCCAAAACCGCGTGACCGGTGACATCTACGAAAGCGCCCAGTTCCTGTACATTCTGGTCGCCGCCTGCCTGTTTTCCGGCTACCCGCGTGAAACTCGTCTGGATTACGTCAAGCGCTTCTACGACGCGGTATCGACATTCAAAATTTCTCTGCCGACACCGATCATGTCCGGCGTGCGTACCCCGACTCGCCAGTTCAGCTCCTGCGTGCTGATCGAGTGCGGCGACAGTCTGGACTCCATCAACGCCACCTCCAGCGCCATCGTGAAATACGTTTCCCAGCGCGCCGGCATTGGCATCAATGCCGGGCGTATTCGCGCGCTGGGCAGCCCGATCCGGGGCGGTGAAGCGTTTCATACCGGTTGTATTCCGTTCTACAAACATTTCCAGACCGCGGTGAAATCCTGCTCGCAGGGTGGCGTGCGCGGCGGTGCAGCCACCCTGTTCTACCCGCTGTGGCATCTGGAAGTGGAAAGCTTGCTGGTGTTGAAAAATAACCGCGGCGTGGAAGGCAACCGCGTACGTCATCTTGACTACGGCGTACAGCTCAACAAATTGATGTACCAGCGTCTGGTCAAAGGCGGCGACATCACGCTGTTCAGCCCATCCGACGTGCCGGGGCTATACGATGCTTTCTTCAACAATCAGGATGAATTTGAACGCTTGTATGTGAAATACGAGCAGGACGACAGCATTCGTAAGAAGCAGCTCAAAGCAGCGGAGCTGTTCTCGCTGATGATGCAAGAGCGTGCCTCTACGGGTCGTATCTATATCCAGAATATCGACCACTGCAACACACACAGCCCGTTTGACCCACAGGTTGCACCGGTGCGTCAGTCCAACCTGTGTCTGGAAATCGCATTGCCGACCAAACCGCTGGAAGACGTCAACGACGAAAACGGCGAAATTGCGCTTTGTACTCTGTCAGCCTTTAATCTGGGTGCCATCAGCTCACTGCACGAACTGGAAGAACTGGCGACATTAGCGGTACGTGCGCTGGATGCCCTGCTCGACTATCAGGACTACCCGATTCCGGCAGCCAAACGCGGCGCAATGGGCCGCCGTACCCTGGGCATCGGTGTTATTAACTTCGCCTACTATCTGGCAAAACACGGCGTGCGCTACTCCGACGGCAGCGCCAATAACCTGACGCACCGCACTTTCGAAGCAATTCAGTACTATCTGCTGAAAGCCTCGAACCAATTAGCACGTGAGCAAGGCGCCTGCCCGTGGTTCAACGAAACCACCTATTCGCAGGGCATTTTGCCAATCGACACCTACAAGCGTGATCTGGACGGCATTTGCAGTGAACCTCTGCACCATGACTGGGAAACGCTGCGTAAAGATATTCAGACCTATGGTCTGCGTAACTCCACGCTGTCTGCACTGATGCCGTCTGAAACCTCGTCGCAGATTTCCAATGCCACCAACGGCATTGAGCCGCCGCGCGGTCATATCAGCGTCAAAGCATCAAAAGACGGTATCCTGCGCCAGGTGGTGCCTGAGTACGAAACGCTGAAAGACGCCTACGAGTTGCTATGGGATATGCCGTCTAATGATGGCTACCTGCAGTTGGTCGGTTTGATGCAGAAATTCGTCGATCAAGCGATTTCCGCCAACACCAACTACGATCCGGCGCGTTTCCCGTCAGGAAAAGTGCCGATGACCCAGTTGCTTAAAGATCTGCTCACGGCGTATAAGTTCGGGTTGAAAACCCTCTACTATCAAAACACCCGCGATGGTGCCGAAGATGCGCAGGACGACCTGCTGGATACCGCACCGCAGGATGACGGCTGCGAAAGCGGCGCCTGTAAAATCTAAGCACGGTGCCGGGGACTTCCGTAACACGGGATATCCCCGGAATGACGATATTCCTCATCTCGTCGCGGCTGCTCGCTTCGGTAGAGCCGCGACACATGCCGAGGTTTAACAGCGCCGCCCTCAGGCCGCGCTGTTGGCTTGTTTGGAGAGACTATGGCCTATACCACTTTTTCACAGAATAAAAACGATCAGTTGCTGGAGCCGATGTTTTTCGGTCAGCCAGTTAACGTGGCACGCTACGATCAGCAAAAATATGAAATTTTCGAAAAGCTGATCGAAAAACAACTTTCGTTCTTCTGGCGTCCGGAAGAGGTTGACGTCTCTCGTGATCGCATCGACTATCAAGGGTTGCCGGAACACGAAAAACACATATTTATCAGCAACCTGAAATACCAGACGCTACTGGACTCGATTCAGGGCCGCAGCCCTAACGTGGCGCTGCTACCGCTCATCTCCATCCCGGAACTGGAAACCTGGGTGGAAACCTGGGCCTTCTCGGAAACGATCCACTCGCGCTCCTATACCCACATTATCCGCAATATCGTCAACGATCCGTCGGTTGTGTTCGACGATATCGTCACCAATGAGGAAATTCTCAAGCGAGCCAAAGATATCTCCGGTTTCTATGATGAACTGATTGAACTGACCAGCTACTATCACCTGCTGGGAGAAGGCACCCATCAGGTCAACGGCAAGACCGTGAACGTCAACCTCTACGAGCTAAAGAAAAAACTCTACCTGTGCCTGATGAGCGTCAATGCGCTGGAAGCCATCCGTTTCTATGTCAGCTTCGCTTGCTCTTTCGCTTTCGCTGAGCGAGAGCTAATGGAAGGCAATGCCAAGATCATCAAACTGATTGCCCGCGACGAAGCGCTGCATCTTACCGGCACCCAGCATATGCTCAACCTGATGCGTGCAGGCCAGGACGACCCGGAAATGGCGCAGGTGGCGGAAGAGTGTCAACAGCAATGCTACGATCTGTTCCTGCTGGCGGCTCAGCAGGAAAAAGAGTGGGCAGAGTACCTGTTCCGCGACGGCTCGATGATTGGCCTGAACAAGGACATCCTGTGCCAGTATGTTGAATATATCACCAACATCCGTATGCAGGCGGTAGGGTTGCCGTTGCCGTTTGAAACCCGCACTAACCCGATTCCCTGGATCAACGCCTGGCTGGTATCAGACAACGTACAAGTGGCACCGCAAGAGGTAGAAGTCAGCTCCTATCTGGTCGGCCAGATTGACTCGGAAATTAACACCGACGATCTAAGCGACTTCCAGCTTTAACCTACAATGACGACGCCCACTATCACGCTGCGCCTCTCCGGGGCGCGGTTATTATGCACCGATGCACATGGCTCCCTGCTGGAAGCGCTTGAATCTCAGCAGGTACCGGTCGAGTATCAGTGTCGCTCCGGTTATTGCGGCGCTTGCCGGTTACGGCTCATCAAAGGCAAGGTCGCCTACCGGGAAACCCCGCTTGCCTGCCTGCAACGAGGCGAAATTCTGCCCTGCTGCTGTATGCCGCTAAACGACATCGAACTGGATATGTAACCCACGCCATATCATTGCAGCCTGCTTTTCATGCAGGCTCGCATAATCCCTTGTTCGCACGTAACGTTACTACGCCAGTTGCGCTATCCTGCATTACACTTCTCACAGAAAAAAACCATGGAGAGCAGAGTACATGCTGACATTTATCCCGGTTCTGATTGTCGTTGCGCTGGTGATTGTCTGGTCCGGCATCAAAATCGTGCCGCAAGGCTACCAGTGGACGGTGGAACGTTTTGGCCGCTACACCCGTACCCTGATGCCCGGCCTGAATCTGATGGTGCCGTTTATGGATCGCATCGGGCGTAAAATCAACATGATGGAGCAGGTGCTGGATATTCCCTCACAGGAAATCATCTCCAAAGACAACGCCAACGTGACTATCGATGCCGTCTGCTTTATTCAGGTGGTGGATGCTTCCCGTGCTGCCTATGAAGTCAGCAATCTGGAACTGGCCATTATTAACCTGACCATGACCAACATTCGTACCGTTCTCGGCTCGATGGAACTTGATGAAATGCTTTCCCAACGCGACAGCATCAACACCCGGTTGCTGCATATCGTGGACGAAGCCACCAACCCATGGGGCATCAAAGTCACTCGTATCGAAATCCGCGATGTGCGCCCGCCTGCTGAACTGATCGCCTCGATGAACGCCCAGATGAAAGCGGAACGGACCAAACGCGCTGAAATTCTGGAGGCAGAAGGGGTCAGGCAAGCCGCCATCCTGAAAGCCGAAGGGGAAAAACAGGCGCAAATTCTTAAAGCTGAAGGGGAACGGCAATCCGCCTTCCTTGAAGCAGAAGCCCGCGAACGCGCAGCAGAAGCCGAAGCTCGCGCCACCCAAATGGTGTCTGAGGCCATTGCTGCCGGGAACATCCAGGCAATCAACTACTTTGTGGCGCAGAAATACACCGACGCACTGCAAACCATTGGTGCCGCCAACAACAGCAAAGTCATCATGATGCCTCTGGATGCCAGCAACCTGATTGGCACCATTGGCGGCATCAGTGAACTGATCAAAGAGAGCCAGACGGACCGGAGAAAATAATCATGATGGCGCTGGTGCTGGAAAACGCCCATTGGTTTTGGTTGTCGCTTGGAGGGCTGCTGCTGGCCGCTGAAATGCTGGGTGCAGGCGGCTATCTGTTATGGAGCGGCATCGCCGCGCTGCTTACCGGGATTCTCGCCTGGCTGTTGCCACTGAGCTGGACATGGCAATGCATTGCCTTTGCCGTACTGACGGTCGCAGCAGCACTGCTATGGTGGCAATGGCTGCGCCGTCGCCTCGAAAAGCACCCCCCGCCGGTGCTCAATCAACGTGGACAACAATTGATTGGCCTGCATACCACGTTGACCGAACCACTAATAAACGGTCTCGGTCGGGTCAACATTGGCGACAGCAGTTGGCGCGTACAGGCAGAGCAGGATCTGTCCGCCGGAACCGTGGTGGAAGTTACCGCTGTGGAAGGTATTACGCTACATGTGCGACCACGCCTCTGAGGGTGCAACCGGCCCGGTCAGTTAGTGCTGCCGCATCGCCATTATTATCTGCGTCACATGTTATGACGTCTGATGTTTTCCTCCTGATGTTGCGTGGCAGCACCCCGCCAGTTGGATAATAATCGGGCATTCGGCGCTACTGTCGCCGGGACAGGACTCTGCCAGCGACAGCAGGCGCTGACGCATCACTTTGAGTTCTTCGATTTGCTGCTCAATATCCTGCACTTTCTGTAATGTGCGAGCCTTAACATCGGCGCTATGTCGCATCGGATCATTGAATAGCGTCACCAGTTCTCGGCATTCTTCCAGCGTGAATCCCACCTGACGAGCCTGACGCAATAGCGTCAGCTCTTCGATATGGTGAAGATTATAACTGCGGTAACCATTTTCGCATCGCAGTGGCGCCGTCATCAGCCCTTTTTCTTCATAGAAACGTATGGTCTTGCTGGTCAGTCCGGTTTTT